>NZ_BAAGPL010000024.1:163128-289453 GCF_054784195.1 Kocuria himachalensis
GTCGCGACCGCATCTGATCGCACCCGATCGACTCTGGGGCCCCCGTCACCTCCATGGTGACGGGGGCCCCGTCGTCGTGCCGGGCGCGGTTCACGCCCTTCCCCCCCGGGCCCGCGCCCCGGGCACGGCCGCGCAGTAGTCCAGGCCCAGTTCCACCACCGCCGCGGCCGCCACGTACATGCCCCGGTAGCCGAGCGCGGGGACCAGCGGCCCAGCGCGGCGGGGGAGCAGAGGGCACCTCCCCTCCCGGCGCGGGCGGGTCGGGCGGTCCGGGAACGTCTGCGGGCATCGGGCGGCCTCACCTCCGCGGGTCATCATCGCACCGCCGCCGCCCGCCCCTGCCCGCACCGGCCGACAGGTACCATCGATGCAGTGCGCGCCGCCCGGCGGTGCCGCTGCCACGCGCCCCCCGTACCGGTGCGTGCCGTTGCCGAACCCGAGGAGCACCTTCCCCATGACCACCGTGCCCGAGCACCAGCCCGAGTCCGCCCCCCTCACGCTCACCGTCGACGGCGAGCAGCGCACGGTGGGGACCGGGACGTCCGCCGCGGACCTGTACCGCGAGGACCGGGCCGTGGTGGTGGCCCGGGTCAACGGCGTGCTCAGGGACCTCGCCACCGAGCTGGCCGACGGGGACGCCGTGGAGCGGGTCCTGGTCTCCGAGCCCGAGGGCCTCGAGGTGCTGCGCCACTCCGCCGCCCACGTCATGGCCCAGGCCGTGCAGCAGCTGCACGAGGACGCGAAGCTCGGCATCGGCCCCTACATCACCGACGGCTTCTACTTCGACTTCGACGTCGAGCAGGCGTTCACGCCCGAGGACCTCAAGGCCATCGAGAAGCGGATGCAGCGGATCGTGAACTCCACCCAGTCCTTCCGCCGCCGTGCGGTGAGCGAGGAGGAGGCCCGGGCCGAGATGGCGGACGAGCCGTACAAGCTCGAGCTCATCGGCCTCTCCCAGGGCCCCGGCTCCGGCGCGGACGTGGACGCCGCCGCGGAGGGCGCCTCCGTGGAGGTCGCCGCCGGCGAGCTGACGATCTACGACAACGTGGACCGCAAGACCGGGGAGACGGTCTGGAAGGACCTGTGCCGCGGCCCGCACCTGCCGGACACCAAGCTCATCGGCAACGGCTACGCCCTCATGCGCTCGGCCGCCGCCTACTGGCGCGGCTCCGAGAAGAACAAGCAGCTGCAGCGCATCTACGGCACCGCGTGGCCCTCCAAGGAGGACCTCACGGCGTACAAGACCCGTCTCGCCGAGGCGGAGCGGCGCGACCACCGCCGGCTCGGCTCGGAGATGGACCTGTTCTCCTTCCCCGACGAGCTCGGCTCCGGCCTGCCGGTGTTCCACCCCCGGGGCGGGATCATCCGCAAGACCATGGAGGACTACTCCCGGGAGCGGCACACGGAGGCCGGCTACGAGTTCGTCTACACCCCGCACATCACCAAGGGCCACCTCTACGAGGTCTCCGGCCACCTCGACTGGTACCGCGAGGGCATGTTCCCCGCGATGCACGTGGACGAGGAGCGGGACCCGCAGACCGGGGAGCTGACCAAGCAGGGCCAGGACTACTACCTGAAGCCCATGAACTGCCCGATGCACAACCTGATCTTCCGGTCCCGGGGACGCTCCTACCGCGAGCTGCCGCTGCGCCTGTTCGAGTTCGGGCAGGTCTACCGGTACGAGAAGTCCGGCGTGGTCCACGGCCTGACCCGGGTGCGGGGCATGACCCAGGACGACGCCCACATCTACTGCACCCGGGACCAGATGAAGGCGGAGCTGACCACCACGCTCACCTTCGTGCTCGACCTGCTCAAGGACTACGGCCTGGACGACTTCTACCTCGAGCTCTCCACCAAGGACCCGGAGAAGTTCGTGGGCTCGGACGAGCTCTGGGAGGAGGCCACGAACACCCTCGCCGAGGTCGCGGCCGAGTCCGGTCTGGACCTGGTCCCGGACGCCGGCGGCGCCGCGTTCTACGGCCCGAAGATCTCGGTGCAGGCCAAGGACGCGATCGGGCGGACCTGGCAGATGTCCACCATCCAGCTCGACTTCAACCTGCCGGAGCGCTTCGACCTCGAGTACCAGGCCGCCGACGGCACCCGGCAGCGGCCCGTGATGATCCACCGCGCCCTGTTCGGGTCCGTGGAGCGGTTCATGGGGGTGCTCGTGGAGCACTACGCCGGGGCGTTCCCCGCGTGGCTGGCCCCCGTGCAGGTCGTGGCGATCCCGGTGGCCGAGGCCTTCAACGACTACCTGCAGGGCGTCGTGGACACGCTGCGGGCCCGTGGCGTGCGCGTGGAGCTGGACGCGGGCTCGGACCGGTTCCCCAAGAAGATCCGCACCGCCTCCAAGGAGAAGGTCCCGTTCGTGCTCATCGCGGGCGGGGAGGACGCCGAGGCGAACGCCGTGTCCTTCCGCTTCCGCGACGGCTCGCAGGACAACGGCGTCCCGGTCGGCGAGGCCGTCGAGCGGATCGTGGCGCACGTCCAGCGCCGGGTCAACGAGGAGCCGACGGCCGTTGCGGAGGACGCCGGCGCCGCCGCGGAGACGGCGGGGGTGGGGCAGTGACCGGTACGGCGCCCGACGCCGGGCCCCCGCACCACTGGATCCGCCAGGACGAGTTCGAGATCCCCGGGGTGCCGGACAGCTTCCAGCGGCTGTGGACCCCGCACCGGCTCGCCTACGTGCGCGGCGAGGACCCGTCCGTGCGGGAGGACCCCGGGTGCCCTTTCTGCAACGGCCCGGACCGCGCGGACGAGGAGTCGCTGATCGTCCACCGCGGCGAGCACTGCTTCGTGATCCTCAACCTGTTCCCCTACAACCCCGGCCACCTCATGGTCTGCCCGTACCGGCACGTGGCCGACCTGACGGAGCTCGAGCTGGAGGAGCTGCGGGAGCTGACGGACCTGACCCGCACCGCGGTCGCGACGATCCGCAGCGTCGCGTCCCCGCACGCCTTCAACGTGGGCATCAACCTGGGGGCCGCGGCCGGCGGCTCCCTCTCGGGCCACCTGCACCAGCACGTGGTGCCGCGCTGGAACGGGGACGCCAACTTCATGCCGGTCCTCGCCGGGACCAAGGCGATCATGCAGACCCTCGGGGACACCCGCCAGGACATCGCCGACGCCTGGCCCGCGGCCTGAGCCTCCCGGGCTGGTCTTCCCGGCCCGAGCTTCCCGGTCTGAGCCTCCTCGCCTGATCTTCCGGCCCTGTCCTCCGGCACGACGCCGGGGTTCGACCGCTGCGCCCGGCGCCGGGGCGCTCAGCCGCGGGCGTCCGGCGCGGGCGCCCCGCGCCGCTGGTGGACGAACTCCTCCCGCTGCTGGAGCCCGCGCCGCTCCAGCAGCGCTCCGAGGTGCGGGCGACGTCCCAGCAGGGCCTCGAAGGCCTCCATCGGGGCGGTCTCGTTGCCCCGGGAGAGCACCTCCTCGGCGAAACGACGCCCGTTCTCCCGGATCGGTCCGCCGCGGGCGGTGAACCACTGGGCCGTGTCGGCGTCCAGGATCTCGGACCAGATGTAGGAGTAGTAGCCCGCGGAGTAGCCGCCGGCGAAGATGTGCTTGAAGTAGCCGGACCGGTAGCGCGGGGCGATGCCGTCCACGTCCACCCCGGCGCGGGCGAGCGCCTCCCGCTCCACGGTGCGCGGGTCCGGCAGCTCGGCCGGATCCTCGATCCCGTGCCAGGCGAGATCCAGGTAGGTCGAGGCGAGGTACTCCACGGTCCGGAAGCCCTGCCCGTGCGCGGACGCCTCCCGCAGGCCCGCCAGGGTCTCCTCCGGGATCGGCTCGCCCGTGCGGTGGTGGCGGGCGTAGTGCCGGAGCACCTCCGGGTGCAGCACCCACATCTCGTGCACCTGGGAGGGGTACTCCACGAAGTCCCGCGGCACCTTCGTCCCGGAGAAGGAGGGCAGGTGCACATCGGAGAGCAGCCCGTGCAGGGCGTGGCCGAACTCGTGGAAGACCGTCACCACCTCGTCCAGGGTCAGCAGCTTGGGCCTGCCCGCGGGCGGTCGGGTGAAGTTCGCGTTGTTGACGACGACGGGGCGCTGCCCGGTCAGCCGGTTCTGGTGCACCAGCGATCCCATCCAGGCGCCGCCCTGCTTGGTGGGCCGCGTGAACCAGTCGCCCAGGAACAGCCCCACGCCGCGGCCCTCCTCGTCGGTGACCTCCCACACCCGCACCTGCGGCAGGTAGCCGTGCAGGTCGGGGCGCTCGGTGAAGACCAGCCCGTAGAGCTCCCGGGCGGTGCGGAAGATCCCGTGCTCCAGCACGGACTCCAGCTCGAAGTACTCCCGCAGCGCGGAGGCGTTCACGGCGTAGCGCTCCCGGCGCAGCCGCTCGGCCCAGAACGGCCAGTCCCACGCCTCGATCGGGTGGCCGGCCAGCTCCTCGAGCTCCGCCCGCTCCTCGAGAGCGTTGCGCACCGCGGGACCGGTGATCCGCTCCAGCATCTCGTGCACCGCCTCCGGGGACGGCGCCGTGGCCCCGGCCATGACGTGGTCGCCGTGGCTGCGGTAGCCGAGCAGCCCGGCCTGCTCCGCGCGCAGCCGGGCGATCCGGGCGGCCACGGGCAGCAGGTCCGTGCGGCTCTGCGAGCCCTCGCCGCCGTGCTCGCCGGTGCCGCGGTTGACGGCGGCCAGATGGATCCGCCGGCGCAGCGCGCGGTCCGTGAGCACCGACAGCACCGGCTGGACGGTGAACAGCGAGGGCGTGAGGAGGTACCGGCCCGGCATCTCGTTCTCGGCGGCCGCCGAGGCGGCGGCCTCGACGTCGGTGGCGGACAGCCCGTCCAGCTCCGCGGGGTCGTCGACGACCACGGCCGAGACGTTGACCTCCCGGATCAGATCGTTGCCGTAGCGGATGCTCAGCTCCGACAGCTCGTCGTTGATCTCCCGGAGCCGCTGCTGGTCGTCCAGGGTCAGCTCCGCGCCGGAGTTCGCGAACCAGGAGATGTACTCGTCCAGCGCCCGCAGCTGCCACGGGTCCAGATCGGTGCGGTCGACCCGCCGGACCCGGGCATAGAGGTCCTTGTTGAGCGTGAAGTCCGCCTTGTGCTCCGACAGCCGCGGGGCGAGCTCCTGGTAGATCCGCTGGATGCCCTCGGTGTTGTGGGCGGCGGTCAGTGTGAAGAAGACGGACTCGACCCGGTCCAGTGCCAGGCCTCCGCGTTCGAGGGCCTCGATGGTGTTGGCGAAGGTGGGCGGGTCCGGGTCGGCCAGGATCGCCCGAACGCACTCGAGGTCCTGGGCCATCGCCGCCTCGAAGGCCGGCAGGAAGTGCTTCTCCTCGATCCGCCCGAAGTCGGGCAGCTCATAGGGGAGCTTGCTGGGGCGCAGCAGTGGGTTGTCCAAGGGCCGGCTTCTGTCGTGGTGGGCGAACGGGCGCGCTTAAGACTAGCCTCCCCGTGTGACGGCGGTGTCAGCACGCCGCACCCGTCGACCACACGGCGCGGACCTCGACGACGTCGCGTGGTGCCCATCGGGGCATTACGTGCCGGGCCTTCGCAGGCGCGCATGCGGACGGGAGTCGA
Source organism: Kocuria himachalensis (assembly GCF_054784195.1). Taxonomy (NCBI): domain Bacteria; kingdom Bacillati; phylum Actinomycetota; class Actinomycetes; order Micrococcales; family Micrococcaceae; genus Kocuria; species Kocuria himachalensis. Next base: position 168,659 of record NZ_BAAGPL010000024.1, read on the forward strand.
CTCGACCTCGGCCACCATGCTCAGCACGTTCCCGTCCGGGTTCCAGCATCCGCTCGGAGCGCTCACGCTGTGGCCGGCGAGCCGCGTCGAAGACCCTTGTTGCGGGTGACGTCGGCGCTGTGTACGGAGCCACAAATTCACTCGGGGTGATTGAGGACGTCGCCGTCCCGGGTGAGGTCGGCGTCGGTGCGAACGAACAGCACCTCGAGACCCGGGGTCTCCAGGAGCTCGCGCACGAGCGCCCTGGTCCCGGCTACGAGCGTCGAGTCGAAGTCGATCTCCGTGGCGAGCACCCAGGCGTGATCGTCCGGCCACAGGACGCTGGGCGAGTGCGCCCACACGGCGTCGTCGACCCAGGGCGCGCGGGCGGGCCATGCGACATCCGCGAAGTCGTTGGCACCGGCCTCGAACAGGATGTAGCGCCGCCCGGTGTCTCCGTGCAGCTCGAACCGCGGCCCGGCTGCGATCTCTCGAGAGAGCAGCCCGGTGCCCGGCGCGGGATTCTTGCGGGCAAGTCCGGGGCCGGCCTTCACCACCGAGTGCGCTCCGGTGAGCCCCCGCCGCGCGGCCGCAGCAAGCCGCTTACGCAGCGCCGGGGCGGCACCGCGCCCGGTGTCGTCGTCGGTGTATCGGGCGGGCGGACTCGCGCTGGACGCGGGCACGAAGCGCGCAATCCCGGCCGAACTCACGAAACCGCCCCAGCCCTCCCAGATCGCGGCGATGCCGGTGTCCGGAGTCGTGGTGTGACGGGCCAGCACCGCGGAGGCCGCCGCCGGCGACGCGGCGTCGAGACAGCCCTCGGACGTATCGCTGTAACGCCAGCCGTCTGCGGCGATCGCTCCGTCGACATCGCCGCAGTCACGCCGCACGAGCCGTGCGTACTGCGCCTGGGCGTGCATGGTCGTGCCGAACGATTCCGCTGCCTGCGCCCACGTGGTGCGCTCCGTCTCGAGCGAGGCCTCGATGTCGTCGACCCCCTCGAAGTAGGTCGTCTCGTCGAGACCCTGCCAGGTCCTCGTCTGGCGCGGCCGGTCGCGGTCGACAGGATGGAACACGCGCGCGTACGCCTCGAAGCCACGCGGTACCACCGACAGAATGCTGTCCGGAGGCTCGGCTTCCATCGGGCGAAGCCACTCGCCCCGCTCGAGGTCGGGCACCCATGCGAATTGTTCTGGCATGCGCCTATTCTCCTGGTGCGGCCCGGCCCGGCCCACTGGGCCGGTGTTCCCGAGTGTCCGGGACCTCCGGAGGGTGTGCATCGCCGTCCGTCCCGTGCGTCTGGTTCAGCCCCGTGGCGCCGTCGATGGTGACCACCTGGCCCTCGGTCAGCCGGGTGGTGGCGTCGGGCACGCAGATGACGGCCGGGATGCCGTACTCGCGGGCCACGGTCGGGCCGTGGGCGATCGTGGAGCCGGTCTCCGTGATGAGCCCGCCGAGGGTCAGGAACAGCGGGGTCCAGCCCGGGTCGGTGGTCGGGGCGACGAGGATGTCACCGGGCTGCAGCCTCGCCTCCGACGGGTGGTGGACGATGCGCACCGGCCCGGTCGCGACCCCGGTGGCCGCCGGCTGGCCGACCAGCACGTCGGGTCCGTGCTCGGCCGTGGTGGCGTCGGGCAGGGCCTGGGGGTTCGTGCCGTCGGACAGCAGCAGGCCCGGGACCTGCCGCCGTCGGGCCTCGCGGTGGTGCTCCCGACGCCGGCCGGTCACCACCGCGCGCAGGTCCGCGCCGTGCGAGGCGTCGAGGGCCTCGTCCAGGGTCAGGAACATGATGTCCTGCGACTGCTCCAGCAGGCCGCGCTCGGTGAGTTCGGCCCCCGCGGTGAGCAGCTGCCGGCGCACCTCGGCCAGCGGGGTCAGCCAGAGGAACTTGGGCAGCTCGCGCAGGCCGGCCAGCTCCCGGCTGCGGCGCAGCAGGGAGCCGGCGAGCCGGGCCCGCAGCGGCCGGGTGCGCTGCGCGCGGTCGACGAGCGCTGCCAGGGCGGCCTCGGCCTCGACGGCGGCGCGGGCGAACCGGGCAGGCGGGGCCTGGTCCGGGTCGGTCACCTGCAGGTACCCGGCCAGGGCGGCGAACACGGGGGTGGAGTCGTCGGCCCACCGGGGGGAGCCGACGTCGATCTCGGCGCTGCCCCGGATCCCGTACTCCTCCAGGAAGGCCGTCAGGCCGAACTCGGGCAGCTCGCCGCGCGAGAAGCGCGCGGCGAGCTCGTCCGGAGCGGTGCTGACTAGCAGCTCGCGGTGCGGACGCGCGGCCTCGGCGACGGACCAGAGCTTCAGGTCCATCTGTGTCGTGACGTTGTGGGGCATGCCGCGCAGGGTCGCGTTCAGCTCGCCGGGCTCCAGGACGCCGCGCAGCAGCCAGCCGGCCACTCCCTGGGCGATGAGCGCTCCCCACAGTGGTGGCAGGGAGCGCATCATCGGCCCGGTCATCGTCGCGTCCTGCAGACCGGCGGCGGAGCGGATCCGGCTCGCCGTGTCCGCCGGTCCGGTCCGGGGCTGCCGGCGGACCTGCTCGAGTTCGTGGAACGCACGCTCGCGGGCGGCGGCGGGCCGTGCCAGGGCCCGCAGCGCGCCGAGCAGCGAGGCGGGCACGACGGCCAGGAGCAGCCGCGCGGTCGCACCGGCGGAGAACGCGCGCCAACCGGGACGAGCGGGACGGGGCGCGTAGCGGGGGTCGTCCAGGACGCGCCGCACGCCTCGCGCCACGGCCGGACCGTAGACCTGCACCATCTCGGGGACGCGGGAGTGCAGGCGCGGGCTGCGGACGAAGCCGGTGAGGTCCATGAACAGCCGGCCGCCGATCTCGACGAGGAACAGATCGACCACGGCGTCGTCGACGCCGATGATCTGCAGCCAGCGGCGGGTCGTCTCCCGCAGCACGGACACGCCCATGGGGGTGACCGGGCGCCGCAGGCCCTGCATGTGGCCGACCTCCATGTAGACACGCGGGTCGCCCTGCACCGGGTCGGTCCCGGCCGGGAGCGGGAAGAGCGTGGTGATGGGCCGGGACTGCAGCAACCAGAGCGTGCCCTTGGCGTCGTAGGCGAACTCGATGTCCTGCGGGCTGCCGAGGGCGCGCTGCACCCGCTGCCCGGTCCGCTGGAGCTCGCGGAGCTGGTCGGGGGAGAGGCAGCCGTGATCGTGTGGCCCGGGGAGCGGACCCTGCCCGGGCAGGACGTAGTGGTCGGTGTCCATGGTGCCGTCCACGACGCCGGTGCCCAGCCCCGGGACCGCGTCGATGACCGTCTCGGTGCGGGTGCCGGTCAGGGGGTTGGCCGTGAACATCACCCCGGCGACCGTCGGGGTGATCATGCGCTGCACGACGACAGCCATCGCCGGGTCGTCGGTCTCCAGCCCCTGCCCGTCCCGGTAGGCGACGGCGCGCTCGCTGTGCACGGAGGCCCAGCACTGCCGGATGGCCTCGAGCAGTGCGTCCTCGCCCCCGACGTCGAGGACGGTGTCCTGCTGGCCGGCGAAGCTGGCGTCCGGCAGGTCCTCGGCCGTGGCGCTGGAGCGGACGGCGACGGGGCCACCGCCGAGGTGCTCGTAGGCCGTCAGGACGGCCCGCTCGGGGACGGCGCCCGAGCGGTAGGCCTCGGTGGTCAGGCAGAACCCGTCCGGCACGCGCTCGCCCGCGGAGATGAGGGCCCCGAGGCCGACGGCCTTGCCGCCGACGAGCTCGGTGGTCTCCGGGGTGACGTGAGCCAGGTCGATCAGGTCCATGGGATACCTCTCTGGTGCCCCGGGGCGGACGGGAGGTGTGGAACGGACAGCGCCATGGGGCGTCCGGTGTCCCGTTGGTAGCCGATGATCCAGTCCACCGGTGGGCAGGTCAACCTCTCCGTGCCGTGAGGCACCTGCGTGACGGCGCGGCGGTGACCGCTCTCGGGGCGCGGGACTTCGTCAGCGGCGTCGCCTGCGGGGACAGAGCTGGAGCGTCTGCGCGTGGTCCGTTCCCTGGACAGGGAGCAGGAACGGGGCGCTGCCCTTGCGGAGGGCCATCACCATCGGACCACCAGCGGCAGGGGCCGCTCCTCGACGACCGTCAGCGGCTCGGGCACACCGTTCAGCTGGACGTCGCCCCACGGTCCGTCTCCGTCAGGAACGGGTGCACCCGGGCGAGGAACTCGTCGTGGCGCTCCAGCTGCGCCCAGCGACCGCAGTCGGGCACCAGCACGAGACGAGCCCGCGGGATGAGCTCCGCCGCACGCCGCGAGCCCTCGGGGTCGACGACCGGATCGTCCGCTCCGTGGAAGAACAGCGCGGGCACCCCGATCTCCTGGAGCCGGTCGGTCAGATCGTTGAGCATCCGGTCCCGGCCCAGCGTGGCCTGGTTGTACCGGGCGTACCCCAGGACGCCACGGCGGTCCCGGTCCAGCCTCGCGAACTCCTTGACCACCTCGACGGGCAGGCACGCTGGATCTTTCACGATGGCGCGCAGAGCGGTGCGGACGAACCGGTTCGCGAACCGTCCCGCCGGCAGCAGGACTCGGTCGGGCAGCTGCGCAGCAAGCCACGCGGCACGGTGCATGCCGGCGGACCCGAGTGAGGGCACGAGCCCGCCGGGGGCGATCAGCACGAGGCCGGCGACGCGCTCGGGGTGCCTCAACACCAGATTCAGCGCAACGTCCCCACCCATGGACACACCGCACACCGCGGCCGGACCGACACCGAGTGCGGCCAGTGCCTCGGCCAGCACGTCCGCCATCGTGCCGGGGCCGCCGACTGGGGCGACGTCCATGCTGGTGCCGGATCCCGGCAGGTCCACCGCCCACACCTCACGATCGGCTGCCAACGGCTCGACCAGGCGGTACCAAGAGATGGACGAGCTGTCGGTCCCGCCGCCATGGACGAGCACGAGCGGGCACCTGCCCGGGGTCGGAACACCGGCGTGGAGAACACCGAGGCGTCCGGCCGCGGTGGAGACGTGGCGCCGTTCGGCGCCCGGTGGCGTCAACGGTCGGTCGGTCGTGGAGTGATGCATCGCACCTCCTCGACGCCCAGCCCTGGTCGACCGGCTGGGCCGAGGGGGCGTCGATCTCACCGGTGACGACGATCGCACCGGTTCGCACCGGGGCGCCGAGAGGACCTGGACCGCCGTGCTGTGCGGTGGTGAACACCATGCCCCACCACCGGGCGTTCCTGAAGGCGCACTGCTCGAGATAGACGGGGCGCTGAGACGCAGTGGGGTCCTGGGAAGGAGAAGCGGTCGTGCGGGGGGTCCCCTCAGACCCAGGAGGCGAGCACGGGGACGGTGGTCATCAGTCCCAGCGCCACGAAGACCGCCCGGGAGACGAGTTCGATCCGGCGGGTCACGGTGGGACGGTTGAGCCAGGTGCTGGCCGTGTGGGCGGCCAGGGCCACGGCGAGCAGGTAGACCCCGATCGTGGCCGCCACCGTTCCGCCCATCACCACCACCACGAACAGCGCCCCGGCCCCGGGCGGGGTGAACTGGGGCAGCAGGGCCAGGAAGAACAGCCCGGTCTTCGGATTGGTGAGGCAGCACACCAGCCCCGCGGTGAAGGCCGATCGCGCCCTCCGCCGGGACGGCTCCGGACGGGTCGGGGGAGCTGCGGCGGTCGAGCCGGCGACCTGGGCGGCACCGATGGTCGCCGGGACCGCGGTGGCCGGGGCAGGCGCGTGAGCGGTCACCGCTCGGTAGCCCAGGTAGAACAAGTAGGCGCCCCCGAGCAGGCGCAGCGCCTGGAAGGCCGCCGGGGAGCTGTTGAGGAAGGCGGCCACCCCCACCGCGACCAGCCCGGCCCAGGCGAAGACCCCCACCGCGGAACCGGCAGAGGCCAGCATGCCGTCCCGCCGCCGGCGCAGGGCGTAGCCCAGGGTCAGGACGGTGTCGGGTCCCGGGGTGAGAGCCAGGACCACGGCCACTCCCAGCAGGGCCAGATAGCTCGAGGTGTCCACGGCAGCTCCATTCCGGTCAGTGATCCACGGCCTCTACCGTGCCACCGCACCACCCTTCAGCACTAGCAAGGATTTCCGTCCCATTGACAGGTGAAAGCGTACGGTCGGGGCATGCTCGACCCGCACCGGCTCACCATCCTGCGCGCCGTCATCGCCGCCGGCTCGATCCACGCCGCCGCCCGGAACCTGCACCTGGCCCCGGTCACCGTCAGCCAGCACCTCCGCGCTCTGGCCCGGCAGACCGGGCTGGTCCTGTTCGAGAAGAACGGCCGGGGCATCGAGGCCACCCCTGCCGCCCGGCACCTGTGCGAGGCCAGCGCGGACACCCTCAACAGCCTGGAACGCCTCGAGCGCACCGTGGAGGATCTGCGGCAGGGCCGCGCTGAGCAGGTCGCCGTCGCCTGCTTCGCTTCCCTGGCCCAGGCCTGGATGCCCGAGGTGGTGGTCGCACTGCGCGCCCGGTCCCCGGAGGTGGTGGTGGAGATCAGCATCAACGAACTGCACCCCACCGGCGGCCGCCGGGCCCCTGACGTCGACGTGCGCAACGAGTCCCTCGACGGGCTCCCCGGTCATCTGGAGGGATACCAGCGCCACGCCCTGCACGAGGAGGACTTCTGCGTGGTGCTGCCGGTCGGCCATCCGCTGGCCGCTCGGGCCACGGTGACCATGGGGCAGTTGCGTGACGAGCCCTGGATCGACCACGACATCCACGACGGCCCCACCGGACGCATCATCACCCGCGCCTGTCACGCCGCCGGCTACACCCCGCACTACGTCGCCCGTCTCGACGACCACCACGCGGCCACCAGCCTCGCCGCGGCCGGGCTGGGCATCACGGTGCTGCCCCGGATCGCGCTCACCGGGCTGCCGGCGAATCTCACGACGAGGCCGCTGGTCGACCCGGCCGTCCACCGGCGCATCGTCGCCCACACCCGCACCCACCCCACTGGGGCCCGGCTGATCCACACGATCCTGACGGCGCTGCGCGCAGCCGCTCGACGAAGCCGGCCGTCAGCACCGGACGAGCACTGACTCCGCAGCCACCCCGACAGCCCCTGTGATCTGATCGGGCAACCGAAGCCGCCCGCGGGCCACGCTTCAGCAGGTGCTCTCCGTCCGGGCGTCCCGTCGGGCTATCTTCTGCGGGCGAGCTGCTGCAGTTGCCATCGGTGGACGTCGGGCAGCCAGTCCAACGGGGCGGAGGGGCCGACCCGCGGGTCGTCGGGAACACCGCCGTCTCGCAGGGTCACCACGTAGGCGCGATCCTGCTCGATCCGTGCGCGGACCTGCTCGGCGCCGCCGACCGATCCGTGACCGGGGATGACGGCGACGACGTCGTCGGCCACGCTCTCCAACAGCCGCAGGGCGGCGAGGTAGTCCTCGATCGGATCCGCGGCCTCCAGATCGAGGAACGGCATCAGGATGTCGGAAAGCATGTCGCCGGCGACGAGAACGCCGTGCTCCTCGATCAGCAGCGCCGCATGGCCCGGGGCATGGGCCTGATGCTCGATGATCCGGACCTCGGGGCCGTCCCAGGGGATGCGTGCGGCGTCGGCGGGCAGCCCGGTGATGAGGCCGAGCAGATCCATCGGGATCTCCTCGGCGTACTCCGGTGGCAGCCCCACGGCGATGCGGGCCTGCCAGTCCGCGTGGGACAGCAGACCGTGGACGGAGGCCGCGCAGCGGGAGGTGCCGTATCGCGGCACGTCGCCGAAGAGCCCGTGCCAGAGCACGTGGTCCCAATCGGGATGCGTCGAAAAGCCGGCCACGACGGGCCGGCCCGACTCGTGGAGGTCGTGCGCGAGGGCGGCCATCTCGTCGCGGGTGATGCCGGGGTCGACGAGGAGCACACCGGCCGGGCCCTGCACGAGGACGGAGTTGCTCTGGAGGAACTCGCTCTCGTGCACGAGAACGCCCTCAGCGACGGGCCTCAGCATGGGACGCCTTCCGCTCGTGGTCTGCCACCGCTTGTCGAGACGGTAGGGCCTGGCGGAGCGCGATGTCCAGCCTCCACCGCCTCCTGTCGTACCGCTGTGCGCGCCGAACCCGGACCCCGCCTGCCGGACGTGCGCTGAAGCCGTGCCGGGTCAGCGGTTCGTGGTGATCTGCCCGCCGAGCTCGTCCTGCAACCGCTGCAGCGGCTCCTCGGTCCTGGACAGGACGAACCAGTTGGTCGCCTGCAGGACGGAGACGTCCACCTCGCCGCGGAACGCCCCCAGGAGCTCCTCCATGCTCTCCTCGGAGCCCGCGACCGCCATCGCCATCTCGCCGTTGGCGCAGTCGAGGAAGGTGGTCGCCGGATCGGCCGGCGCGGACAGCTGATCCGTGCCCGGGCACTCGACACCGGCGTCGACGACGGCTTCGCGCAGCGCCAGCGCGTCGTCGTAGGCGGTCTCGCCGTCCACCATCGCCTGGATGTCGTCGGCGGTCGGCCCGCAGCCGGTCAGGGCCAGGACGGAGAGGGAGAGCAGGACGGTAGCAGCGCGGCGCACGAGGAGCTCCGGTCGTCGGGGATCGAGCAAGGGCAGGGGGTCGAACGCAGAGAGGCACGGGCATCGACCCGCCTCGATCCTATGCGCACGACAGGCGCCGGCGGCAGATCCCGGGCGCGGGACGGCGGGTGGACCGAGCACAGGATGTCCGGAGCAGCCGGACCGACCAGGGGAGCACCATGATCCCGAGCAGACCTTGCAGGCTCCGGACGGCGCGGAGGACCGGGTGCTTCCGCCACCGGGGTCAGCCGGTGCACAATCTGATCACTCGAGGACCTCGTGAGCGCTGAGCCCCAGCGCGGCGGGGTCCTCCATCGATCCGATGATCGTCCCGGCGCCAGGCCGGGAACCCGAGAGGAGGAGGCCGGCATGGAGCCCGACGAGTGCCCGGAGTGCGAGGCCGGACGGGTGATCCGCTACCGGGTGGAGCCCACCCAGGAGATCGTGCGGGTCTGCGACGAGTGCGACGCGCTGTGGGAGGCCGAGGAGGATCTGACCTCGCCGTCGGTGACCACCGTCGATCAGTACCTCACCGTCCGCGGGCTGCCGCTGCTGTGGAGCGGGCTGACGGTGATCGTCTGAAGCCGCGGGGCCTTCCCGTGGGGCGCCGCTGCACGGGCCGCGGTGCCCCACGGGCGTGACGGCCCGTCAGCCGAGCTGCTCTGCCAGCGCGACGATGATCCCTGCGGGGCCGCGGACGTAGCAGAGCCGGTAGCTGTCCTGGTACTGCACCACCTCACCGACGAGTTCCGCGCCGTGGGCGCGCAGACCGGCGACAGCGGCGTCGACGTCGTCGACGGTGAACATGATGCTGCGCAGGCCCAGCGTGTTCCCCGGGGCGTCCTGCGGCTCGGCGCTGACCGCTCTCGGGGTGTGGAACTTCGTCAGCTCGAGCCGACCGTGGCCGTCCGGGGTGCGCAGCATCACGATGTCGACCCGGACTCCCTCGAGCCCGGCGACACGGTCCACCCACTGCCCCTCGATCGGCGCCTGCCCCTCCAGCTCGAGACCGAGGTCGACGAAGAACGCCACGGCGGCTTCGAGGTCGTCGACGACGACGCCCACGTGGTCCATCCGCTGAATCGTCATGGTGGTTCTCCCTGTTCGTCGGTCGGACTGTGGTGGCCACTGGTGCACCTGGGACGGAGCCGGCACCACGTTCTCGACACCCGGTGACGTGCTGAGTTCGAGGGACCTGCATCTGACCGTCACCGCCCCGCGGCGCCCGCGAATCCTCCAGGGCTGCGACGTGGCCGCCTCCGCTCCGGGGAAGCGGGCCTCATGCCGGGGCGGTCCCGCCCCGGCCCACGGCGGACATCCCCCTCGCGGGATGCTCCGGCAGGGACTGCGCGCCCGTGCTGATGAGCACATCGGTCAGGACCGGCCCCTCCAGCCGCGGCAGCACCTCGGTGACCAGGTGGACCAGAGCGGCACCGTAAGCGGCAGCGGCCGTGGCGGCCTCCACGGCCAGCAGCACGGACACCCCCGGCACCCCGTGGCTGCAGGACACTCTCTGGCAGGCGGTGACGCCGGCCAGCAGGATCGCCACCGTGGGAGCGTCCACCCGACGGGTCGTGCTGATCGTGACCTGCACCGTCCAGACGCTCATGTCCACCCCCTGTACTCCCCGCCCCACCGCGCTGACCCCGCCGCCAGGAGGGGTCCGGCCTGTCCGCGCGGTGCGGGGACACGGCCGTGCTTCTCATGCTGGTGCCCAGACAGGTGGCGCACAACGTTCGGGCAGGTCCCCGCGTTGATCGGCCGATTGTTGCTGCCGATCAGCACACTGCGGACCGCCGGGTCCGCACCGGGACTGCGTCTGCGTGCTCCGCAGTGTTCGTGGGCTACCGGTTCGAGTTCACGAGGACGTCCGCGGCGTCCCCGCCGAAGCAGTTCCACGTGGCCGGCAGGGGCCCGTTCTCGTTGACGTTCCAGTTGTTCGTGATGGTCAGGCACTCGAGGACGAGGTTCTCCGCCGTGACGTTCTTGTTGCGCTCCCGGTCCGCTTCGGCGTCGATCTTGGCCTGCTCGAGGCGGGACTGAGCGCGGTCCACGTTGGCTTCGGCCTCCACGACCCGATTCAGCGCGTCCTGTGCCGTCTGGTCGAGTGCCGCCGGGGGCAGCGCCACGGAATCCAGTTGCACCCCGTACGGGGACAGGCGTTCGGTCAGAGCCTCCTCCACTGCCTCGCGCACCTCTTCCACCTTGCCCTCGGCACGGGCCTCAGCGGGTGTGTACGACGCCAGGACGGTCGCGACCGCTTCCCTGGCGGCCGGCTGGACGAGCATCCCGTCGACGTTCTCGAACTGCCGGTACCGGGACCACAGCTCCTGGGCCTGTTCCCCCGTGATGGTCCACTGCACGGTCATGTGCTGGGTGCCGGATCCGCCGCCGGCGAAGGCGATCGGGGCGTCCATCTCCGAGCGCTGCAGCTGGGTGGAGAAGGTCTCGACCTCGGCCCAGGGCGCCTTGATCTGCCATCCCGCCTGCAGGGTGCGGGAGTACTTGCCGAGGCTGGTCTCGATCCCCACCTCACGGGCACCCACTCGGGCCAGCGTGGTCCCGGCGGTGACGAGCAGCAGGAGCACCAGGGCGCTGACGGCAGTGAGGCCGGCCGCCTTCCTCGTGGCGCCGGGGCGGACGTGCTCGCCGTCCGCGTCCTTCCGGACGGTCTCCTTCGGGGACATCGTCCAGGCGACGATCGAGAGCACGGTGATGGAGGCCAGGACGATGCCCGTGACGATGTAGAACATGGATTCCTGCTCCCACTTCCCCTGGTCGGAGTTCCCCGCACCCTGCACGCGGTAGTTCACTGATGGAAACGGTCCCACAGTCCGGCGCCGTGGGACCGCAATCGGCGAGCGGCGTGGGCCCACACTTCTGGGGACCACCGACGGCGACCGCCCGCACGGACACGACCAGCGCTCAGGTCGTCAGTGTCCCGGCCGGCGGACCTCGAGCGCTCCGTGCGGTCGAAGACGGGTCCTCACAGGGCGTGCAGGTACCGGCGGGTGGTCCGTCGCTGCACGGCCCGGCTCAGGGGTGCCGCGGCGCGGGCCCACCAGGTGGCCGGCCGGGAGAAGGCGGTGATGGTCAGCACCACGGTGTCGTCCGCCCGCCACTGCAGGTCGAAGAGCTCCTCACCCCGTTCGGGGTGGCCCTCCAGCGTGCCGTAGGCGAAGCCTCGTCGGCGCGGTTCCGCCAGGACGTAGACGACCTCGCAGCCGAAGCGAAGGGCCAGCGGTCCGCGCCCCAGGCCCAGCAGCACCCGTGTGCCGGGGGCGGCCGACGGGGTCGTCGGTGCGACGGTGAGGCCGGCGCGGCGGTGCAGGTCCCAGTGCATCAGCTGCTCGGCCGCGGCGCGGAACGTCGTCGCACCGGTGCCGATGGTGCGGTGGCGCATCAGGTGGTGGTAGCCCTCCGGCAGGGGGCCGCGCGTGGCCCCGACCTCGGGGTAGCTCAGCGGGAGCTCCCGGAGGGAGCTGCGTCCCATCCGAGTGCCCCGGGCCGATCGACCACTGTCACCGCCCTCGGTGCTGTCGTGGGTCAGTGGATCTCCCGGAGGGAGCCGTCGGTCACGTCGTAGACGAATCCGCGCACGCTGTCCTTGTACGGGATGAAGGGGTTGGCGGCGATCCGTGCCATCGACTGGCGGACGTCGTCGTCGGGGTCGGCGAAGGACTCCGGTGACCACGGCGGGCGGATCCCGGTGTCGGCCTCGATCTGTGCCTTGAAGGCGTCGTCGGTGAAGGTGAGCATGCCGCAGTCGGTGTGGTGGATGAGGATGATCTCTCGGGTGCCCAGCAGACGCTGGCTGATCACCAAGGACCGGACCTCGGCGTCGGTGATCACCCCGCCGGCGTTGCGGATGATGTGGGCGTCGCCTTCGCTCAGGCCGAGCAGTCCGTAGGGGTTCAGCCGGGCGTCCATGCAGGCCACCACTGCCACCGGGAGGGCCGGGGGCATGGGCAGATCGCCTCGGGTGAAGCCGGCGGCATAGGTCTCGGCGTGGTGCAGAAGATCATCGGTGACGCTCATGGCAGGGGCCTTTCCTCGACGGCGGTGGCGGACGGCATTCCAGCGGTGGGCGCCGCGGCAGGCGTCCATGGGTGCTGCGGCCCGGCACGTCCGGATCCGCCCGGTCCGTTCCTCACCCTAGGACCGGCCGCCGCCCGTGCACACCCCTCCCGTCGTCCGGTGTCACCCGGGGCGGGCCCGCCCTGCCTGGGGGCCTTCGGCACCCGCTGCGTCCGCCACGAGGCACCGGAGCGGATCCTCCGGAACCGCCGAGCGGGCGGGTCACCCGCCGACTCGACAGCGCGAGCGGGATTCCCTGTCCACGACGGATGTGCCGGATGCGTCAGATCACCCGTGGGCTGGGATGTGCCGGCGCAGCGCGAGCGGCAGTGTCAGCAGCGAGATCGCTCCGGCGACCAGCAGCGCGGTGCTGAACGAGGTCCCCGCGGCGACCATCCCCACCACGACCGCGCCGATGCCGGTCCCGGCGTCGAAGCCGATGTTCCACACCGCGCTGGCCGGTCCGTAGTGCTGCCGGCTGACGGCTTGGAAGGTCACGACCAGGGTGAGGTTCTGCAGCCCGCCGTAGCTGGCGCCCACCATGGCTGCTCCGGCCAGCAGCGCCGGGGCCTGGGTCGCCTGAGGATCCCGGACGGCCCAGGCGATGACGATCATCCCCGCCGTGGTCAGCAGCACCAGCGGCGCGAGGAACCGGCGCGGTCCGTGCCGGTCCGACAAGGAGCCGATCCGCCAGCGGGTGAGCGCGGCGACGACGCTCATCAGCAGCAGCGCCAGGGCGGTCAGCACGGTGCTGCTGCTCATCTGGGCCATGAAGGTGATGAGCGCACCGCCGGCCAGGGTGACGGCGATCAGCAGTGCCATCGGAGGGAAGAGGCTCGGATAGGGCGCCCGCTCCTGCTCGTCCTCCTCCGGGGCGTGGTCCAGCATCCGGGCCAGGCCGATCGCGGGCACGACGGCCACCGCGGGCAGGGCTGCCACGGCGAACACGACCCAGAAACCGAGCCGGTCGGCGAGCCACGGTCCCGCCGGCAAGAACACGACCTGCGGTCCCGCGATCGCCAGGCCGTAGGCCCCGATCGCCCTCCCGCGACGTTCGGGTTCCACCAGCTCGGCCACCAGGGCGCTGCCGGTCACGGTCAGGACGCCGAAACCGAGCCCGCGCACCGCGGAGAGCACCAGGGTCGGCCCGAGCGCATCGCTGAGGCCGTGCGCCAGGGCGGGCAGTCCCAGCAGCAGCATGCCCGTGACGAGGACCGGGGCCCAGCCGAAGCGGCGCAGCGCACGGGGGACGAACAGCTGCGTGAGCACGGTGAAGGCCATGAGCACGCCGTTCACCAGCCCCGCCCCGACGGTGTCAGCGCCTCCGTGCACCGCCCAGAGCGGCGCGACCGCCAGCAGCGCGGCATACCCCGAGAAGCCCAGCACGGTCATCGTCAGCAGCAGCGGCATCCCCGGCACCCGCAGGACCGCGTCGTTCACCACCGGTCGAGGCTCGTGACGACGACGTCGCCCTGGTGGCACGCGTCAGCGGCGGCTGGGCCGTGCCCTGGGCCTCGCGGCCCTGCCGACGGTCTCTTGCTGCGGCCCTCGAGGATCAACATGGTGACGCCAGCCTATGCCTGGCGTCACCTCCGACATGGCCGTGACCCCTGACGGGTCCCCTCGGAGAGAGGACTGAGGTTCCGGTGGACGGAACAGGAATGCTGAGGTTCCGGTGGGCTTGCGGCCCGACGCCGTGCAGGTGCGGTTCCACTGATCGAGGTCACGACCCGCGCCTCAGTCAGGACCTCCGCGCAGCACGTCCACGTGCACGTGGTCGAGGTGGCGCAGGATCTCGTTGCCGGGGTCGGGCGCGTCGTAGTCCCGCCACTGCCCTCGCGGGCTGTGGGCGCTCCAGAACCGGTCGTCGAAGATGACGTACTGGACGTCCAGGTCCTCGGCATGGGCGACCAGCCAGTGGGCCAGCAGCCACCCCTCACGCCGGTTCTCCTCGGTCACCGGGCGGAAGAAGACGTCGACGGCGCGGCCGTCGTAGTGCGTCGACTCCCCTCCGTGCCCCTGGTCGACACCGCCCGGGGCGAACCCGCCCAGGCTCTGCTCGCCGAACACCCCGGTCATCGCCTCGCGGAGCTGCTCGGCGCGCGGTGTCAGACCGGTGCTGGTCAGCTGTTGTTCCGGCAGATCACCAGCGGCCGAGCCCCGGCACCTCAGGCTCGCGCCGGCGTCCTCGGGCGGCCCCTCGGCCAGCCGCTGCAGCACCGCCGCGTCGATGCCGGAGGTGTCCGGGGCCTCCGCCCCGCGGGCGGCGAGCGCGACCGCCGTCGTGGCCCGCTTCGCCTCCTCACGGTCGAGCTCGACCTCACCCTCCGAGGTCTCGACCGTGCACTCCGGGCCCCAGCGCAACCAGCCGTCCCCTGCGCGCAGGCCGCTGAGCACACCGGGCCCGAGGAGGGCCAGCGCTGCCGCGAGCGTGCCCAGGAGGAGAAGGCCCAGAAGCGCCCGCCGGGGTCGGCGCCGGCGCCCGCGCATGTCCTCGACGGTCATCACGAGGGCGGACGGGCAGGCGGCACGGTGAGCTGCCGGGTGCCGGCCGGCTCACGGGTCGGGGCTGGTCCGAGGCGGCCGGTGCCGGGCACGGGGTTCCTGGCTGTGATCACGCACCTGCTTCTGCTCGCTTCGTGGAAGGTCCTGCTCCAGCAGAGCAGGCGGACCTGGCGAGAACCTCCACGAAGCGGCAGGTGGTCCTGCTCGTGCCGCCCGAGCCCGGAGCGGCCGATCCACGAGCTGCCGGAGGGCGCCCCGCATCCGGTGCACCAGGAGGTCCCGGCCGGGGGAGCGTGGCTCTATGGCGTACGGGTGGTGGGCCGACGGGCAGGGCGGCACCTCTTGACAGCTCGGTGTGATCTGTATCATGCTGAGCACATGAACCTGTCAGACAGCCGGACAGCCGGACAGCCGGTCGAGCGCTTCAGCGCGGCGGAAGCCGTCTTCAAGGACCTGCTCGCACAGATCCAGGCGGGACAGCTCGCGGTGGGGGAGAAGCTGCCCTCGGAGGCGGCTCTCGCCCAGGGGTACGGGGTGAGCCGGTCCGTGATCCGTGAAGCGCTGCGCTCCTGCGCCGCCCTGGGCCTGACCGTCAGCCGCACCGGCAAGGGAACCTTCGTCGTCGCCCAGCGGGTGTCCGAGGACCTGGCCCTCGGCCCGTACTCGGCGCGGGACCTGCACGAGGCCCGGCCGCACATCGAGGTCCCCGCGGCAGGCCTCGCCGCGCTCCGCCGCACGGACGAGGACGTGCGGTTCCTGCACGACGTCGTGGCGGCGATGGCGGCCGAGGACGATCCCCAGGCCTGGGTCGAGCTGGACACCGGCTTCCACGCCGCCATCGCCCGGATCAGCCACAACCGGGTGTTCGAGAAGGTCATCGCCGACATCCGCGAAGCGCTCTACCAGCAGTCCGAAACCCTCAACGTGGTGGCGGACCGCCAGAAGCGCTCCGACGAGGAGCACCTGCGCATCTTCCACGCCATCCGGGACGGCGCGGCCGACGAGGCGGAAGCCGCGATGCAGGACCACCTCACGGCCGTTCGCGGCGCCCTCGGCGCCATCAGCGGCGAATAGCCCGGCGGCCGTCCCGCCCTCCGCTCCGGCTTCCCCGCTCTCCGCTCTCCGCTCTCCGCTCGAGCATCCGCGGTCTCCGCCCTGCTCGCCCGCCGTCCCGTCCTCCACCCTGTCCTCCACCCTGCCCGCCGTTCTGTGCGGGGCGCCGTCCGGCGCCTCCCTCCGGCGCGCGCCCCCGCCCGCGCCCATCGCCTCCAGCAAGGACCCAGCATGACCACCGCAGCCCTCCGGGCACCCCTGTCCACCGCCCGCCCGCAGCACGTGCCCGTCGCCGAACAGGTCCGCGACGGCGTCGTCGAGAGCGTCCATCACGGCTCGCTCGTGGCCACGGACGCCGCCGGGCGGATCCTGCTCGAAGCAGGAGACCCCCTGGCCCTCTTCTACCCCCGCTCCTCCCTCAAGCCGCTGCAGGCGGTGGCCATGCTCCGCGCCGGACTCGATCTGCCCGGGCACCTGCTGGCCCTGGCCGCAGCCAGCCACTCCGGGGCGCCCCTGCACCGGGACGGCGCCCGCCGCATCCTCGCCGGACACGGTGCGGACGAGACCGCCCTGGAGAACGTGCCCGACCTGCCGTACGGGTCCGCCGAACGGACCACCGCCCTGCGCGCCGGTGAGGGGCCCTCGCGCCTGGCCCAGAACTGCTCCGGCAAGCACGCGGCCATGGTCGCCACCTGCCGGGTCAACGACTGGCCCGTGGCCGGCTACACCGACCCCGGTCACCCGCTGCAGCAGCTGATCGCCGAGGTCCTCGCGGAGCTGACCGGTGAACCGCTGGGACCCGGCAGCACCGACGGCTGCGGCACCCCCCTGTTCGCCGTCACCCTCCGGGGCATGGCCACCGCCTTCGCCCGGCTCGCCTCGGCCGCCCCGGGGACGCCCGAGGGCCGGGTGACGTCCGCCATGACCCGTCACCCCGAGCAGGTGGCCGGCGAGGGCCGTGACGTCACGGAACTCATGCGCAGGATCCCCGGCCTGCTGGCCAAGGACGGCTTCGAGGGACTGCAGCTCGTGGGCCTGCCCGACGGGCGCGGCCTGGCCGTGAAGATCGCCGACGGCGCCGACCGCGCCCGGATGCCGGTGACCGCGCAGGTCCTGCGGCAGCTCGGCGTCGACCCGGCAGCGCTCGCCGGAATGGACCGTGTCCCCGTGCTCGGCGGAGGCCGCACCGTGGGGTCGCTGCACGCCGTCGACCTCGTCGCCGGCTGATCCGCCCCCGCCGTCCGCCGCCTGCTGATCCGCCCCGGCTGACCCGCCACCCCTCGACCGACCGCCCGCTGACCCACCGCCCCTGACACCCACCACCTCGTGACATCCGAGAGAACCGAGAGAACCGTGACCGCTCCCGCCTTCCGCACCGAGCACGACCTGCTCGGCGACCGCCAGGTCCCCGCCGACGCCTACTGGGGCGTGCAGACCCTGCGCGCCGTGGAGAACTTTCCCATCACCGGCCTCCCGCTGGGCGGCCACGCCCACCTCGTGCGGGGCCTGGCGGCCGTCAAGCTCGCCGCCGCCCGCGCCAACCACGAGCTCGGGCTGCTGGACACCGTCCGGGCCGAGGCCATCGTGGCGGCCTGCCAGGAGATCCTGGACGGTCGCCTCCACGAGCAGTTCCGCGTCGACGTGATCCAGGGCGGCGCCGGCACCTCGTCCAACATGAACGCCAACGAGGTGATCGCCAACCGGGCCCTGGAGCTGCTGGGCGCCGGCAAGGGGGAGTACTCCCGGCTGCACCCCAACGACCACGTCAACCTGTCGCAGTCCACCAACGACGCGTACCCCACGGCCGTGAAGATCGCCACGATCACCGGTGTCCAGGAGCTGCTGGCCGCCCTGGAGGTGCTGGAGGACGCCTTCGCGGAGAAGGCCCGCGAGTTCCGCACCGTCGTGAAGATGGGCCGCACCCAGCTCCAGGACGCCGTGCCCATGACCCTGGGCCAGGAGTTCGGCACCTACGCCGTGATGATCCGGGAGGACCGCCAGCGCCTGGCCGAGGCGAGCCTCCTGGTCCACGAGATCAACCTCGGGGCGACGGCGATCGGCACCGGGCTCAACGCCCCGGACGGCTACGCCGCCGCGGCCTGCCGCCACCTGGCCGCCGTCACCGGCCTGCCGCTGGTCACCGCCGTCGACCTCGTGGAGGCCACCCAGGACGTCGGGTCCTTCGTGCACCTGTCCGGGGTGCTCAAGCGGGTGGCCGTGAAGCTGTCCAAGATCTGCAACGACCTGCGGCTGCTCTCCTCCGGGCCCCGGGCCGGGCTGGGCGAGATCACCCTGCCCGCCGTGCAGTCCGGCTCCTCGATCATGCCGGGCAAGATCAACCCGGTGATCCCCGAGGTCGTCAGCCAGGTCGCCTACGAGGTCATCGGCAACGACGTCACGATCACCATGGCCGCCGAGAGCGGACAGCTGCAGCTCAACGCCTTCGAGCCGATCATCGTCCACAGCCTGCACAAGAGCGTCGGCCACCTCCGGGCGGCCGCCACCACCCTCGCGGAGCGCTGCGTGCGCGGCATCACCGCCAACGAGGAGCACCTGCGCGCCTCCGTGGAGCACTCCATCGGTCTGGTGACCGCACTGAACCCCCACCTGGGCTACGCCACGGCCACCGCGATCGCTCAGGAGGCCCTGGTCACGGGCGCCGGCGTCGCGGAGCTGGTGCGCGAGCGCGGTCTGCTGACCGCCGAGGAGCTGGGCCGCATCCTGCGCCCGGAGCGCCTCGCCAACCTCACCGTCTGACCCGTCCACGAGCTCTTCCGCCACCACCAAGGAGACCGAGCCATGCCCCCTGTGTCCGTCCACCACCCGGACCGGCGCCACGCCACCCCGGCCCAGCCACCGACCGCCGCCCTCGACGTGCTCCACGCGGAGGACGAGGGCTACCACAAGGGGCTCAAGCCCCGGCAGATCCAGATGATCGCGATCGGCGGCGCCATCGGCACCGGCCTGTTCATGGGCGCCGGCGGGCGGCTGGCCAGCGCGGGGCCCGCCCTCGTGCTCGTCTACGCGGTCTGCGGCTTCTTCGCGTTCCTCATCCTGCGCGCGCTGGGCGAGCTCGTCGTGCGCCGCCCGTCCTCCGGCTCGTTCGTCTCCTACGCCCGGGAGTTCTACGGAGAGAAGGCGGCCTTCTTCACCGGCTGGCTGTACTGGCTCAACTGGGCCATGACCGCGATCGTGGACATCACGGCCGTGGCGCTGTACATGAAGTTCTTCGCCCGGTACTGGGCGCCCATCGGGGACGTCCCCCAGTGGCAGTACGCCCTGGCCGCCCTGCTGCTCGTCCTCGGGCTGAACCTCGTCTCGGTCAAGGTCTTCGGCGAGCTCGAGTTCTGGTTCGCCCTCATCAAGGTGGCCGCGCTCTCCGCGTTCCTGGTGGTCGGGATCTGGCTGGTGCTCTTCGGCACCCCGGCCGACGGACAGGAGGTGGGCCTGTCCCTCATCGGCCAGAACGGCGGGCTCCTGCCCAACGGTCTGCTGCCGGCGGTCGTCGTGATCCAGGGCGTGGTCTTCGCCTACGCCTCCATCGAGCTGATCGGCACCGCGGCCGGTGAGACGGAGCACCCCGAGAAGGTCATGCCGCGCGCCGTGAACACGGTGATCGTGCGCATCGCGGTCTTCTACGTCGGGTCCCTGACCCTGCTGTCCCTGCTCCTGCCCTACACCGCCTACCAGGCGGGGGAGAGCCCGTTCGTGACGTTCTTCGGCTCCATCGGCGTGGCCGGCATGGACACCGTGATGAACCTCGTGGTGCTCACCGCGGCCCTGTCCTCGCTCAACGCCGGGCTCTACTCCACCGGCCGGATCCTGCGCTCCATGTCCCTGGCCGGTTCGGCCCCCCGCTTCGCGGGCCGGATGAACCGGGCCGGCGTCCCGTACGGCGGCATCGTGCTGACGGCGGCGGTCGCCGTGCTGGGCGTGGTGCTCAACGCCCTCGTGCCGGCCCAGGCCTTCGAGATCGTGCTGAACCTCGCCTCGGTCGGCATCATCAGCGCCTGGGGGATGATCATGCTCTGCCACCTGCGGCTCGTCGCGTGGTCGAAACAGGGCAAGGCGGAGCGCCCCGGGTTCCGGCTCCCAGGCGCGCCCTTCACCGGCTGGTTGACGCTGGCGTTCCTCGTGACCGTGGTCGTGCTGATGGCCTTCGACTCCCCGATCGGGACCTGGACCGTCGCCTCCCTGCTCCTGCTCGTGCCCCTGCTGGTCCTCGGCTGGTACCGGTGCCGGGACCGGGTGCACGAGATCGCCGCGGCCCACGCCATCGCCGCCCCCACGGCCCCGGAGGCCTCGGAGGAGACGGGGCTGCCCGTCCGGTAGGACCCCGCCCGGCGCACTGGCCGGTGCCCGTCTCCCGACGGGCACCGGCCAGGCCGTGTCCGCGGTGGCGCCGACGGCGCGGGGCTCGTCCCCGGAATCCCGGATCGTTCGCCCGGGGAGGCTGATCCCCACCCTCAAAGGCGCACCCCCTGCCGGGTGCATCCGCGCACCCGGCTCACGGACGGCCTGACCGGCGGCTCGCCTCCGCCCGGCCGGCGGCAATCTGGGCGGCCCAGCGCACCCGGAACGGCCGCCGATCCGGGTCCGTCGCCGCCTGCGGCTCTACGGCCGCTCCCACAGCCCCGGCCTCCACCCCGGCGGGCTGCGACGGGGGCCGACGGGAGGCGTGGCGCCGGGCGGCCGCCACGGCCTCGGCCCGGCGCTGCTCGGCCTCCGCCGCGGCGCGCTGGTCCGGAGAGCGCATCGGGGTGCCGTCCTGGTGGGTCCAGGTGCGCAGACGGGCGGCGAACCAGGCGCCGGGGTGCTCGATCCCGGTCACCGAGTCGTGGGTGTAGCGCACGCCCTGCGGGGTCCAGTCCAGGGCATGCAGGACGTCGGCGACGGTCCACCCGGCCTCGAAGTGCGGCCCGGCCACGGCCACGACGTAGGCGGTGGTGATCCGGCGCAGCACCAGCGCGTGGTGCTGGAGCTCCAGTCCGGCCCGGCGGAAGACCTGCTGCCAGTCCCACCGGGTCGGCGCCGTCGTCGACGGCCGCACGGCTGCGTGCGCCGGCCACAGCGGAGCCACCCGCCGGCCCAGCGCGGCCTGGACCTCCCGCCGCTGCGCGTCGGCTCCGGCAGCGGGCAGGGTCTCCGCAGGGGCCCTCGGGGAAGGCTCCGCGCGCGGGCGCGGGGGAGAGGCGGACCTCTCCGGGGGAACCGGGTCGGCGTCGGGATCCACTGACATCGACTCCTCTGCCTGCTCGTCGGTGGTGTGCTTCGGCTCCGGGGGCCGGCCCGCGGGCCGATGCCCGGGGCCTGTCACTCCGGGCCGGCCTGGACGACCAGCAGCATCGTGCCCTCGGGATCACGGACGTAGGCGACGGTCTCGCCCCACGGCATGGCCTCGGCATCGACAGCCACGGCGGCACCGGCCCGGCGGGCGGCCTCGAGGACGGCCGCCAGGTCCTCGACATAGGCGCACAGGTCCACCGCGTGGCCGGTCGCGGGCAGCGGCGTGTCGCCGTACAGCCCCGCCGTGGTGCCGACGCCCAGGCCCAGCTGACCGTCTCCCACGCGCAGGACGAGGAAGGCCAGCTCACCCGTCTCCGGGAACCGGTACGTCTGCACGGCGTGGAACACCTGCTCGTAGAAGGCCTGGGTGCTCAGCAGATCCGCACAGTTGACGATGGGGAACAGCTCGTGCCCGGTCATGGTCCGACAGTACCGACAGCTCGTGGCCGGGCGCACCCGGCCCCCAGGAGCCGGCTCCCGGGATGTGCTCTACTCGGTCGCATGAGCGCCGACTCCCTGCCCGAACTCCCCACGGCCGAAGACTTCCGCGCCCTGGCGCGCAGCTCGCCGTGGCGGTTCACCACCGTGCACTTCACCCACCGGCGGCAGCGGGACGCCGGGAGCGCTCCGGACGGTGGACCGGTCGAGGCCTGGCTCGACCGGCGGCTCGGCCGTGTGGTCGTCCGCTCCTCCGGGGGTGTCGAGGTCGCCGAAGGGCCGCCCTACGGCGAGGCGGTGAGTCTGGTGACCTGCAACGACGACGACGCGGCGTGCGCCGTTCCGTCACCGCCGGAACCGGAACCGGAACCGGAGCCGGCGGTGGTGCTGCGTCCGGACGGTCTGGTCGCCCGGCGCCCGGAGGACTGGAACCACGACCACGGCGATCCGATGTGGCAGGACTACCGGTGGACGGCCATGCTCGACCCGGCGGAGCTGAGCCAGGGGGTGGACGTCAGCGAGGTCGTCGCCACGACGCTGCGGGGCCGCCTCACCTGGTCGGCCGCCTGCCGGCCGCTGCTCGGCGCCGGCGAGGACTGGGAGAACGGCTACACCCCGCGGTGCGGCTGCTGCCCGCTGCTGGACGGTCCCGCCAGCCGGATCCTCGAGTACGGCCGCGAGGACCCGACCCTCACCAGCGGTGACCTCGCCACGGTCTACCGCGTGCACCTCGATGTGCAGACCGGCATCGTCGTGGACATCACCCCGCTGGACGGCCTCGACGGCACCGGCCTCAGCAACGAGATCCACGCCGTCGACGCACTGCTCGACCCTCCGCAGCAGGGACCGGAGCAGCAGGGCCGCCGCCCGCGGACGACAGGAGCACCGGCGTGACCCACCCCTCCGCCGCACACCCCCTGCAGGGCAGGACTCCCCTGCAGAACGGTGCGGTCCTCGGCGACGTGCAGGCGGACCTGCGGGACGCGGCGGCGGTCGAGGACCTCGTGGACGGGGCCTGCGACCGGACCGGGCGGACCGGGCCCGTCCACGAGACGAGGGCCGGTCGGGTGGTCTGGATGACCTCGGGCCAGGTCCTCACCACCGACGGCGGACGGGGTCTGACCTGAGGGCACGGCGGGGCCGAGGTCCTCGATCCTCCCGTCACCGCCGCGGGGCGGGCCCGCCCCGGCCCACGAGCCAGCCGGCGCGGAAGGCCCACAGGACGAACCCGGCCAGCACACCGGCCCACCCCGCCGCGGCCTCCGGGGTGACCAGGGTCACGGCCGGCAATGCCGCACCGTCCAGCGGGTTGTCCGCGAACCACCCGAACGACGCCTCGGCCGGGTGGAGCAGCACCAGCAGCGCCCCGCCCGACACCAGCACCCCGCCGAGGCACGCCAGCACCACCCACCAGCGCGGCGGCCGGCGGGGAGGGACGGCGGGTCCGGCGGCGTTCATGGTCCGACCCTACGGCCGGTGCGCCACCCGACCACAGCACCCGGCGGCGGCACCGTGTCGTCCGTCGTCGTCGCCCGTCACCTCTGCGGCCCGGGGACGTGCGGCCCGCCTGCCCCGGGCGCACCCGGGTGCCCGCCGCCGCAGGGGCGCAGACCATAGGATGGAGCGCATGTCCAGACCCCACGTGCGCCTGCTCGGCCAAGGCATCCGGTACCTGACCACACTGCGCGGCGGAGGCTCCGCCTTCCCCGGCCTCGTGATGGAGCGGCTGCACCCCGGGTTCGTGGCCGAGGAGCTCGCGAAGCTGCCGCACGGCGTGGTGCTCATCAGCGGCACCAATGGCAAGACGACCACCACCAAGATGGCCGTCCAGCTGCTGCGCTCGCAGGGGTACAAGGTCTTCACCAACCGCACGGGCTCCAACTTCGTCCGCGGCGTGGCCGCCGCCCTGCTCGGGGAGATGAGCCTCACCGGCCGCCTCGACGCGGACATCGCCGTGCTCGAGCTCGACGAGGCGCACGCCGTGCACTTCGTCAAGCAGGTCAAGCCGCGCCACGCGCTGCTGCTCAACGTCATGCGCGACCAGCTCGACCGCTTCGGCGAGATCGACACCACCCGGCGGATGCTCGCCCAGATCGCGGCGGCCACCACGGGCACCGTGGTGCTCAACCGGGAGGACCCCCGGATCGTGTCCCTCGCGGAGCACGTCCCCGAGGGCACGCGGACCCGCTGGTTCGGGCTGTCCGCGCCGCTGCGGCCCCTGTTCCCTTCCGACGACGACATGCGCTCGGCCGGCGGGCCCGACGCCGAGGCCGACCACGAGGCGGAGCTGGCGCCCCGGCCCGCCGCCGACGTGGAGCTGACGTCCTTCGAGGCGAACCGGGTCCGGCTGACGGTGGGCGGCGAGTCCGTCGAGACCACCGTGGAGCTCTACGGCGTCTACAACATGTACAACGCGGCCGCCGCGCTGGCGCTGGCGCTCGCGGTGGCCGGCCCGGACGCGGACCGCGCCGCGCTGGTGGACGAGCTCTCCCGCGTCACCCCCGCCTTCGGGCGCGGGGAGACCATCACCGTGGCCGGCCGGCCGCTGCAGCTGCTGCTCGTGAAGAACCCCGCCGGGTTCCGCCTCTCGCTGGCCTCGGCCCGGCCGGGCGACTACGCCACGATGATCGCCATCAACGACGAGTACGCCGACGGCCGCGACGTCTCCTGGCTGTGGGACGTCGACTTCCACTCCCTGCGCCCGGGCGGCGTGGACGTGGTGGCCGGCACCCGGGCGTGGGACATGGCCCTGCGCCTGGACTACGACGAGGTCGGGGTCCGCGAGGTGGTCCCGGGCCTCGGCGACGCCCTGCAGCGCTTCGTCGCCGGGGCCGGGGACCGTCCCATGCGCGTCTTCTGCACCTACACGTCCATGCTCGAGCTGCGCCGGGAGCTGTCCCGCGTGGCCGAGGTCGCCGAGATCTGAGCGGAGCCCCCGTGACCGACCGCACCGTCCACCTCGTCCAGCTCTACCCCCGGGACATGAACATCTACGGGGACTGGGGGAACACCCTCACCCTCAAGCGCCGGCTCGAGAAGTACGGCTACGCCGTGCGGCTGAGCGACCACAACCCCGGGGACCCGTTCCCGCCCGACGCCGACCTCCTCGTGGGCGGCGGCGGCCAGGACTCCGGGCAGTTCCGGGTCCAGGAGGACCTGCAGCGGATCGCCCCCGAGCTGCGGGCCATGGCCGCCGACGGCGTGCCGATGCTCGCGATCTGCGGTCTCTACCAGCTCTTCGGCCACGAGTTCCGCACCGGCGCCGGCGAGACCCTGCCCGGCATCGGGATCCTCGACCTCACCACGGTGGGCGGGCCGACGCGCCTGATCGGCAACATCGTGCTGGAGTCCCCGGAGTTCGGGACCGTCGTCGGCTACGAGAACCACTCCGGGGTCACCCGGCTCGGCCCGGACCAGACGCCGCTGGGCAGGGTGGTCAAGGGCGCGGGCAACAACGGCGAGGACGGCACCGAGGGCGCCCGCGTGCACCACGTGGTGGGCTCCTACCTGCACGGGTCGATGCTGCCCAAGAACCCCGCCGTGGCCGACCACCTCATCCGCGCCGCCGTGGAACGACGGCTCGGGGCCTTCGACGCCGCACCGCTGGACGACACCCTGGCCGAGCGGGCCCGGGAGGTCGCGCAGGCCCGGCCCCGCTAGACCCCCCGGCCGGGAGCGGGAGCACCCGGTAGAATGGAGCAGGACTTCTCCGGCCCGTCCCGGCCACCGCCGGGGCGGGCCGTGCCGGGACGACGACCGACGCGTCCCGGCCGACCGCGAACGACTTCCCGAGGAGGGACGCATGTCAGGACACTCCAAGTGGGCCACGACCAAGCACAAGAAGGCCGCGATCGACGCCAAGCGCGCGAAGGCCTTCGCCAAGTACATCAAGGGCATCGAGGTGGCCGCGCGGATGGGCGGGCCCGACACCGCGGGCAACCCGGCACTGGACCTCGCCGTGTCCAAGGCCAAGAAGAACTCGGTGCCGGTGGCGAACATCGACCGTGCGGTCAAGCGCGGCGCTGGCCTGACCGGTGAGGTCGTCGACTACACCGAGATCCTCTACGAGGCCCGCGGCCCGCAGGGCACGGCGCTGTACATCGAGTGCCTCACCGACAACAAGAACCGCGCGGCCTCGGAGGTGCGCGTGGCCGTGACCCGCAACGGCGGCACCATGGCCGACTCCGGCTCCGTGGCCTTCCTCTTCGAGCGCAAGGGCGTCGTGGAGGTCACCCGCACCGACGGGCTGACCGAGGACGACGTCCTCATGGCCGTCCTGGACGCCGGCGCCGACGAGGTCGTGGAGCAGGAGGACGTCTTCGAGGTCGTCTCCGAGGCCACCGACCTGCCCGCGATCCGCGCGGCCCTGGACGAGGCCGGGCTCGAGTACAACAACGACGACCCGCAGTTCCGCCCGAGCATGCTCGTGGAGCTCGACGCCGAGGGCGCCCGGAAGTTCCTGCGCCTGGTCGACGCCGTCGAGGAGCTCGACGACGTGCAGAACGTCTACGCCAACGCGGACATCCCCGCCGAGGTCCTCGCCCAGCTCGACTCCGAGGACTGACCACGGCCACGCAGCGGATCCTCGGGGTCGACCCCGGGCTGACGCGGTGCGGGTTCGGCCTGATCGACATGGCCGGCAACCGCACCGCGTCCTTCGTGGACGTCGGGGTGGCCGGCACGGACGCCGCCGACCCGCTCGACGTGCGCGTGCTGCGGATCTGGGAGGCCACCGAGCGGTGGATCGAGCGGTACCACCCCGACTCCCTCGCCCTGGAGCGCGTGTTCGCCCAGACCAACGTGAACACGGTGATCGGCACCGCCCACGC
Source organism: Kocuria himachalensis (assembly GCF_054784195.1). NCBI lineage: Bacteria > Bacillati > Actinomycetota > Actinomycetes > Micrococcales > Micrococcaceae > Kocuria > Kocuria himachalensis. The sequence continues at coordinate 195,255 of NZ_BAAGPL010000024.1, forward strand.
CTCCGGCGCGGTCATCGCCTCGGCGGCCCGTCACGGGGTGCCGGTGGCCTGGCACACGCCGTCCGAGGTCAAGGCCGCGGTGACGGGGGAGGGGCGCGCCGACAAGGCGTCCGTGGCCCGCATGGTCGTGCGCATCCTCCGGCTCGAGGAGGCGCCCCGGCCCGCCGACGCCGCCGACGCCCTGGCCATCGCCATCTGCCACGGCTGGCGCGGCGGCGGCACGGGCGTGGACGCGACGGCCCGGACCGAGACGCACCAGGGCGCCCGACCCCTGGCCGCCGCCCGCACCGGCATGACCCCCGCCCAGCGGGCCTGGGCGGAGGCGGAGCACCGCGCCAGGCGGGGCGGGCGCCGCTGAGTCGGGGTCCACTGCTAGAGTGGTCGTCATTCGTAGATCTGTTCGATCGACCGTCCTCGGCCCCCGCCGGGCACGGGAAGGAGTTGCGCGGTGATCGCGTCCATCACGGGACAGGTCGAGCACGTCGGCCTCACCACCGCCGTCGTCGCGGTGGGCGGGTTCGGCGTCCAGGTCCAGGCGACGCCGGAGACCCTGTCCGGTCTGCGGATCGGCGGAGAGGTCCGGCTCGACACGGCATACGTGGCCCGCAAGGACGAGTCCCCGCTGCTCTTCGGCTTCCGCAGCCCCGCCGAGCGCGAGGTCTTCGAGATCATGCTCGGCGTCAGCGGCGTGGGCCCCCGCACCGCCCTCGCGGTGCTCTCCGTGCTCGGCCCGGACGCCGTCCACCGCGCCATCGCGCAGGGGGACGCCAAGGCGTTCACGACCGTCCCGGGCATCGGCCCCAAGGGCGCCCGCCGGATCGTGCTGGAGCTCGCCGACAAGCTCATCGTCCCGGACCGTCCCGCCCAGCCTGCCGCCGCCCCGGTGGAGCCGTGGCGGGCGCAGGTGCTCGAGGCCCTCGTGGGTCTGGGTTGGAACGAGAAGGACGCCGCCCGGGGCATCGCGGACGCCCTCGCCGGCCGGGAGGAGCTCGCCGCCTCCGGGGACGTCCCGACGATCCTGCGCACCGTGCTCGGGTGGCTCGGCGCGGCCAAGGCCGGACCCCGGGTTCCCGCGGAGCGGGGGGTCTGATCGTGGCCCGCGAGGACGGTGCCGCCGTGAACTCCCGGGACCGGCTGGTCTCGGGGGAGGACGAGCCCGACGAGAAGCAGCTCGAGTCGGCGCTGCGGCCCGCGAACCTCGACGAGTTCGTGGGGCAGAAGCGGGTGCGCCAGCAGCTGTCCCTCGTGCTCGAGGCCTCGCGGCTGCGGGGCCGCTCCGCCGACCACGTCCTGCTCTCGGGGCCCCCCGGCCTGGGCAAGACGACCCTGGCCATGATCATCGCCGAGGAGATGGGCGCGCCCCTGCGGATCTCCTCCGGCCCGGCCATCCAGCACGCCGGTGACCTCGCCGCGATCCTGTCCTCCCTGACCGAGGGCGAGGTGCTGTTCCTCGACGAGATCCACCGCATGTCCCGGCCCGCCGAGGAGATGCTCTACATGGCGATGGAGGACTTCCGGGTGGACATCGTGGTCGGCAAGGGCGCCGGCGCCACGTCCATCCCGCTGGACCTGCCGCCGTTCACCCTCGTGGGCGCCACCACCCGGGCGGGTCTGCTGCCCGGTCCGCTGCGCGACCGCTTCGGCTTCACCGGCCACCTCGAGTTCTACTCCGTGGCGGAGCTCGAGCTCGTGCTGCGCCGCTCCGCCGGGCTCATGGACCTGGCGATGACCGCGGAGGGCTTCGCCGAGGTCGCCTCCCGGTCCCGGGGCACCCCGCGCATCGCCAACCGGCTGCTGCGCCGGGTGCGGGACTGGGCGCTCGTGCACGGCATCGACCGGATCGACTCCCGCACCTCCTCCGCGGCCCTCGACATGTACGAGGTGGACGCCCGCGGCCTCGACCGCCTGGACCGCTCGGTGCTCGAGGCGCTCGTGACGAAGTTCGGCGGCGGCCCGGTGGGCCTGTCCACCCTCGCGATCGCGGTGGGGGAGGAGACCGAGACGGTCGAGACCGTGGCCGAGCCCTACCTGGTCCGCGAGGGCCTGCTCGGCAGGACGCCCCGGGGCCGGATCGCGATGGCCGCGGCCTGGGACCACCTGGGTCTGCGCCCTCCCGAGCACGCCGCGTTCAAGGACCCCGGGCTGCGCGCCGCCTTCGGCGGCACGGCCCCGGCCGCCGCCGAGGACGTCCCGTCCCTGTTCGAGGACTGAGGGCGGCCGCCGCCCCGGACCCGGGCCGGCTCTCCGGGTGCCGTCCAGGACGCTGGAGGGCTCGATCCCCTACCATGGTGAGGACACCCACCACCGACCGAACGGAAGTCCGTGAGCCCGCTCCTCCTCGCCCAGTCCCTCCCCGCCCAGGCCGCCCAGCCCTCGGGAGGCGGCACCGCCTGGCTGCTGCCCCTGATGCTCGTGGCCATGGTGCTCCTGCTGTGGCTGCCCATGCGCCGGCAGAAGAAGGCCGTGGCCCAGGTCAAGGAGAAGCAGGCGGCCATGGGCCCCGGCACCGAGGTCATGACGAACTACGGCCTCTACGGCACGGTGCGCTCGATCGACCGGGACACCAACAAGGTCGTCCTCGAGATCGCCCCCGGCACCGCCGTGACCGTGCACCTGCAGACCGTCACCACGGTCGTCGAGGACGAGGCAGCCCCCGCCGCCGCCGCTCCCGAGACCCGGACCGAGGCGTCCGTGATCGAGCCCGACGCCACCGGCGCCGGGTCGACCCCGGTCGACCCCCTGGACGACGACGCCCGGCGCGATCCCGGGCAGCGCAACGACTGACCCCCCACGCGGGACGACGGGCCGACCGATGGTCGGCCCGTTCCCATGCACAGGCCCGGCCCCACCGGGCCGTCGTTCGTAAGGAAGACCATGGCACTGACCACACGCAAGACCCCCGGTGACCCGGGACCCGCCGCACCGGACGGCCCGTCCGGGCGGGGCGGCTCGACCGCTCCGGCGCGCTCGGGGGTGCGGGCCGCCCTCTCGACCGCGCGCCGGTCCCTGATCGGGCTGATCGTGCTGCTCGCCCTGCTGGCCGGGCTGCTGGCCTGGGGCACGGGCACCGACCGCGCCGGCTGGGGGCCCAAGCTGGCCCTCGACCTCGAGGGCGGGACGCAGATGATCCTCTCCCCGTCCCTGCAGGGGGAGGACGCCGGCCAGGAGATCACCGCCGAGCAGCTGGACCAGGCCGTGGAGATCATCCGCCAGCGCGTCGACGGCTCGGGCGTGGCGGAGGCGGAGATCGCCACCCAGTCCGGCAGCAACATCGTGGTCTCCATGCCCGGCGTGCCCTCCGCGCAGACCCGGGAGCTCATCCAGACCTCGGCGCAGATGAACTTCCGGCCGGTGCTCACCACCGCCGCCGCGGAGCCGGTGCCCGAGGACCAGCGCGTCGCCGACGACGAGGTGCCCGAGCCCACCGCCGAGCCCACCGACGCCTCCGACCCCAACTGGATCACCCCGGAGCTGTTCCGGGAGTTCGAGGAGACCGACTGCACCGTGCCGCAGTCCCCGGAGGAGCGGGAGGCCCAGGACGCCGACGCGCCCGTCGTCGCCTGCGAGCCCGAGACCGCCACCAAGTACCTCCTGGGCCCGGTCGAGATCCAGGGCACCGGGATCGAGGACGCCTCCTACGGCACGGCCCAGAACTCCCAGGGCGTGTCCCTGAACCAGTTCGCCGTGAACCTGCAGTTCGGCCCCGAGGCCACGGACACGTTCCGGCAGCTCTCCGAGCGGCTCTACGGCATCGGCAGCGCCACGCCCGGCGACCCCCGCAGCCAGTTCGCGATCCTGCTCGACGGCCAGGTGGTCTCCGCCCCGTCGATGAACGCCGTGATCTCCGACGGCCAGGCCCAGATAACGGGCCAGTTCACCGAGGAGCAGGCCAAGTTCCTGGCCGAGCAGCTCAAGTACGGCGCGCTGCCGATGAGGTTCGAGATCCAGTCGGAGCAGCAGATCTCCGCGACCCTCGGCGCCGACCAGCTGCGGATGGGCATCATCGCCGGGATCATCGGCCTGGTACTCGTGTGCGTGTACTCGCTCTTCCAGTACCGGCTGCTGGGCCTCGTGACCATCAGCTCGCTCGTGGTCGCGGGCGTCCTCACCTGGCTGGCGATCACCCTGCTGGGCTGGTCCGCGAACTACCGCCTGTCCCTGGCCGGCGTGGCGGGCCTGATCGTGGCCATCGGCCAGACCGCCGACTCGTTCATCGTCTACTTCGAGCGCATCCGCGACGAGATCCGCAGCGGCCGCTCCATCCCAGCGGCGGTCGACCACGGGTGGCAGCGCGCCCGCCAGACCGTGCTCGCGTCCAAGGCCGTGAACCTGCTGGCCGCCGCGGTCCTGTACTTCGTGGCCGTGGGCAACGTGCGCGGCTTCGCCTTCACCCTCGGCCTGACCGCGATCGCCGACCTCCTCGTCGTGTTCCTCTTCACGCACCCGGTGATGGTCATGCTCGCCCGCACCCGGTACTTCGGCGGCGGCGGGAAGCACTCGGGACTCAGCCCCGAGGCCCTCGACGCGGTTCCCCTGTACCGGGGCGCCGGACGGATGCGCGAGCCCGGGGCCGAGCACGACGGCCTGACGATCGCCGAGCGGCGCCGGCGGGCGGGACGGACCGCGCCACAGGACCCCCCGTCCGCGGCAGCACCGGACGGGGCGCCGGTCGGCGCGTCGTCGTCCGCCGCCCGCACCCCCGAGGAGAACGCCTGATGTCCCGGTTCGCAGATTTCGGCAACGCCCTGCACAGCGGGCGGACCTCGTACCCCTTCGTGGCCCGGGCCAAGCAGTGGCTCGCGATCGTGGGCGTCCTCGTGCTGCTCTCGCTGCTCGTGCCCGTCGCCAAGGGCGGCTTCAACCTCGGCATCGACTTCACCGGCGGGTCCGAGTTCACCGTGTCCGCCGTGGCCGACCCGGACATCGAGACCGGCCAGCGCGCCGTCGCCGGGTCCTCGGACGCCGCGGAGGTCGAGGTCACCAACATCGCCCCGGAGACCGTCCGGGTGCGCACCGAGCAGCTCGACGACGACCAGACGCTCGCCGTCAAGGACGCCCTGGTCGAGGCCTACGGCGTGAGCGAGGAGGAGGTCACCTCCAACTTCGTGGGTCCCACGTGGGGCGCCGGCGTCACCAGCCAGGCCCTGCGGGGTCTCGTGGTCTTCGTGGTCCTGGCCACCGCCCTGATGGCCCTGTACTTCCGCACCTGGAAGATGTCGGTCTCGGCGATCGCCGGCATGCTCGCCTCGGTGGCGATCACCGCCGGCATCTACTCGCTCGTGGGCTTCGAGGTCACCCCGTCCGCGGTGATCGGCTTCCTCACGGTGCTCAGCTACTCGCTCTACGACTCCGTGGTGGTCTTCGACAAGGTCCGGGAGAACACCGAGGGCCTGCTCGACGGCACGGCCCCGCCGGAGCGGGCCGGACGGACGTACTCCGACCAGGTGAACCTCGCCGTCAACCAGACCCTGGTGCGCTCGATCAACACCTCCGTGGTGGGCATCCTGCCGGTGGGCTCGATCCTGTTCATCGGCTGGCTCGTCCTGGGCGCGGGCACGCTCAAGGACCTGTCCCTGTCCCTGTTCGTCGGGATCATCGTGGGGACCGCGGCCACCCTGTTCGTGGCCGCGCCCCTCTACGCGCTGCTGCGCCGCGGGGAGCCCGCCATCCAGGAGCAGGAGGCCCGTGCGGGAGCGCCCGGGGAACGTGCCGCCGAGGAGGCGCTCGCGCACTAGACTGTAGCCACCGTAGGGCGGGCCGTGCAGGAGCGGCCCGCCACAGCAGCACCTGTCGAACCGGATCCGGGCTCGACGACCGGGGCGGCGGCCGCACGGCCGCCGCCCCGCGTGCATCGAATGGGAAGGAAGTGCCGGTCATGAGCTCGTCCGACGACGGGGCCGTCCCCACGGGCCAGGGCGCCGCGCCGACCCCGCCGCGCCGGTCGGACATGGCCGGCACGCACTACGTGGTGCCCGCCTCCCGGCCCCTGCTGGGCCGGGCCGTGTTCCCGGGCCGCAGCGACCGCACCCGGTCGAGCCTGTCCTACCTCTCCGGCCGGCCCATGGACCACTCGCCGATCCTCGAGCCGCTGCTGCACACCGTGCGCGCCACCCACCCCGAGGAGGACCTCGAGGTCCTGCAGCGCGCCTTCAAGGTCGCGGAGAAGTGCCACGAGGGCCAGAAGCGCAAGAGCGGCGACCCCTACATCACGCACCCCGTGGCCGTGACCACGATCCTCGCGGAGCTCGGCATGACGGGCGCCACGCTGGTGGCCGCGCTGCTCCACGACACCGTCGAGGACACCGACTACACCCTCGACCAGCTGCGCGCGGAGTTCGGCGACGAGGTCGCCGCCCTCGTGGACGGCGTGACGAAGCTGGACAAGGTCCAGTACGGGGACGCCGCGCAGGCCGAGACCGTCCGCAAGATGATCGTGGCGATGGCCAAGGACATCCGCGTGCTCGTCATCAAGCTCGCCGACCGCCTGCACAACGCCCGCACCTGGCGCTTCGTCTCCCAGAGCTCCTCCTCGAAGAAGGCCCGCGAGACCCTCGAGATCTTCGCCCCGCTGGCCCACCGGCTCGGCATGAACACCATCAAGTGGGAGCTCGAGGACCTCGCCTTCGCGGCGCTCTACCCCAAGGTGTACGAGGAGATCGTGCGGATGGTGGGCGAGCGCCAGCCCCAGCGAGAGCGGTCGCTGGCCAAGATCCGGGAGCGGATCGCCCTGGACCTCTCCGAGGCGGGCATCGAGGCGACCATCACCGGCCGGCCCAAGCACTACTACTCGATCTACCAGAAGATGATCGTGCGCGGGAAGGACTTCGACGAGATCCAGGACCTGCAGGCGGTGCGGGTCCTGGTGAACACGGTGCGCGAGTGCTACGCGGCGCTGGGCGCCCTGCACGCGCGGTGGCGGCCGCTGCCGGGGCGGTTCAAGGACTACATCGCCATGCCGAAGTTCAACATGTACCAGTCCCTGCACACCACGGTGATCGGCCCGGACGGGCGCCCCGTGGAGATCCAGATCCGCACCCACGAGATGCACCGCCGCGCCGAGTACGGCGTGGCCGCGCACTGGAAGTACAAGGACCAGGCCAACCAGGCGAACTCCGCCACCCCGAAGGCCATGGAGGGGGACCTCGCCTGGCTCAGCTCGCTGGTGTCCTGGCAGGAGGAGACCCAGGACTCCTCCGAGTTCCTCGACTCCCTGCGCTACCAGATCAACACGTCCGAGGTGTACGTCTTCACCCCCAAGGGCGAGGTCATGGCCCTGCCCGCCGGCTCCACGCCCGTGGACTTCGCCTACGCCGTGCACACCGAGGTGGGGCACAAGACCATCGGGGCCCGGGTGAACGGCAAGCTCGTGCCGCTGTCCTCGGAGCTGCAGCACGGGGACTGGGTGGAGGTGCTCACCTCCAAGTCCGAGCACGCCGGGCCCTCGCAGGACTGGCTGAAGTTCGTGCGGTCCCCGCGGGCCCGCAACAAGATCCGGCAGTGGTTCTCCAAGGAGCGCCGCGAGGAGGCCATCGAGAAGGGCAAGGACGCGCTCACCCGTGCCCTCCGCAAGCACCACCTGCCGCTGCAGCGCACGCTCACCCAGGAGTCCCTGCTCGCGGTGGCCCAGGACTTCCACCGCACCGACATCAGCTCCCTCTACGAGGCGATCGGCTCCGACGTGGTCAGCGCCCAGGACGTGGTCGCGAAGATCGTGGGCGACCTCGGCGGGGCCGACGGCGCGGAGGAGGACTTCGCGGAGACCACGATCGCCACCCAGCCGGTGCGCCCGCGCGTGTCCGACTCCGGGGTGACGGTCCAGGGCGCCTCGGACGTCTACGTCAAGCTCGCCCGCTGCTGCACCCCCGTGCCGCCGGACGAGATCATGGGTTTCGTGACCCGTGGCGCCGGCATCTCCGTGCACCGCAAGGACTGCGCCAACATGCTCGCCCTCACCTCCACCGAGCGGGTGGTCGAGGTGGAGTGGGCGCCCACCCAGTCCAGCGTGTACCTGGTGGAGATCCAGGTGGAGGCCCTCGACCGCAAGTCCCTGCTCTCGGACGTCACCCGGGTGCTCTCCGAGAACCACGTCAACATCCTCTCCGCCTCCGTGCACACCTCGAAGTCGCGGCTGGCGATCTCCCGCTTCGCCTTCGAGATGGGGGACCCGCGCTACCTGGACCACGTGCTCAACCAGGTCCGCCGCATCGACGGGGTCTACGACGTCTACCGCACCTCGGGCAACCGGCCCATCTCGGAGCCGTCCGGCCGGTGAGCCGCCCAGCCGCCCGTGTCACCGGAGGGGGCGGCCGACGGCCCGGGCGGCGCGGCGGACCCGCAGCAGCGCCGCCTGCCGGCCGGGCATCCGCTCGAAGCTCTCGAGCGCGGTCTGCACCAGCGGGGGCGGGCAGTGCAGGTGCGGGGCGTGCATGAGCTTCTCCAGGGCCGCGATCCCCTCCCGTCCCGGCACGTGCACGGCCAGGTCCACGGCGGTGCGCAGCGGCGTGGTGACGTGCACCGGCCCGGCGTCGTGGACGTCGTAGCTCCCCAGCGTGACCTGGTGCAGCGCCAGGCCCTCGGGCACCGGGGACATGGTGGTGCGGCGCAGCTTGTCCAGCAGCACCGGCAGGATGCTGGGGCGCCCGGCGCAGTCGTAGAACCACGCGGCGGAGAGCCGCCCGAGCACCCCGCGCCGCAGCAGGTGCGGAGGCAGCTGGGCCTCCAGCGCCGCGATCTTCACCGCCCGGGTCACCGGGCGCCCGCGCAGCACGTGCGCCTCCAGCACCACGGGCACGAGCACCCCGTCCGTGACCAGGGCGGAGAGCTCGACGCGCGAGAAGGGCCGCGCGGGCAGGAACAGGGTGTCGGGGTGCCAGGGCGGGGCGTCCATGGGCCCACTCTGACCCGCGGTCGCGGCACGCGAAAGGCCCCGCGGCGCGCTGTGGACAGCGCGGCCGCGGGACCCTCCGGTGCGTCCCCGCTCAGCGCAGGTCCGCCGCCGAACGGCGCAGCGTCTCGAGCCACTGGCGGCTGGTGGCGAGCTCGCCCTCCAGCTTGGCCGCGCGCTTGGTGTCCCCGGTGGCCTGCGCCCGCGCCAGCGCGTCCTCCTGGTCCTCGATCTTCGACTCGAGCTGCGTGAGCATCGAGTTGGACCGGGCCTTGGTCTCCGGGTTGGAGCGCTGCCACTTCTCGTCCTCGACCTGGCGCACGGCGTCCTCCACGGTGCGCAGCTCGGCCTCCACCCGGCGCATGTGGGCACGCGGGACCTTTCCCGCCTGCTCCCACCGGTCGAGGATGTCGCTCAGCGCCCGCTTGGCGGCCTTGAGGTCCGTGACCGGCAGCAGCGCCTGCGCCTCGGCGAGCAGCTGCTCCTTCACGGCGAGGTTGCCCTCGAACTCCTCGTCGATCCGGTCGTTGTCGGCCTTGCGCGCCGCGAAGAAGGTGTCCTGGGCGGCACGGAACCGCGCCCACAGGGCGTCGTCGTCCTTCTTGGACGCACGCTTGGACTCCTTCCACCGGTCCATCAGGCGGCGGTACTCCGCGGCCGTGGCGCCCCAGTCGGTGGAGCCGGACAGGGCCTCCGCCTCGGCGATGAGGGCCTCCTTGGCCTTCTTCGCCTCGGAGTTGTCGGCGTCCAGCTGCGAGAAGAACGCGCGGCGGTGCCGGTCGAACGTGGTGCGTGCGGTGCGGAACCGCTTCCACAGGGCATCCTCCGCGGCCCGGCCCAGGCGGATGCCGGACTTCTGGTGGGTCTTCCACTGGTCGAAGAGCTCCGTCATCCGGGCCGACGACTGCTTCCACTGCGTCCGCTGCGGGTCCTGGGCGGCGATCTGCTCCGCCTCCGCGACGATCGCCTCCCGCGCCGCGACGTTCTGCGCGCGCTGCGCCTCGTGGGCGGCGCGCTCGGCGGCCTCCAGGTCCCGGATCGCCGGGCGCAGGGCCTCCAGACGGGACTCGAGGGCCTTGACGTCCCCGAGCATCTTGCGCTGGCCGACCTGCTCGGCGAGGTGGTCCACCGTGCTCTGCATGTCCGCCGAGGGCGCGCCCGCGGCCACCCGCTGCTCGAGCAGCGCCACCTGGGCCTCGACGTCGTCGAACTTCCGGGCGAAGTAGCCCAGCGCCTCGTCCTCGGTCGCGTCCGGGAACTGGCCGCAGAGGACCTCCTCGCCGTCGACCACCACGTAGACGTGGCCGTCCTCCGTGACCCGCCCGAAGGCCCGGGCGCGGGCCACGGACTCCGGGGAGGCGAGGGCCGGGGCCGCCGCCGGGGGCGCCGCGGGGGCCGGGGCCGCCGCCGGAGCCGCAGGCGGCTGGACCGCTGCGGGCGTGGGAGCCGGACCGGGGGTGGCCTGTGCCGGTGCCGCCGGGGCGCCCGGCCTGGGGGTCCCCGGCTTCGGCACGGGCCCCGGGGTGGGGACGGGGCGGGGCGTGGGCTGGTCGTCGGATTCGAGACGTTCTGTCACCGCTGAAACTCTTTCGCTCTCGCCGGCGGCGGCCCCGGGAACGTGCCCGGCGTCGTCGCCCGGCTTCGGACAATCGTCTGCCCCATACTACCGAGACCACCTGCTCCGGCTGCCGAGCGCCCACCCGGCCGCCCCCTGCGTGCCGACGTGCGCCCGCCCGGCCGGTGGGCCGGGCGGAGGGCCGGCTCCGGCCGGTGCTTTGGGCCGGGCGGCCGCAGATCCCTAGGATGAGTGCGGAACGGTCGGGCCCGTCCGGGCCGGCCGTCCCCCGTCCCGCCGCCGATCCACCCGAGGAGCACGTCCCCATGGCCCGCAAGACCTCCCTGTCCGGTTTCCCCGAATGGCTTCCGGAGGAGCGTCTGGTCGAGCTGCACGTCCTCGACGTCCTGCGGGAGAGCTTCGAGCTGCACGGCTTCTCCTCGATCGAGACCCGCGCCGTCGAGACGGTCGGGCAGCTGCTGCGCAAGGGCGAGATCGACAAGGAGGTCTACGTCGTCTCCCGCCTGCAGGAGGACGAGGGCGCAGCCCCCGCCGAGCGCGGCGACGACCAGCTGGCGCTGCACTTCGACCTCACCGTGCCCTTCGCCCGGTACGTGGTGGAGAACGGCGGGCACCTCGCCTTCCCGTTCCGCCGCTACCAGATCCAGAAGGTGTGGCGCGGCGAGCGCCCCCAGGAGGGCCGGGCCCGCGAGTTCACCCAGGCGGACATCGACGTGGTGGGCGACGGCACGCTGCCGTTCCGCTACGACGTGGAGCTCGCGCTCGTGATGATCGACGCCCTGTCCAAGCTGCCCATCCCGCCGTTCGTGCTGCGCGTCAACAACCGCAAGCTCGCCGAGGGGTTCTACCAGGGCATCGGGCTGCAGGACACGGCCGGGGTGCTGCGCAACATCGACAAGCTCGAGAAGATCGGCCCCGAGCGGGTCGCCCAGGCCCTGTGCGACGAGGTCGGCGCCTCCCCCGAGCAGGCGCAGGCCGCGCTGCAGCTGGCGGCGATCCGCACGGAGGACACCTCCTTCGTGGAGCAGGTCCGCGCCCTCGGGGTGAACACCCAGCTGCTCGAGGAGGGGCTGCGCGAGCTCGCCGAGGTGGTGGGGGAGGCCTCCCGGCGCGCCCCCGGCACGGTGGTCGCCGACCTCTCGATCGCCCGCGGCCTCGACTACTACACCGGCACCGTCTACGAGACCGTGCTCGTGGGCCACGAGCAGCTGGGCTCCGTGTGCTCCGGCGGCCGGTACGAGTCCCTGGCGTCCACCGGCAAGAAGACCTACCCGGGCGTGGGCCTGTCCGTGGGCGTCACCCGGCTGGTCACGCGCATGCTGTCCCAGGGGATGGCCGCGCCCTCCCGCAAGGTCCCCACCGCCGTGCTGGTCTCGCTGGTGGACGAGGAGTCCTGGTCCCCGGCCCAGGACGTGGCCCAGCAGCTGCGCGAGCGCGGCATCGCGTGCGAGGTCTCCGCGAGCGCGGCGAAGTTCGGCAAGCAGATCAAGTACGCCGAGCGCCGCGGCATCCCCTACGTGTGGTTCACAGTCCGCGGCGAGGACGGGACGCTCGCCCACGAGGTCAAGGACATCCGCTCCGGCGAGCAGGTCCCCGCCGACCCGGTTTCCTGGACCCCGCCGGCCGAGGACCTGCGCCCGGTCGTGCGAGCCGCAGGCTCCTGACCCGCTCGCCCGCCCCGTCCGGAGTTCCCGAGCCCCACCCTCCGACCGCCCGTTCCGCCCATTCCGCCGAGTCCCCAGTCCAGTGCCGTTTCCCCCGACTTCTTCTGGGGAATTGCGGCGAAAGTGGGGGCTCGACGCCACCGGCGCCGAGAGGTTGGGGGCTCGGCGCGAGATGGTGGCACGAGGTTGGGGGCTCGGCGCGGGCGGCGTCCGGTTGTGGGGACTCGGCGGCGGAAATGACGGGAGGCTGGGGGCTCGGCGGCGGGATGGACCAGGAAGTCCGGGGGCTCGGCCCGGGGTGGGGGCTCGGCGGTCGAGCTGGGGGAGCCGGGGTCAGCGTCGCCGTGCCAGGACCACGGCGCGCCCGGCCAGGCCCACGGCGAAGACCCCGAGCATGGTGACCACCGACTGCCACGGCAGCGTGAACGCCAGCACCAGGCAGCCGGCCAGCCCGAGCCCGTTGACCGCCCGCGGCGCCCACCCCGGCCGCTGCCGCAGCGTGAGCGCCGAGAGGTTGGCCAGCGCGTAGTAGACGAGCACCCCGAAGCTCGAGAACCCGATGACCGTGCGCACGTCCCCGACCAGCACGAGCGCCACCACGAGCCCGGCCACGGCCAGCTCCGCCGCCCAGGGCACTCGGTGCCGCTGCGACACCGCGCCCAGCGGCCCCGGGAGGTCCCGCTCGCGGGCCATGGCCAGGGCGGTGCGCGAGATCCCGGCGACCAGCGCCAGCAGAGCCCCCAGCGTGGCCAGGGCGGCGGCCGCGGTGACGACGACGGCGCCCGCGGTCGCCGGCCCCGCCGTCCAGCCGGCCTCCCGCACCACCGTCAGGAGCGGGGCGGCCGACGCCGCCAGCCGGTCGACGCCGAGGAAGCGCAGCAGCCCGAGGCCGAGCAGCCCGTAGAGCAGCAGCGTGAACGCCAGCGCCCCCAGCACGGCCCGGGGGATGGTGCGGGCCGGGTCCCGGACCTCCTCGCCCATCGTGGCCACGCGGGCGTAGCCGGCGAAGGCGAAGAAGAGGGTGCCCGCCGCCGGCAGCACACCCCAGCCGGTCCCGTCCCACACCGCGGCCTTCGCCCCGGAGGACCCGCCCGCGGCGGGCCCGGTGCCCCCGAACAGCAGGACCACCAGGGCCAGCAGGACCACGAGCACCGGGGCGACCAGCAGCTTCGTCAGCCGGGCGGTGCGGGTGACTCCGCCCAGGTTCACCGCCGTGAGACCGAGGACGGCGGCCACGGCGAGCAGCCGCGCCGCGGCGTCGTCGGCCCCCGTGAGCTCCGCGGCGTAGAGGCCGAAGGTCAGCGCCATCGCCGCGGCGGACGCGGTCTTGCCCGTCACGAAGCCCCAGCCGGCCACGAACCCGGGCCACGGGCCCAGCTGACGGTTCGCGTAGACGTAGGTGCCGCCGGACGCGGGGTGGACGGCGGCCAGCTGGGCGGTGGAGGTCGCGTTGCACCACGCGACCACCGCGGCCAGCAGCAGGGCGAGCGGCAGCCACGGCCCGGCGAACGCCGCGGCCGGGGCGAAGGCCACGAACACCCCCGCCCCGACCATGGAGCCCACGCCGATCACGGTCGCGTCGAGGGCGCCCAGGCGGCGGGCGAGGGCCGGGTGGCCGGGGGAGGTGCTCATGGGCGTCCTGTCGTCGTCCTGGTGCCGGAGGGCCGGGCTGTAAACTCGTCTCTCGGAACGAGAGTAGGGGCACCGGGGAAACACCGGGTCAACGCGCGAGACGCGCGGCCCCGTCCGCACCTCCCGAACAACGAAGGGTTTTTCAGTGCTGCGCACCCACAACCTCGGCGCCCTGCGCGCCGAGCACATCGGAGAGACCGTCACGCTGGCCGGCTGGGTCGGCCGGCGCCGCGACCACGGAGGGGTGGCCTTCCTGGACCTGCGCGACGCCTCCGGGATCGCCCAGATCGTGGTGCGCGACGAGGCGGACTTCCACCACCTGCGCAACGAGTTCGTCCTGCAGGTCACCGGCACCGTGGAGCGCCGCCCCGAGGGCAACGAGAACCCGGCGCTGGCCACCGGCGAGGTCGAGGTCATGGCCGAGACCGTGACCGTGCTCAACACCGCGGCCGCGCTGCCCTTCCAGATCGACGAGCACGTGGAGGTCGGCGAGGACGCCCGGCTGCGGCACCGCTACCTGGACCTGCGCCGGCCCGAGCCGGCCCGCATCATGCGCCTGCGCTCCGACGCCAACCGCGTGGCCCGCGAGATGCTGCACGAGGACGGGTTCACCGAGGTCGAGACGCCCACGCTGACGCGCTCCACCCCCGAGGGCGCCCGCGACTTCGTGGTCCCGGCCCGCCTGGCCCCGGGCTCCTGGTACGCCCTGCCGCAGTCCCCGCAGCTGTTCAAGCAGCTGCTGCAGGTCGGCGGGATCGAGAAGTACTACCAGATCGCCCGCTGCTACCGGGACGAGGACTTCCGCGCCGACCGCCAGCCCGAGTTCACCCAGCTCGACATCGAGGCCTCCTTCGTGGAGCAGGACGACGTCATCGCCCTCGGCGAGCGCATCGTGGCCGCGCTGTGGAAGCTCATCGACGTGGAGATCCCCACCCCCATCCGCCGGATGACCTACGCGGAGGCGATGGCGAAGTACGGCTCCGACAAGCCGGACCTGCGGTTCGGCCTCGAGCTCACCGAGCTGACCGAGTACTTCCAGGACACCACCTTCCGCGTGTTCAGGGCCCCCTACGTGGGCGCCGTGGTCATGCCGGGCGGGGCCTCCCAGCCCCGCCGCACCCTGGACGCCTGGCAGGAGTGGGCCAAGCAGCGCGGCGCCAAGGGCCTGGCCTACGTGCTCGTCGGCGAGGACGGCACCCTGACCGGGCCGGTGGCCAAGAACATCACCGAGGCCGAGCGCGAGGGCCTCGCCGCCGCGACCGGCGCGCAGCCCGGGGACTGCATCTTCTTCGCCGCCGGCGAGAAGAAGTCCTCCCGCGCGCTGCTCGGCGCGGCCCGCGTGGAGATCGGCCACCGCACCGGGCTGATCGACGAGGACGCGTGGGCGTTCGTGTGGATCGTGGACGCGCCCCTGTTCGAGTCCGCGGCCGAGGCCGTCGAGTCCGGCGACGTCGCGGTGGGCGCCGGCCAGTGGACCGCCGTCCACCACGCGTTCACCTCGCCCAAGCCCGAGTTCCTGGACACCTTCGACCAGGACCCCGAGCACGCGCTGGCCTACGCCTACGACATCGTGTGCAACGGCAACGAGATCGGCGGCGGCTCCATCCGCATCCACCAGCAGGACGTGCAGCGGCGGGTCTTCGAGGTCATGGGCATCGGCAGGGAGGAGGCCGACGAGAAGTTCGGGTTCCTGCTCGAGGGCTTCAAGTACGGCGCGCCCCCGCACGGCGGCATCGCCTTCGGCTGGGACCGCGTGGTCGCCCTGCTCGCCGGCACCGACTCCATCCGCGAGGTCATCGCGTTCCCGAAGACCGGCAACGGCTTCGACCCTCTGACCGCCGCGCCGGCCCCGATCACCCCCCAGCAGCGCAAGGAGGCCGGGGTGGACGCCAGGCCGGGGGCGAAGCAGGACGAGGACCTGAAAGCCGAGAAGGCGGCCGCGCACTAGGCCAGGGCACCAGCGGGCCGGGTCCGCCCGCTCCGGGCGGACCCGGCCCGCTGTGCTCCCGGTGCGCCGGTGCTCGGTCCGGCAGCAGCACGGCGGTGCCGAGCCCCCGCCGCAGGCCGATCCAGCCTGCGCCCACCGCGATCGTCGTCGGGACGGATCCTCGGGCCTCAGCGCGGACACGGTCGGCGGAGCTCTCCCCGCAGCGGACCGGTCAGATCCCCTCTCGCGTCCTCGTCCACGGCGACGGTCTCCGCGCCCAGCCACGTCGCGGTCGTCGCCAGCTCGGCCGCCAGCTCCCCGACGACGACGGAGCGCGTCGGCCACCTCGTTGCCGCGGCGGCGTCGGGACCCGCCGGCTCCTCGGCGAAGGCGGAGCGGACCAGGAGGACGCCGCGGTCCCGGTCGTACTTGAGGTCGACCCGGGCGACGAGGGACTCGCCGAGCAGGAACGGCAGCACGTAGTAGCCGTGGGTGCGTCGGGAGGCCGGGGTGTAGATCCCGATGCGGTAGTGCATCCCGAACAGCTCCAGGAGCCGACGACGCTCGAAGACGAGCGGATCGAAGGGGGCCAGCAGGGCACGGGCGCCCGTGCGGCGCGGCACGCCGGCGTCGACGTGCAGCCACGCCGGGCGGTCCCAGCCGGCGACCGTGACGGGCAGCAGCTCGCCGCCGTCGACGAGCTCGTCGACAGCGCGGCGGGTGACGCGCTGCCCGAGGCGGAAGTAGTCGGCGAAGCACCGGACGGTCCCGATGCCGTGGGCGCGGGCGGAGATGCGGACGAGCTCGCGGACGGCGTCATCCGGGTCCGGCGGCGGCTGACCACGGACGTGCGGGGGCAGGACGCGCTCGGCGAGGTCGTAGACCCGCTCGAACTGTGCGTTGCGGCGCGCGGCGCCGAGCTGCCCGGCGTCGAAGAGGATCTCCAGGGCTGTCCTGGCGGCGCTCCACCGCCAGCCCCACCCTTCCTCGGCGCGCTGCGCGTGGCGGGCGTCGACGAACGCCTCGACCTCCCGGCCCGTGAGCGGGCCGCGCTCGGCGACGACGTCACGGACGAGCTCGAGCACGCCCGGGTGGCGAGCCTCCAGCGCGTCGGGGTCCATGCCGGCCCAGCGCCGGCGGGTCCAGGCGACGAGCGGGAAGGTGGCGACGGGCAGGTAGCAGGCCTCGTGCGCCCAGGCCTCGACGAGGCGGCGCGGCGCCCGGCCCGCTGCCCGATCGAGCAGGGCGGTGTCGTACGGCCCGAGCCGGGCGAGCAGCGGCAGCAGGTGCGCCCGGGCGAGGACGTTGACCGAGTCGATCTGCAGCAGCCCGATGCGCTCAACGGTGCTCGTGACGTGCCGCATCGTCACCACCGGGGGCCGGGTACGGTCCAGGCCCTGGGCGGCGATCGCGATGCGGCGCGCCTGGGCCAGGCTGATCGTGGGGGTCACCCGGACGACGATACCGAGACCGGCGTGCGGAGTCGACGGCATTCGCGGCCGCGCGCACGACTGCGGCCGGGGCATGGTGGTCCGGGCACCAGCGGTCCGGCAGGGCAACAGCCGGCGAGGGGGTCAGTCGAGCAGGCTCTCCAGGTGCGGGGTGCGCTCGTGGGCGCCCGGCAGCGGCTCGCGGCCGCGGCCCAGGAGGAACCACAGCGGGACCACGAGCAGCGCCAGCAGCAGCCCCACCCACACCCACGAGGCGGTCAGCGCGTACTCCGCGCCCGTCATGACGAGGGCGACGGCCATGAGCGCGGCGCCCACCGCGCCGAGCGCCCGCGCGCCGACGGTCCGGCCGAGCTTCGCGACCGCCGCGCAGGCCAGACCGTAGTAGAGGGCCACGAGCACCGAGATGATGCCGATCGAGTCGTCGAACAGGGGCCCGGAGAACGCCATCCAGGCGGCGGCCACCACGGCGGTGGACCACGTGGCGAAGGACAGGGACAGGAAGCGGCGCGGCAGGTGCCCGCCGCGGGCCATGGACATCAGGCCCCGGGAGGTGGGGATCATCGTGGTGCCGATGGACGCGCCCGCGGAGACCGCCACGAGGGCGGCCAGCAGCGGGGAGGCCACCGAGGACCCCGGGGCGTAGGCCCAGCCGATGGCCGCGTAGGCGGCCGCGACCACGCCCAGCGCGATCCACGCGGAGACCCGCGGGGCCCGCTGGGTGGTGGACTCCTCGGTGAGCGAGAACGTGGAGTCCCACCCCCAGTACAGGAACAGGGCCAGCAGCAGGGCGGCCGCCACGTCCCCGGCCGAGACCCCGGGGCCGGTCGCGAGCTCCGCGGCGCCGTAGAAGCCGGTCCACTCCCCGTCCCCGGCGCCCGTGCCGGGCGGGAGGGCCGGCGCGGTGCGCACGGTCCACACCAGCGCGCCCACGCCGATCAGCTGCAGGACGGCCAGGACCCACTGCACGGCGGCCGAGATCCTGATCCCGGTCGAGGACACCGCCGCGAAGGCCGCCATGAGGAGGGCGGCCACGGCGGTGGTGGTCCAGGGCCCGGCCCCGATCCCGAGGGCGAACAGGGCGGAGTCGGCCGTGACCCAGGCCAGGGAGGCGAGCACGAGGGTCGCCGAGAGCCACAGCCCCCAGCCGCCCAGGAACCCGGTGAACGCGCCGTAGGCCTCCCGCGCCCACCGGTAGACCGTGCCCTGGTCCTCGTAGAGCGCGTCCAGATGGGCGAAGCAGATCGAGACGACCACCATGGGGAGCACGGCGCCGACCAGCACCACCGGGGTCCAGGCGCCGACCAGGGCGTGGATCAGCCCGACGGTGACCACGGCCGAGTACAGCGGGGCGATCGAGGTGGACCCGATGACCGCGGAGGTCGTGGTGGAGATCGACCGGGGGAGGAGGTGGGCGGTCACAGCAGACCCTTCTTGTCGATGACGTTGGGCACGAACCGGCAGTAGTAGTCGGTCAGCGGGCCGTCGGACTCGCGGATCCCGATCCCGGCCGCGCCCGCCTCGCCCACCACCCACGAGCCGATCACGGGGTGGTTGGGGGCGCCGTCGGAGCCGGGGAAGTTCCGGATGGGCGTGTAGGCCTGCCACACGTCCAGCGGGGAGGGGTGGGGGTGCTGCGAGCGGATCCGCACGTCGCGGGCGTGCATCTCGATGCCGTCCCCCTCGCGGCCGAACACGGGCTTGCGCACCCACTCCTGCAGGTCGCCGGGCCCGTCCGGGTGGGCGGCCAGCAGGTTCTCGTGGCCGGGGAAGCACCGCCACAGGGCCACGAGCAGCAGCTTGTTGGACTGGAACATCTTCCACGCCGGCTCGTACCAGTGGTGCATCAGGGTGGGGTCGTCGAGCACGAACGCGCCGGGCCCGTCGTCGACCATGTGCTCCCACGGGTGCAGGGCGAAGATCTCCTCGATCGGGCCCACCACCACGGGGTCGTCCACGTCCCCGGTCGCGTGCACCCAGCCGCGGGACCGGGTGTCGTAGCGGACGTCCTCGACCGGCAGCAGGACGGCCCGGTAGCCGGCCTCGACGGCGGTGTTCGCGATGACGGCGGCGTTGGCGGCGTCCTCCCCGGACTCCTCCTCCCGGGTGTAGGCCACGTGCAGGGTTTTCGTGGCCGAGAACGGCAGCCGCTGCCGCCACCGGTCCACGAGCATGGGCCACAGGCCGTTGAGCTGGTCGAACTCCGGGTGGTCCTCGCCCAGGCCCGGGATCAGCGACTCCATGCGGCTCCACTGGCAGATCGCCCCCTCGACGAGACCGGTGGGGGTGTCGCCGTTGAGCTCGAGCATCTTCGGCGGGCCCGTCCCGTCCCAGGCCAGGTCGAAGCGGCCGTAGATCGAGGGCTCCCGCAGCCGGAGGGAGTGCTGGGCCAGCTCGAAGGCCGCCTCCGACAGGCCCAGGGTGCCCAGGGCGCCGGTGGCCAGGTACCGGGCGGCCTCGGCGCACATCCGGTGCAGCTCGTCCGTGACGGACTCCAGCTCGTCCACCTCGTCGGGGGAGAAGACGTAGGCGGCGGTCTCGTTCCAGTACGAGAAGCGCCGGCCGTCGGGCCGCTCGGTGAGGGCGTAGGTGAGCCCCTCGGCGCGGATGGTGCGCTCCCAGCCCGGGCGCGGCGCCAGGCCGTCGATGCGCCGCATCAGGAGCCCCAGCCGCTCTTCGACCCGCCGAAGCCGCGCGAGACGCCGCTCTTGCCCACGGCTGTCCCGTCGCGGGGCAGTCCGCGGGCCACGGTCGCCGACGCCGGCGGGCGTCCGGTGGTGTAGCCCGCCGAGCGCGGCACGGGCGTGCCGACCGCCGGGACGGTCGCCGCGCGCGTGGAGCTCATGAGCACCCACATGGGGAAGAAGCCGCCCACCCGGGGCCCGCGGTCGTCGTCGCACTCGTCGTCGTCCACCCGGACGGGCTCGGCGCCGCCCTCCCCGTCCGGGTCCTGGACGCAGATCTGGGCGTAGTCGGAGTCCACCTCCTGCACGTCCTGGGCCTCCTGGCCGCAGCCCGTCAGGGCGATCGTCAGGGCGCCGATCGAGGCGGCGGCCATGGTCCGTGAGGAGGGGCGGGGCGGCATGCTGGGCCTTCCGGGACGGGAGCGGGACAAGGACTGGGCAGGACAGCGGCGGAGCGGGACGGCGGTGGAACATGACAGCGGTGGAACAGGAGGGAGGGGCACGGGTCAGGTCACAGGGTGCACGGGCCGGGACGGCCCGCAGGCGCGCGCACCGGCGCGGCCGCGCGGGTTCCTCCGAGCGTACGGCGTTCCGGTCGCGTCCGGGCCCAGCGGGGGCCGTCCCGTGTCCCGCACCGAGGTCGACGCCCCCCCACCCGGGCCTCGCACCGGGATGTGCGGGCGCAACCGGGAGCAACATCGGCCCCGGCGCCGGCGCCCCGCAGTATGCTTCGGGCACCTCCGGGGCCGTGTCCCGCCCGACCGGTCGGACCCGCCCGGCCCGCAGCCTTCAGGGGAGCCCATGAGCCGTGATCCCGCCGCCGCCCGCACCGCCCTCCTCGACGCCGGGGCCTGGTTCGCCGACCTCGTCGGGGAGCTCCGGCCGCACCACTGGACGCGTCCGGGCCTGGGCGCCTGGGACGTCCGGGCGCTGGTGGGGCACACCCACCGCGCGCTCGTCACGCTCGGCACCTATCTCACGGTGCCGGCCGAGGACGAGACCTGCACCGCCGTGGCCCAGTACTACGCGCTCTCCGCCGCGACCACGGACCCCGGCGAGGTCGCGGCCCGCGGCGTGGCCGCCGGCCGCGAGCTCGGCCGGCACCCGGCGGCCGCCGTCCGGGCGTCGCTGGAGCGGGCCCGGGACGCCCTGGCGCAGGTGCCGCTCGAGGAGGACCCCCTGATCCGCACCGTGGTGGGCGGCACCCGGCTGCGCGCCTACGTGCCCACCCGCACGTTCGAGCTCGCGGTCCACGGTCTGGACGTGGCGCAGGCCTGCGGGCTGGACCGGAGGCCGCCGGAGCACGTCCTGGCCGACGCCGGGCAGACGGTGCTGGAGGTCGCCGCCCAGGGCGGTCACCTGCCCGGGGTCCTGCTGGCGCTCACGGGCCGGCGGCCGCTGCCGCCGGGGTTCTCCGTCCTGGGCTGAACCGGCCCGGCAACCGGCGCCGCGGGCGCCCGAGGTCCGGTGGCCCGAGGTCCGGGCGCCCGAGGTCCGGTGGCCCGAGGTCCGGGCGGCGAAGTCGTGGTGCGCGGGATCGGGGTCCCGGCCCCCGGGTCAGAGCACCGTGCCGGCGGCGGCACCGTAGCCCAGCCCGATGAGCCCCCCGACGGCCGTCTGCGCCGGGGTGTGGTCCCCGGTGCGCACCCGCGAGACGGCGACCGCGACCGGCACCGGCGCCGCGGCCAGCGCCGCCCACGGCGTGAGCAGGACGCCGAGCCCCACGGCCCAGCACGCCGCCATCGCCACGTGGGCGGAGACCTTCCACCACAGCGTCACGACCAGCAGCACCAGGATGCCCAGCAGCACGAACGCCGTGGTCACCGGCACGACCACCGGGGCGTCCAGCACGAGCTCCGCGGCCACCACGAGGGCCGTCAGCAGCCCCGTGGCGGCGTAGACCGGCAGCCGCTGGGCCCGGGCGCGCACCAAGTGCCCGTCCACGCGCCCGCGCCGGGCCAGCGCCCGCAGCACGAGCATCGGCAGCGACGCCACGACCACCGCCGTCCCCAGGCCCCACAGGGCCCCGGACCACCCGGCCCCCGACCAGCCGGCGAGCACCAGCAGGGACAGCACCAGCGGGGCGGGCGCGAACACCTCGGCCACCAGGGTGCTCGGTCGGGACGTGCTGGGCGCGGCTGCCATGGGAGGAGGCTATCGGGGGTCCCGGGTCCGCCCGCGCCTGTGGTGGACTGGGGCCCATGCGCATCGTTCTGCAGAGGGCGGCCCGGGCCGCCGTGACCGTCGATGGAGAGGTCGTGGGGGCGATCGAGGAGCCGGGCCTCGTGGCCCTCGTGGGCGTGACCCACGACGACGACGCCGCGACCGCCGCGAAGCTCGCCGAGAAGACCTGGACGCTGCGGCTGCTGGCGGGGGAGCGGTCCTGCGCCGACCTCGGCGCCCCCGTGCTCGCCGTCAGCCAGTTCACCCTCTACGGCGACGCCCGCCGGGGCCGGCGTCCCTCGTGGTCGGCGGCTGCGCCCGGCCCCGTCTCGGAGCCGGTGTTCGAGGCCTACGTGCAGGCGCTGCGCGAGCTCGGCGCGCGCGTGGCGACCGGTCGTTTCGGGGCCGCGATGCAGGTGGAGCTCGTCAACGACGGCCCGTTCACCCTGGTCCTGGACAGTGCCGAGCTGGAGCGGCCCCGCCGGGGCTGAGGCGGGCCCGGGATCGGCCGGCGGGCCCCGGCGCAGGCCTCAGATCGCCGTGCGGGGGGCCGCCTCCTCGCTGCCCGTCTCCGCCCGTGCTTTGCGCTCCCGGGCGCGGTCGAGCAGGGTGATGACGGGCCCCGCGGTGACCCCGTGCAGCACGATCGAGGCGACGATCACCAGCCCCACGATGCGCCACAGGGCCTGGTCCTCCGCGGCGAACTCCCCCTCGGACAGGGCGTAGCCCAGGTAGTAGATGGAGCCGATGCCGCGCACGCCGAAGAAGGCGAGCACGCCGCGCTCCCACAGGCCCGTCCGGCCGCCGAGCAGGCTGATCCACCCGGCGAGGGGGCGCACCAGCAGCAGGAAGGCCGCGGCGACGAGGACCTCCCGCCAGGTGAGACCCTCGAGCAGTCCCCGGGCCACGGCACCGCCCAGGAGCACGAGCACCACCACGGTGAGCAGCCGCTCGAGCTGCTCGATGTAGCTGTGCAGCACGCCGTGGGCGCCGTGCACCCGCTCGCCCGCCCGGATGGTCACCGCGCACATGAACACGGCCACGAAGCCGTAGCCCTCGACCATCTCGGCCAGACCGTAGGTGAGGAAGGTGGCCGCGAGGGCCACGAACCCCTCGGTCTGCGCCGCCCCGCGGACGCTGTCGAGCCGGGACCGGAAGAAGAGCCGCCGCAGGAGCAGGCCCACCAGGACGCCGAACAGGCAGCCGACGGCGATCCGCCACACCACGTCCACGGAGAGGAAGTGCGGCAGCCACGCACCGGGCGCGGTGCCCACGACGCTCAGGGCGATCGCGAGGTAGACGAAGGGGAAGGCCAGGCCGTCGTTGAGCCCCGCCTCGGAGGTGAGCCCGAAGCGGACCTCGTCCTCCCCCTCGAGGTCCTCCTGGGACTCCGAGGGCTCCCCGACCTGCACCTCGGAGGCCAGGACCGGGTCCGTGGGGGCCAGCGCCGCGGCCACGAGCACGGCGCCGGCCGCGCTCAGTCCCAGCACCCACCACCCCAGCAGGGCCGCCCCCAGCAGGCTCAGGGGCATGGCGATGCCCAGCAGCCGCCAGGTCGTCGCCCACCGCCGGAGGCCGAGCGGACGGTCCAGCGCCAGTCCGGCGCCCATCAGCGAGACGATCACGCAGATCTCGCTCAGGTGCACGGTGACGTCGCCGTGGGCCACCGGGTCCGGGTCGGGCAGGGTGTCGGCCAGCGAGAAGACCACCGCCCCGGCGCCCAGGAACACCATGGGCATCGACACGGGGGCCCGCACGAGCAGGCGGGGCAGGAGGGCGGCCGCGAACACGGCCAGCCCGGCGGCGGCGAAGAGCAGACTCGGGGCCTCGAACACCGGTACCTCATTCCTGGAACGGCCGGGCGGGGTCCCCGGTGGACCCCGCGCCGTGCAGGTCGTCGTCATGGCCGTCGTCGTGGCCGTCGGCGAGCGGGGAGCGCTCGCCGGTGGCACCGACGTGATCAGCATGCTGATCGTACGCCCATCGACCCCCCTGGGGACAGGCCACGACGGGCGCAGCCGCTAGCCTGAGGAGGTGACCGGCTCCCTCTTCGACGACCTCGACGCCCCCGATCCCGGCTCCCGCGCCCCCGGGGACGAGGAGGACCGCGGCGCCCGCCCCGCCGGCCGGGCGCGGCGGTCCCGGTCCCGGGCACCCCTCGCGGTGCGGATGCGACCGCGCCGCCTCGACGAGATCGTGGGCCAGCAGCACCTGCTCAGGCCCGGCTCCCCGCTGCAGGTGCTGGCGGGGGAGGACCGCGGACCGGCGGGACCATCGTCGATCATCCTGTGGGGACCCCCGGGCACGGGCAAGACCACCCTGGCCCACGTGATCGCCCGGGGAGTGTCCCGGAAGTTCGTGGAGCTCTCCGCGATCACCGCCGGCGTCAAGGACGTGCGGAGGGTGATGGACGAGGCGCTCACGGACCGGGACCTGCACGGGCGCACCACGGTGCTGTTCCTCGACGAGATCCACCGCTTCACCAAGGCCCAGCAGGACGCGCTGCTGCCGGGGGTGGAGAACCAGTGGGTGGTGCTGGTGGCTGCCACCACGGAGAACCCGTCCTTCTCGGTGATCTCGCCGCTGCTCTCGCGCTCGCTGCTGCTCACGCTGCAGCCCCTGGAACGCGCCGACATCGGGGCGCTGCTGGACCGCGCCGTCGCCGACCCCCGGGGCCTCGACGGCGAGGTGGCGCTCTCCCCGGAGGCGCGCGAGCACCTCCTGGACCTGTGCGGCGGGGACGCCCGCAAGGCTCTGACCTCCCTCGAGGCCGCCGCCGGGGTCGCATTCTCGGAGCAGCCGGTGCCGCACGGCGAGGGCGACCAGGACGGCGCGGACGGCGCCGCGGACGGCGCCGCGGACGGCGCCGGGGACGACGACGGGGACCGCGCGCGGCCGGTGCCGGTGATCACCCGGGAGCACGCCGAAGAGGCCCTCGACCGGGCGGCGGTGCGCTACGACAAGAACGGCGACCAGCACTACGACGTGGTCAGCGCGTTCATCAAGTCGATCCGCGGCTCGGACGTGGACGCCGCGATGCACTACCTCGCCCGGATGATCGAGGCGGGGGAGGACCCGCGGTTCATCGCCCGCCGGCTCATCATCTCCGCCTCCGAGGACATCGGCACCGCCGACCCGACCGCCCTGCAGACCGCGGTGGCGGCCGCCGACGCCGTCCAGCTCATCGGCATGCCCGAGGGCCGGATCCCGCTGGCCCAGGCCGTGGCGCACCTGGCGACCGCCCCGAAGTCCAACGCCGCCTACACCGCGATCAACGAGGCGATCGCCGACGTCCGCGCGGGCCGGGCCGGTCCCGTCCCGCTCCACCTGCGCGACGCCCACTACCCCGGGGCGGGCCAGCTCGGCCACGGCCGGGGCTACGTCTACTCCCACGACGAGCCCAACGGCGTGGCCGCCCAGCAGTACCCGCCCGACGAGCTCGTCGGCACCGACTACTACCGGCCCACCGAGCACGGCCGCGAGCGCGAGATCGCCCACCGCCTCGAGATCCTGCGGGGCATCGTCCGGGGCCGGTGACCGCCGTGCTCAGCGGCCGAACAGGTGCCGCACCACCGACGCGGCCGTGCGCTCGTCGATCAGCAGGTCCGTGACCACCCCCGCCCGCAGGGCGCCCACCACGCCCGGCACCTTGTGGTCCCCCGCCACCACGCACAGCCGGCGGGGGATCCGCCGCAGCTCCATGGGCGTCGGCCCGCTCGCGCGCCGGTTGTAGTCGATGTCGGCGTAGGTCCCGTCCTCCCGCAGGAAGACCGTGCACACGTCGCCGACCACGCGGTGCGCGGACAGCTCCCGGAGCGCGTCCTCCGGCAGGTAGCCGCTGCTGTACACCTGGGAGATCATCGGCCCGCGGAAGGCCCCCACGCTGAACACCGCCAGGTCCGCCGCGTTGCGCACCGCCAGCACCCGGCGCACCGAGGACTCCTGCCACATCAGCCGCCGCGTCTCCTCCTGGTCGAAGAACGCCGGGGTGGGGAAGGGCAGCAGGGCGGCCCCGAAGGCGGCCGACATCTGCCCGAGCAGCGCCGAGGACTGCGCCGCACCCGTGGAGCGGGCACTGACCGCTCCGTTCATCTGCACCACGACGGCGTCCCGCGTGGCCTTCGGCTGCAGGTGGCTCCCGATCGCCGAGGTCGTGATCCCCCAGGCGACCGCCAGGGTCATCCCGTCCCCGAACCAGTCGCCCAGCAGTCCCGCCGCGGCCCGGGCCACGGACTCCAGCCGCTGCGGCTCCGTGGCCGTGCGCGGCGTGCCCGCCACGTGCACGGTGACCCCGAAGGCCTCCCGCAGCCGGCGGGACAGGTCGTGTCCCGCGTCCGGGGGAGCGGCGAGGCTGATGCGCACGATGCCCCGCTCCCGGGCGGCCTGCAGCATCCGCGAGACCGTGGGGCGGGACACACCGAAGCGGTCCGCCACCGCCTCCATCGTCATGCCCTGCACGTAGTACAGCTCCGCCGCGTGGTGGAGCTCGGCATCACCGTGCATGTTGCCCTCCATGTCCTGCACGTCCGTTCATTTGCTTTGAGCATAGGTGCAATCCGCGACAGAGTGTGATGCAGAGCACGTTACCGGCCCGAAACCCACCGCCCCGAGGAGTTCCCCACCATGGCCCACCCCGCACTCTCCAGCACCGAACGCGACCGGGCGCTCGCCGAGTTCTCCGGCGGCCCCGAGCTCGACGTCCTCGTGGTCGGCGGAGGCATCACCGGCGCCGGCATCGCCCTCGACGCCGTCACCCGCGGCCTGCGCACCGGCATCGTCGAGGCCCAGGACTGGGCCGGCGGCACCTCCCAGTGGTCCTCCAAGCTCGTCCACGGCGGACTGCGCTACCTCCAGCAGCTGGACTTCAAGCTGGTCTCCGAGGCCCTGCGGGAGCGCGAGCTGCTGCTGGACTTCCTCGCCCCCCACCTCGTCAAGCCCGTGCCCTTCCTCTACCCGCTGACCCACCGCTTCTGGGAGCGCCCCTACGTCACCGCCGGGATCGGCCTCTACGACGCCCTGGCCCACATCGGCGCCAAGGTCGCGACCCTGCCCTACCAGCGGCACTACGGCTTCAAGGGCGTCCAGCGGGTCTTCCCCGACGTGAAGCCCGGCTCCATGGTCGGCGCCGTCCAGTACTGGGACGGCCAGGTCGACGACGCCCGCCTCGTCGTGACCATCGTGCGGACCGCCGTGCGCTACGGCGCGCTCGCCGCCAACCGGACCAGGGCGGTGGCCTTCCCGACGGACGAGACCGGACGCGTCGTGGGGGCCACCGTCCGGGACCTCGAGACGGGGGCGGAGCACACGGTCCGGGCGAAGACGGTCATCGCCGCCACCGGGGTGTGGACCGAGCAGACGCAGGACCTGGCGCACGCCGAGGGCGGGCTGAAGGTGCTGGCCTCCAAGGGCATCCACATCATCGTGCCCCGCGATCGGATCCGCGGCGAGAAGGGGCTCATCCTGCAGACCGAGAAGTCCGTGCTGTTCATCATCCCGTGGGCGCGGTACTGGATCATCGGCACCACCGACACCCCCTACCACCAGGACCTGGTCAACCCGGTGGCCACGGCCGAGGACATCGACTACGTCATCGACCACGCCAACGTGGTCCTGGACCGCCCGCTCACCCGCGAGGACGTCATCGGCACGTACGCCGGGCTGCGGCCGCTGCTGCAGCCGGGGACGAAGAAGGGCGGCGGGGACGCGCAGTCCACGAAGATCTCCCGGGAGCACACCGTGACCGAGGTGGCCCCCGGGCTGATCACGATCGCCGGCGGCAAGCTCACCACCTACCGGGTGATGGCCGAGGACGCCGTGGACCTCGCCCTGGGCGAGGAGCGGGCCAAGGCCGTGCCCTCGGTCACGGATCGCACGCCGCTGCTGGGCGCCGAGGGCTACCTCGCGCTGAGCCGCCAGGCCGGCACCCTGGGCGCCCGGTACGACTGGAACGAGGAGCGGGTGCGGCACCTGCTCGGCCGCTACGGGTCGGCGATCACCGAGATCGCCGAGCTCGTGGAGGAGCGCCCCGACCTGGGCCGCCCGCTGGAGGGCGCCCCGGCCTACCTGAGGGCGGAGATCGTGCACGCCTGCACCCACGAGGGCGCGCTGCACCTCGAGGACCTCTACGACACCCGCACCCGGCTCACCTGGGAGCAGGCCCGCCACGGCCTCGACGCGGTCGAGGAGGTCGCGGACCTCGCGGCCGAGGCCCTCGGCTGGGACGAGCAGCGGCGCGGGGCCGAGGTCGAGGCCTACCGGCTCCGCTGCGCGGCGGAGGACGCGGCCGCCGGCACCTCCGACGACACCGCGGCGGCCGCCGCACGGGCCGCCGCCCCCGACGTCCTGGAGCTCGTGCGCCCCTCCGACGCCTGAGCGCCTCCGGGTCCCCGTCCCGCCGCACCTCGCCCCGCGTCCACCAACCCACCCCAACCCACCCTCCCCCACCGGCCGTCCCCGACGGGCGGCCGGTCCGTCCAGTCCGCACCACCTGAGGAGTCGCAGTGCTGTCGATGTCGAACGTTGTGGTCCAGGCCGTCGCGCCTACCGTGCCCATCTCCCTGTCCACCGTCTTCTGGTCCGAGGTCGCGGGCACCGCGATGCTGATCCTGCTCGGCGCGGGCGTGGTCGCCAACGCCGTGCTGCCGAGGACCAAGGGCCTGGCCGGCGGGTTCCTGATGATCAACTTCGGGTGGGGCCTGGCGGTGTTCGCCGGTGTCTACGTCGCCTGGCAGTCCGGCGCGCACCTGAACCCCGCCGTGACCGTGGGCCTGTGGGCCAGCGGCGCCGAGGAGTACGCCCCCGGCGTGGCGGTCGGCCTCGTCAGCACGCTCGTCTACCTCGCCGCAGAGCTGACCGGCGCCTTCCTGGGCGCCGTCCTCGCCTTCCTCGCCTACAAGAAGCACTTCGACGAGGACGCGGACGCGGAGACCAAGCTCGCCGTGTTCTCCACCGGCCCGGCCATCCGCTCGTACGGCTGGAACGTGGTCACCGAGGTGCTCGGCACCTTCGTCCTGGTCCTCGTCATCCTGCTCTTCGGCAACACGCCCTCGGAGATCGGGCCGCTGGCCGTGGCGCTGCTCGTCGTCGGCATCGGCGCGAGCCTCGGCGGGCCCACGGGCTACGCCATCAACCCCGCCCGTGACCTCGGTCCGCGCATCGCCCACGCCGTCCTGCCCATCCGCGGCAAGGGCTCCAGCGACTGGGCCTACGCCTGGGTCCCGATCGTGGGCCCGCTCATCGGCGCTGTGCTCGCCGGCGGCTTCTACCAGCTGTACGCCAACGTTCCCGCCTGACGTCCGCACCACCACCGACCGACCCGTCCACGACACCACCACGAAGTGAGGGACCACCCATGAGCACCGACACCAAGTACGTCATGGCCATCGACCAGGGCACCACGAGCTCCCGCGCGATCATCTTCGACCATCGGGGCACGATCGTCAGCACCGGCCAGCTCGAGCACGAGCAGATCTTCCCGCGCGCCGGCTGGGTGGAGCACGACCCCATGGAGATCTGGCGCAACGTCCGCAAGGTCGTCGCGGACGCCGAGGCCTCCGCCGAGATCAACGCCCGGGACCTGGCCGCCGTGGGCATCACCAACCAGCGCGAGACCACCGTGGTCTGGGACCGCACCACGGGGGAGCCCGTCTACAACGCCATCGTCTGGCAGGACACCCGCACCCAGAAGATCGTGGAGGAGCTCGGCGGGGAGGCCGGCCCGGACCGGTACAAGGACCGGGTGGGCCTTCCCCTGGCCAGCTACTTCTCGGGGCCGAAGGTGAAGTGGATCCTGGACAACGTGGACGGCGCCCGGGAGCGGGCCGAGCGCGGGGAGCTGCTCCTGGGCAACACCGACTCCTGGCTGGTGTGGAACATGACCGGCGGCGTGGACGGCGGGGTGCACGTCACCGACGTGACCAACGCCTCGCGCACCATGCTGATGAACCTGGCGACCCTCGACTGGAACGAGGAGATCTGCGCCGACATGGGCATCCCCACGTCGATGCTCCCCGAGATCCGCTCCTCCTCCGAGGTCTACGGCCAGGGCCGCACCCGCGGCTTCCTCAAGGACGTGCCGATCGCCGGCATCCTGGGCGACCAGCAGGCCGCGATGTTCGGGCAGGCGTGCTTCGAGAAGGGCATGGGCAAGAACACCTACGGCACGGGCAGCTTCGTGCTGATGAACGTGGGCACCGAGGTGGTGCACTCGGAGAACGGGCTGCTGAGCACCGTGTGCTACAAGATCGGCGACCAGGACGCCGTCTACGCACTGGAGGGATCCATCGCCGTCACCGGGTCCCTGGTCCAGTGGCTGCGCGACAACCTGGGCATCATCTCCTCCGCGCCGCAGGTCGAGTCCCTGGCCGCGTCGGTCGAGGACAACGGCGGGGCCTACTTCGTCCCGGCCTTCAGCGGCCTGTTCGCCCCGTACTGGCGCTCGGACGCCCGCGGCGCCCTGGTGGGCCTGACCCGCTACGTCAACAAGGGCCACATCGCCCGGGCCGCCCTGGAGGCCACGGCCTACCAGTCCCGCGAGGTGGTCGAGGCGATGAACGCCGACGCCGGGGTGGACATCACCGAGCTCAAGGTGGACGGCGGGATGACCGCCAACGAGCTGCTCATGCAGTTCCAGGCGGACCAGCTCGGGGTGCCCGTGATCCGCCCGGAGGTCACCGAGACCACGGCCCTCGGCGCCGCGTACGCCGCGGGCATCGCCGTCGGCTTCTGGTCCGGGACGGAGGAGGTCACCGCGAACTGGGCCGAGAACAAGCGCTGGGAGCCGCAGATGGAGGACGCCGAGCGCGGCCGGCTGTTCCGCAACTGGCAGAAGGCCGTCACCAAGACCTTCGACTGGGTGGACGAGGACGTCGACTGACCGCGTCCTCTCCGAGGGCTCGCCGCCGGAGCGCCGTCCGGGACTCCCGGGCGGCGCTCCGGCGCGCCGGGACCGGGACGGAGGCCGGCCAGCGCTGCGAGGACCCGGAGGCGCGCCACGCCCCCGCACACGCTATAGTGGGACGTCGGCCGGCAAGGCCCGTGCTCCCGCACGCCCGGCGCACCGCCTCAACCACGGTGCACGGCGCGCGGCCACGGTGCTTGCAGGACAGGAGGATTGCGGCTGATCCTCACCTCTCCGGCGGGACCGATCCCGTCCTCGGAGGCCGGACCGTACAGAACACGCTCCCCCCGCACCGGACTCCGGACGGGGGAGAGCACCGCATTGTGAAAGGTAAACGTGGCTAACAACACGCGTGCGCGCCGCCAGGTGCGCAAGTCCCGCGCCCTCGGGATCGCCCTGACCCCGAAGGCCGAGAAGTACTTCGAGCGCCGTCCCTACGGCCCCGGTGAGCACGGCCGTGCCCGCCGGAAGGCCGACTCGGACTACGCCGTCCGTCTGCGCGAGAAGCAGCGTCTCCGGGCGCAGTACAACATCCGCGAGAAGCAGATGCACATCGCCTACGTCGAGGCCAAGCGCCAGGAGGGCCAGACCGGTGAGAACCTGGTCGCCCTGCTGGAGTCCCGCCTGGACGCCCTGGTCCTGCGCTCCGGCTTCGCCCGGACCATGGCCCAGGCCCGCCAGATGGTCGTGCACCGCCACATCCTGGTGGACGGCGAGCGGGTGGACCGTCCCTCCTACCAGGTCAAGGAGGGTCAGCTGATCCACGTGCACGCCAAGTCGGAGAAGATGGTGCCCTTCCAGGTCGCCGCCGCCGGCGCGCACCAGGCCGTGCTGCCCGACACCCCGGGCTACCTCGACGTGCAGATCGAGAAGCTGCAGGCCAAGCTGGTGCGCAAGCCCAAGCGCGCCGAGGTCCCCGTGACCTGCGAGGAGCAGCTCGTGGTGGAGTACTACGCCCGCATGGCCTGATCCTGCGGGCTCCTGCCGCCGGGACACCCCCGGGGGGCAGGGCCTTCCCTGCGGAGAGCCCGCGGCGCCTGCGCCGCGGGCTCTCCCGTTCGGTACAGTTGATCCCCGGGCACCGCGCCGGTGCCCGTCCCCGCACGCCCGGGCGGTCCCGCCGTCCCGGCCCCCTCGACCCGACCAGCTAGGAGCGCGCCGCCCCATGACCGGTGGAGAAATCGCAGGACTGCTCGCCGCGGGGGTGTTCGCCGTGCTGGTGCTCCTGCTCGCGGTGCCGATCCTCAAGCTCGGCAAGGTCTTCGACGAGCTGCGGCTGACGATCCGCTCGCTCAACAACGAGACCGTCCCCCTCATCGACGAGGTCACCCGCACCGTGTCGACCACCAACTCGCAGCTCGAGAAGGTGGACGGCATCACGACCAACGTCTCCGATGCCTCCGCGAACGTCTCCGCGCTGTCCTCCCTGGTGGCCTCCACCGTGGGCCAGCCGCTGATCAAGGTCGCCGCGTTCTCGCACGGCGTGCGCCGCGCGTTCACGGGCGACACCGCCGCGGAGGGCTCCCACCGGGCCGACCGCTTCGGGACCGCCGACGAGCAGGTCCCCGGCACCCCGGGGGAGGACCGTCCATGAGCTTCTGGGGCAGGCTCGCCCTCGTGGCCGCCGGCGGCGTCCTCGGCGCCGCCGCCACCCGGTTCGCCCGCTCACCCGGCCAGGACCTGTCCGTGCCGGGCGCCCCCGGCGCCGCACGCACCCCCCGGCCCGGGGACTGGCGCTCCCGGCTCTACCGCTTCGCCGCCACCGTGCGCGCGGGCATGGACGAGCGCGAGGCCGAGCTGCGCGAGTCCTTCGGCGTCGCCGCGCCCCGGCGGCCGGGCCCGCGCCTGTCTGCCCGTGACGCCGCCCCGCCGGTGCTCGACGGCACCGCCGCCCCCCGCGCGGACGGGACCGCGGCGGACCCCACCGACCCCTCGACACCCCCCTCGACCCACCGCGAAGGAAAGCACCGGTAATGCTGTCTCAGGAAATCACCAAGCGCTGGCTGGACTACTTCGAAGGCCAGGGCCACACCGTGGTGCCCTCGGCCTCACTGATCTCCTCCCAGCCCGGTGCCATGTTCACGATCGCGGGCATGGTCCCGTTCATCCCGTACTTCCTCGGCCAGGAGACCGCCCCCTACCGGCGCGCCGCGTCCATCCAGAAGTGCATCCGCACCCTCGACATCGACGAGGTGGGCAAGACCGCCCGGCACGGCACGTTCTTCCAGATGGCCGGCAACTTCTCCTTCGGCGACTACTTCAAGGAGCGCGCCATCCCCATGGCGTGGGAGCTGCTCACCGGCCCGCTCGAGAAGGGCGGCTTCGGGCTCGACCCCGAGCGGCTGTGGGTGACCGTCTACGAGGGCGACGAGGAGTCCTACACGCTCTGGAAGGACACGGTGGGCGTGCCCGCCGAGCGGATCCAGCGCATGGGACGGGACGAGAACTACTGGGACACCGGCCAGCCCGGCCCCGCGGGCCCCGACTCCGAGATCTTCTACGACCGCGGCCCCCGGTACGGCCAGGAGGGCGGACCGGCGGTCGACGACGACCGCTACATCGAGATCTGGAACCTCGTCTTCATGCAGTACCAGCGCGGTGAGGGCTCGGGCAAGGACTACGAGATCCTGAGCGACCTGCCGGAGCAGAACATCGACACCGGCCTGGGCGTCGAGCGCCTGGCCATGCTGCTCCAGGGCGTCGAGAACTTCTACGAGACCGACCAGGTCCGCCCCGTCCTGGACAAGGCGGCCGAGCTCTCCGGGAGGCGCTACCACGGCTCCGAGAAGCCGGGGGAGGAGGGCTACGACGACGACGTGCGGATGCGCGTGGTCGCCGACCACGTCCGCTCCTCGCTGATGCTCATCGCGGACGGCGTGAGCCCGTCCAACGAAGGCCGCGGGTACATCCTGCGCCGCCTGCTGCGCCGCGCGATCCGCGCGATGCGCCTGATGGGCGTCACCGAGCCGTGCCTGCCCGTGCTGCTGCCCGCGTCCCGGGACGCCATGCGCGGCGTCTACCCCTACGTGGCCGAGGACTTCGAGCGGATCTCCCGGATCGCCTACGCCGAGGAGCGGGCGTTCCTGAAGACCATCGAGTCCGGGACCACCCGGCTCAACGAGGCGGTGGCCGGCGCCAGGCGGCAGGGTCAGGCCGTCTCCGGCGCGGAGGCCTTCGCCCTGCACGACACCTACGGCTTCCCCATCGACCTCACCCTCGAGATGGCCGCCGAGGCCGGGGTCGCGGTCGACGAGACGGCGTTCCGCGGTCTCATGGAGGAGCAGCGCCACCGCGCGCAGCAGGACGCCCGCGCCAAGAAGGGCGCCCACGCCGACCTCTCGGTGTTCCGCCGGCTCGTCGACGAGGGCGGCTCGGTGTTCACCGGCTACACCCGGCTGGGCCACGAGACCGTGCTGCGCGCCCTGCTGCAGGACGGCGTGACCGTCCCTGCCGCGCCCGCGGGGACGCACGTCGAGGTCGTCCTCGACGAGACGCCGTTCTACGCCGAGGCCGGCGGACAGGCCGCCGACCGGGGCACGATCAGCGGCGACGGCTTCGTGCTCGAGGTCACCGACGTCCAGCAGCCCGTGAAGGGGCTGTCCGTGCACCAGGCGGTGGTGCGGGAGGGCGAGGCCCTCTCCGGGGCCGCGGTGCTCGCCCAGGTGGACGTCGCCCGGAGGCGGGCCGCCGAGGCCGCCCACACCGGCACCCACATCGTCCACGCGGCCCTGCACGACATCCTCGGCCCCGAGGCCGTCCAGCGCGGCTCCTTCAACAAGGAGGGCTACCTGCGCTTCGACTTCGCGTGGGGCGAGGGTCTCGCGGAGGCCCAGCGCCAGGAGATCGAGGAGGTCTCCAACGCGGCGATCCACGCCAACCACGAGGTCGTGACGCAGGAGATGGCCCTCGACGAGGCCAAGGCCATGGGCGCCATGTCCCTGTTCGGCGAGAAGTACGGGGACCGGGTGCGCGTGGTCGAGCTGAACGGCCCGTGGTCGCGGGAGCTGTGCGGCGGCACGCACGTGGGCGGCACCGCCCAGATCGGCTCGCTCACCCTGCTCACCGAGCAGTCCGTGGGCTCGGGCAACCGCCGCGTCGAGGCGCTCGTGGGCCTGGACTCGTTCCGGCACCTCGCCGCCGAGCGGACGCTCGTGCACCAGCTCACCGGCATGCTCAAGGTGCAGTCCTCCGCGGAGCTGCCCGAACGCCTGGCGGGCACCCTCGAGAAGCTGAAGTCGGCCGAGAAGGAGCTCTCGGTCCTGCGCCGGGAGAAGCTCCAGGCGCAGGCCGGCTCCCTGCTCGACGGGGTGCGCCAGGTCGGCGCGGTCAAGGTCCTGACCCACGACATGGGCGAGGTCTCCGGGGCCGACGACGTCCGTTCGCTCGCCCTCGACCTGCGCGGCCGGATGACGGCCGAGCCGTTCGTCGTCGCCGTCACGGGCACGGCCAAGGGCC
Source organism: Kocuria himachalensis (assembly GCF_054784195.1). Lineage (NCBI taxonomy): Bacteria > Bacillati > Actinomycetota > Actinomycetes > Micrococcales > Micrococcaceae > Kocuria > Kocuria himachalensis. Next base: position 230,587 of record NZ_BAAGPL010000024.1, read on the forward strand.
GTCCCCTGGTCCTCGTGGCCACCACCGAGGGCGCCCGCGAGGCCGGGGTGCAGGCCGGCCGGCTCGTGCGCACCGCCGCCAAGGTCCTCGGCGGCGGCGGCGGCGGCAAGGACGACATCGCCCAGGGAGGCGGGCAGGACCCCGCGCAGACCGGGGCCGCCCTGGACGCCGTGCTGGCCGACATCGCCCGGGCGACGGGCGGCGCCGCCGCGTGAGCGACGCCTGCGCCCGAGGACGGCGGATGGGGGTCGACGTCGGCCTCGTCCGCGTCGGGGTCGCCCTGTGCGACCCCGACGGCATCCTCGCCACGCCGCTCACCACGCTGCGGCGCGACCCCCGGAAGGGCTTCGACGTGAAGCTGCTGGCCGGGCTGGTCCAGGAGCACGACGTCGTCGCCGTCTACGTCGGTCTGCCCCGCAGCCTCGACGGCGGGGAGAACGCCTCGACCGCGATGGCGAGGGACTACGCGGAGGCCCTCGTGCGGCGGCTGCGCGTGAAGGGCCGCGACGTTCCGGTGCGGCTGGTCGACGAGCGCCTCAGCACGGTGGACGCCCACCGGGCGCTGCTGGAGGCCGGGGTCTCCCGCCGCGACCACATGGACAAGGTCGACCAGGTGGCCGCGGCCACCATCCTGCAGAGCGCCCTGGACCGGGCCAAGGCGACCGGCGCGGAGCCCGGCGCGCCGGTGGACCCGCCGGTTCCCGCCGCCCCGGACCCCGCCGTCCCGCATAATGGGAGTGACCACGACGGGCAGGGTCCCGCCGTGGCGCACCGCGGGGAGTCGACCACCGGAGCCGGGAACACGGCCGAGGACACCGCCGAGGACACCGCCGGAGCGCCCGACCGGGCGCGGACGGCACCGTTGACGACCACCGATCCGGACGGAGAGCATTCGTGAGCGACGACCCGTACGACCAGTCGGCGCCCCGCCGAGCCGAGGCGCCCCGCGAGTCGTCCGGCGGCGGTCTGGGCAGCCTGCTGGACTCCCCGTCGTCGCGGGAGCCCTCCACGGGCCTGCGCGGCGCCTTCGAGCACGAGGAGCTCACCCCCGAGCAGGTCGAGCGGCGCCGGCGCCGCGGCCGGGTGTCCCTGACCACGGCCATCGCCCTGTTCCTGCTCGCCGCGCTGATCACCGTGTCCGTGCTCGCCTCCACCTTCGGGTGGTTCGAGATCCGGGACTACCGCGGCGACGGCAAGGACCTCGTGACCTTCTCCGTGGCCGAGGGCGCCACCACCGGTCAGGTCGCCGTCGCCCTCGAGGCGCAGGGGATCGTGGCGGACGCCGAGACGTTCATCGAGACCTACCAGGAGGACCACGCCGAGCAGTTCATCCAGCCGGGCGAGTACGAGCTGCGCACGGAGATGAGCTCGGAGGCCGCCGTGGGCACCCTCATGGAGGAGGACGAGGCCAGCCACTACGCGGCGGTCAACCGGACCCTACGCATGTCCGACGTGTTCGGGGTCCTCAGCGAGTCCACCGGCATCCCCGTCTCCGAGTTCGAGGCCTACCGGGAGGACACGGAGACGTTCGGGATCCCGGACCGCTTCCCGACCCTCGAGGGCTGGCTGCACCCGGGCGAGTACCGGTTCCCGCTGGACGCCACGGCGGAGCAGATCCTGCGGACCATGGTGGACAGCACCCGGGCGACCCTCGACGAGAACGGCATCACCGACGAGGACGAGATCTTCGAGGCCCTCACCATCGGCTCGATCATCGAGTTCGAGGTCCAGCCCGAGCACTACGACGTGGTGGCCGGCGCGATCGAGAACCGCCTCGAGAACCCCGAGGGCGAGACTTCCGGGTTCATCCAGTCCGACGCGTCCGTGACCTACGGCCTCGACCGCAGGAGCTACGACTTCTCGGAGGAGGAGCGCCGCGACAAGTCCAACCGGTACAACACCTTCGCCAACCCGGGACTGCCGGTGGGCCCGATCGGCTCCCCGGGCGACGCCGCCATCGCGGCGGCCGCCGACCCGCAGGACAACGACTACTACTTCTGGGTGACCGTGGACCTCGAGACGGGCGAGACGAAGTTCGCCGAGACCTACGCCGAGCACCTGGGGTACGTGGAGGAGTACAACCAGTGGTGCAGCGAGAACGAGGGCCGGTGCGGGTGAGCCCCGCCCGTGCCGCCGTGGTGGGCCACCCCATCGGCCACTCGAGGTCCCCGGACCTGCACCGCGCCGCGTACGCGGTGCTGGGCGAGGACGTGCACTACGACGCCCACGACCTGGTCGAGGAGCAGCTCCCGCCGTTCGTCGACGCCCGCCGCGGCGACCCCGCCTGGCGCGGGCTGTCGGTGACGATGCCCCTCAAGTCGGTCGCCGCCGCGTGCGCCGACGAGCTGACCGCCCTCGGGGACGCGGTCGGCGCGGTCAACACCCTGCTCTTCCGCCCGGACGGGACGGTGCTGGGCCACAACACCGACGTCACCGGCATCGTGGGCGCCGTGCTCGCGGCGGGCACCGTGCCGGACGCACCCCGGGCCGCCGTCCTCGGCGGGGGCGGCACGGCCACGGCCGCCGTCGCCGCCGCGCAGCGGCTCGGAGCCGCCTCCGTGGACGTCTTCGTGCGCTCCGCCCCCCGCGCCGGACGCGCCGTGGAGGCGGGGCGCCGGCTCGGGATCCCCGTGCGCCTGCGGACGTGGGACGAGGCGCCGGGCCTCCTGGCCGGCTACGACGTGGTCGTCTCGACCCTCCCGCCGCACGGCGCGGACGAGCTGGCGGCGCAGCTGGAGGCCGCCGCCCCGGCCACCACGGGCGTCCTCCTGGACGCCGCCTACGACCCGTGGCCGTCGGCGATCGCCGGGGCCTGGTCCCGGGCCGGGGGAGCGGTGGCCCCCGGACTCGATATGCTGATCTTCCAGGCGGTGGACCAGATCCGCCTCTTCACCGGCCGCGACCCGGGCACCACCCTGCCCCGCGAGCAGGACGTGGTCGCGGCGATGTGCACGGCCGTGGGGCGGCCCATCTTCGCCACCCCGTCCCTGCCCCGCACCTGAGACCTGTCGGCGGCCGCGCCCTCCGGGGCCCTGCCGCCGCGACCCCGAACGGAAAGAGTTGTTATGTTGCGTTGGCTCACGGCCGGCGAGTCACACGGCGAGGCGCTCGTCGGGATCATCGAGGGCGTTCCGGCGGGTGTCAGCCTGACCAGCCAGGACGTCCGCGACGCCCTGGCCCGCCGCCGCCTCGGCTACGGGCGCGGCGCGCGGATGAAGTTCGAGCAGGACCAGGTGCGCCTGCTCGGCGGCGTCCGCCACGGCGTGACCCAGGGCGGGCCGGTGGCGATCGAGATCGCCAACACCGAGTGGCCCAAGTGGCGCGAGGTGATGTCCGCCGATCCCGTGGACCCGGACGTGCTCGCGGGCCGCGCCCGCAACGCCCCCCTGACCCGCCCCCGCCCCGGCCACGCCGATCTCACCGGCATGCAGAAGTACGGCTTCGACGAGGCCCGGCCCGTGCTCGAGCGGGCCAGCGCCCGGGAGACCGCCACGCGCGTGGCCCTCGGGGCCGTCGCCGCGAAGATCCTCGAGGCCGTGGGGGTGCACCTCGTCTCCCACACGACCGCCGTGGGCGCCGTCAGCGCCCCGGTGGACGCCCCGCGCCCGCTGCCGTCCGACGTCCCCGCCCTCGACGCCGACCCCCTGCGCTGCTTCGACCCCGCCACGGCGGAGACCATGGTGGCAACGGTGGACGCCGCCCACAAGGACGGGGAGACCCTCGGCGGCGTCGTCGAGGTCCTCGCCTACGGGCTGCCGCCGGGGCTCGGCTCCTACGTGCACTGGGACCGCCGGCTGGACTCCCGCCTGGCCGGGGCCCTGATGGGCATCCAGGCCATCAAGGGGGTCGAGGTCGGGGACGGCTTCCTGACCGCCGGCCGGCCCGGCTCGGAGGCCCACGACGAGATCTCCCGCGGCGCCGACGGCGTCGTGCGCCGCGTGAGCAACCGGGCCGGCGGGATCGAGGGCGGCATGTCCATCGGGGACGTCCTGCGCGTGCGCGCGGCCATGAAGCCGATCGCCACCGTGCCGAAGGCCCTGCGCACCGTCGACGTCGCCACCGGCGAGGCCGCCCGCGCCCACCACCAGCGCTCGGACGTCTGCGCCGTGCCCGCGGCCGGTGTGGTCGCCGAGGCGATGGTGGCCCTCGTGCTGGCCGACGCCGTGACGGAGAAGTTCGGCGGGGACTCGATCACCGAGACCGCCCGCAACAAGGACGCCTACCTCGCCTCGATACCGGAGTCCCTGCACTCCGCCGGCGAGCTCGGGGCGTTCGAGGACGACGTCGCCGCGACGCGCGACGACCACATGGGCGACCCCCTCGTGGCGCCCGCAGAGAGCGGGGAGGGCCAGGCGTGAACGCGCAGTTCCCCGCCCCGGCCGACGCCGCCGCGGCCCCGCAGCGACCCGTGGTGCTGATCGGGCCCATGGCCGCCGGCAAGTCCTTCCTGGCGCTGCACATGTCCAAGTTCTACGGCTACGACTTCGTGGACGCGGACCAGGTCATCGTCTCCCGCTACGGGGTGATCTCGAAGATCTTCGCCGAGCACGGCGAGAAGTACTTCCGCGACCTCGAGGCGGACACCGTCGCCGAGATCCTCCGGGACCCCGACCACGCCAACGCGATCTTCTCCGTGGGCGGCGGCGCCCCCATGACCCCGTCCACCCGGGAGCTGCTGCGCCACGAGCTCGTCGCCTACCTCGAGGTCGACACCGAGACCGTGCTGCCCCGGATCAGCGGCAACCGGACCCGCCCCATGCTCCAGCCGGACCCGGAGCGGCGCTGGCAGGAGCTCTACGACTCCCGCCGCGCCTGCTACGAGGAGCTCGCCGACATCACCCTCGACGGCCGGGGCAACCGGCCCGTCGCCGAGATCGGCGCCGACCTCGAGGCGGAGCTCACCCGCCTGCGCTCCCACCGGAGCGCCGGCGGCACCACCGACAGCACCCAGGAGGTCCAGGCATGAGCGAGTCCGCTCCCCGCACCGTCACGACCATTCCCGTCACCGGGGACCGCCCGGCCGAGAATTACGACGTCCTCGTGGGCCACGGGCTGCTCGGGGAGATCCCGCGCGTGCTCGGCGACCGGGTCCAGCGCGTGCTCGTCATCCACCCGCGGGCGCTGCGCAGCACCGGCGACGTGGTGATGGAGGAGCTGCGCGGCCAGGGCTACCAGGCGTTCACCGCCGAGATCCCGGACGCCGAGGAGGGCAAGCACGTCCAGGTGGCGTCCTTCTGCTGGCAGGTCCTCGGGCAGAACGACTTCACCCGCTCCGACGCGGTCGTCTCCGTGGGCGGGGGAGCGGTCTCCGACCTCGCGGGCTTCGTGGCCGCCACCTGGCTGCGCGGCGTGCGCGTGGTGCACGTGCCCACCACCCTGCTCGGCATGGTCGACGCCGCCGTGGGCGGCAAGACCGGGATCAACACGGCCGAGGGCAAGAACCTCGTCGGCGCCTTCCACCCGCCCGCGGCCGTCCTCTGCGACCTCGACACGCTGCGGACGCTGCCCGAGAACGAGCTGCTCACCGGCATGGCGGAGGTCGTCAAGTGCGGCTTCATCGCCGACGAGCGGATCCTCGAGCTCATCGAGGCCCACCCGGCGGCGGTGCGCGACTCGCAGTCCGAGGTGGTGCGCGAGCTCGTGGAGCGCAGCATCCGGGTCAAGGCCGAGATCGTCTCCGGCGACCTGCGCGAGGCCGGCCGCCGTGAGGTCCTCAACTACGGGCACACCCTCGGCCACGCGATCGAGCACAACGAGCGCTACCAGTGGCGCCACGGCGCCGCGGTGTCCGTAGGGATGGTCTTCGCCGCGGAGCTCGCCCGCACCGCCGGGAACCTGGCCGACGACGTCGTCGAGCGCCACCGCAGCGTCCTCGCCTCCCTCGGGCTGCCGACCACGTACCGGTGGGACCAGTGGCCGCGGCTGCTGGAGGTCATGAAGCGGGACAAGAAGACCCGCGGGAACCTGCTGCGCTTCATCGTCCTCGACGCCGTCGGCCGGCCCCGCGTGCTCGAGGTCCCCGACCCCGCGATCCTCTTCGCCACCTACCAGGAGATCGCCGAGGGCGCGCCCAGCTAGACTGTTCCGCGGCCCGGGACGACACCCCCCGACCGCGCCGACCTGCCGACTTCGCAGACAACCAGAGAGAGAACCTGTGGCTACCACCAACGACATCAAGAACGGCACCGTCCTGAAGCTGGAGGGCAACCTCTGGAACGTCATCGAGTTCCAGCACGTCAAGCCGGGCAAGGGCGGGGCGTTCGTGCGCACCAAGATGCGCAACATCACCTCCGGGAAGGTCGTCGACAAGACCTTCAACGCCGGCGCCAAGATCGAGACCGCCACGGTGGACCGCAGCGAGTACCAGTACCTGTACCAGGACGGCGCCGACTACGTCTTCATGGACAACAAAACCTACGACCAGATCACCGTCCCCGGCGAGGTCGTGGGCGACGCCGCCAACTTCATGCTCGAGAACCTCAACGCGACCATCGCGCTGCACGACGGCGCCCCGCTCTACATCGAGCTGCCCGCGTCCGTGGTCCTCGAGATCACCTACACCGAGCCGGGCCTGCAGGGCGACCGCTCCACCGGCGGCACCAAGCCCGCCACCGTGGAGACCGGCTACCAGATCCAGGTGCCGCTCTTCCTCGAGCAGGGCACCAAGGTCAAGGTCGACACCCGCACGGGTGACTACCTGGGCCGCGTCAACGAGTGAGCGCCCGGGGCAAGGCGCGCCGGCGCGCCGTGGAGATCCTCTTCGAGGCCGAGCAGCGCTCCGAGGACGCCCGCGAGGTCATGGAGCGGCGCCGGGTGCACAGCGACTCGCTCGTCTCCCCGTACGCCGAGGAGCTCGTGCTCGGGGTCACCATGCGCCGCGGTGAGCTCGACGAGTACCTCGAGACGTACTCCCAGGGCTGGACCCTCGAGCGGATGCCGGCCGTGGACCGCAACGTGCTGCGCGTGGGGGCCTGGGAGCTGCTGTTCAACGACGACGTCCCGGACGGGGTCGCCGTGGCCGAGGCCGTGAACCTCGCCAAGGAGCTCGCGGGGGACGACTCCCCACGCTTCGTCAACGGCCTGCTGGGCCGGCTGCAGCAGATGAAGCCGACCCTGCTGGGCTGAGCCGACCGCCGGACCCCTGAGCGCTGCCCGACCTCGACGGCGCCGGGAGGACCGGGGTCGTGCGGAGGGTCCTGGGCCGCCGTCACCGCCCGGGACCCCGGACGTCGTGCGCGTCGCCCCCGGCCCGGCCGCGGCCACCGCCGCGGGCGGGGCGGACCCCGCACCGTGCCTGGCCAGGACGGGGTCGCCGGACGAGACGGAGGTCACGTCCGGCCCGGGGCGGGAGGGCCGCTGTGCTAGCTTGGGGCGAGCAAGCAACCTTTAAGTCCGTCCTGTGAGGCGGGGAAGGAGGCGGCACCCATGACTGACGACACCACCACGGCCGGTCCCTCGACGGGACCCGCGGCCGCGCGCGTCATCCTCTCGGCAGCCGACATCGACCGCGCGCTGACGCGCATCGCCCACGAGATCCTCGAGGCCAACAAGGGCAGCTCGGACCTCGTCCTGCTCGGCATCCCGCGCCGCGGCTATCCGCTGGCCCAGCGGATCGCCGCCAAGATCGCCGCGACCGATCCCGGCTTCGACGCCGCCGCGAGCCTCGGCCAGCTCGACGTCACCATGTTCCGCGACGACCTGCGCAAGAACCCCGCCCGCGCCCCGCAGCCGACCCGCATCCCCGTGCAGGGCATCGACGGGCGCACCGTGGTCCTCGTCGACGACGTGCTGTACTCCGGGCGCACCGTGCGCGCCGCCCTCGACGCCCTCGTGGACGTCGGCCGCCCCCGCGTGGTCCGCCTCGCCGTCCTCGTGGACCGCGGCCACCGGGAGCTGCCCATCCGCGCCGACCACGTGGGCAAGAACCTGCCCACGTCCTCCCAGGAGAAGGTCCGGGTCCGCCTGGCCGAGACCGACCCCGAGCCGCGCGCGGACGAGAACGCCGACTGCGTGGTCATCGAGACCACCGCGCCCGGAGCCGGCGCATGAGGCACCTGCTGTCCACGAAGGACCTCTCCTACGACGCCGCCCTGACGGTCCTGGACACCGCGGACCAGATGGCCGCCGTGGGCCAGCGCTCCGTCAAGAAGCTCCCCGCCCTGCGGGGCCGCACCGTGGTCAACCTCTTCTTCGAGGACTCGACCCGCACCCGCATCTCCTTCGAGACGGCCGCCAAGCGCCTGTCCGCGGACGTCCTGAACTTCTCCGCCAAGGGCTCCTCGGTCTCCAAGGGCGAGTCCCTCAAGGACACCGCCCAGACCCTCGCCGCGATGAGCGCCGACGCCGTGGTGATCCGGCACTCGGCCTCCGGCTCCCCGCAGCAGCTCGCCGAGTCCGACTGGATCGACGCCGCCGTGGTCAACGCCGGCGACGGCACCCACGAGCACCCCACGCAGGCCCTGCTCGACGCCATGACCCTGCGCCAGCACCGCGCCCGCACCGAGGGCCGCGAGAGCACCCGCGGGCTCGACCTCGAGGGCCTGCACGTGGTGATCGTCGGCGACGTCCTGCACTCCCGGGTGGCCCGCTCCGACCTGTGGCTGTTCACCACCCTGGGCGCCCGGGTCACGTTCGTGGCCCCGCCCACGCTGCTGCCCGTCGGCATCGCGGACTGGCCGTGCCGGGTGGTCTTCTCCCTCGACGAGGCGCTCGACCCCGCCCCCGACGCCGTGATGATGCTGCGCGTGCAGCGGGAGCGGATGCACGCCGCGTTCTTCCCGACCGCCCAGGAGTACGCCCGGGAGTGGGGGCTGACCCCCGAGCGGGTCGCCGCCCTCGACGACGCCGGGGCGAGCACCGCGATCATGCACCCGGGACCCATGAACCGCGGCCTGGAGATCTCCTCGGCCGCCGCGGACTCCCCGCGCTCCACGGTCCTGGACCAGGTGCGCAACGGCGTCTCCGTGCGGATGTCGGTGCTCTACCTGCTGCTGTCCGGCGACGACCTCGACCCCACCTCCACCCCGCACCCCAGGAGCGCTGAACCCACGTGACCTCGTACCTCATCCAGGGCGCCCAGCTGCTCGGCGAGCAGACCGCCGACATCCTCGTCGAGGACGGCGTCATCCGGCGCATCGGCCCCGACCTCGCCGCGGCCGCGGGCGACGCCCAGGTCGTGGACGCCGCCGGGCTCGTGGCCCTGCCCGGGCTCGTGGACATCCACACCCACCTGCGCGAGCCGGGCCGGGAGGACGCCGAGACCGTCGAGACCGGCACCCGGGCGGCGGCGCTCGGCGGCTACACCGCGGTCTTCGCGATGGCCAACTCGGATCCCGTGGCGGACACGGCCGGTGTTGTGGAGCAGGTGCACGAGCTGGGCCGCTCCGCGGGCTGGGTCGAGGTCCGTCCCGTGGGCGCCGTGACCGTGGGCCTGAAGGGCGAGCGGCTGTCCGAGATCATGGCGATGGCCGAGTCCCGGGCCGGGGTGCGGATGTTCTCCGACGACGGCATGTGCGTGCACGACCCGGTGCTCATGCGCCGGGCGCTGGAGTACGTCAAGGGCTTCGACGGCGTCGTGGCCCAGCACGCCCAGGAGCCCCGGCTGACGGAGGGCGCCCAGATGAACGAGGGCTCCGTGTCCGCCGAGCTCGGGCTGACGGGCTGGCCCGCCGTCGCGGAGGAGGCCATCATCGCCCGCGACGTGCTGCTCGCCGAGCACGTCGGCTCCCGCGTGCACATCTGCCACCTCTCCACCAGGGGCTCCGTGGACATCGTCCGCTGGGCCAAGCAGCGCGGCATCGACGTCACCGCCGAGGCCACCCCGCACCACCTGCTGCTCACCGACGAGCGGGTCCGCAGTTTCGACCCCGTGTTCAAGGTCAACCCGCCGCTGCGCACGGACGAGGACGTGCACGCCCTGCGCGAGGCCGTGGCCGACGGCACCATCGACGTGATCGGCACCGACCACGCCCCGCACCCGGCCGAGGACAAGGAGTGCGAGTGGTCCTGCGCGGCCAACGGGATGACCGGGCTCGAGACCGCGCTGTCCGTGGTCCAGCTGAGCCTCGTCGACACCGGCCTCCTCACCTGGCGCGACGTCGCCCGGATCACCTCGGCGACCCCCGCCCGGATCGGGCGCCTCGCCGGCCAGGGCCGGCCGCTCGAGGAGGGCGAGCCCGCGAACATCACCCTGTGGGACCCGGCCGCGACCACCGTGGTGGACCCCGCCCGGCACGCGTCCAAGGGCCGCAACAGCCCCTACCGCGGCATGGAGCTGCCCGGCGCGGTCCGCGCCACCTTCTTCCGCGGCCACCCCACCGTCCTCGACGGAGCGCTCCACACCCCCGTCCCGACCTCTGCCGCCTGACCGCGCCGACCCCTTCCACCGCCCGGAGGCCCCCGTCCCATGGACCAGCTCACCACCGTGCTCGTCACGGTCCTCATCCTCGCCGTGCTCTTCGCCCTGCTCCGCCGGGGCTGGACCACGCGCGTGCGGCGCCAGTCCGGGATCGCCGCGCCGGCCGCGCCGCCCGCGGGGATCGAGGAGCGCGAGCCGCGGCTCGTCGTGCCGGGCATGTACGTGAGCACCACGGAGACCGGCGCCCCGCTCGAGCGGATCGCCGCCCACGGGCTCGGCGTCCGCGCCCGCGCGACGGTCCTGGTCCTCGACGACGGCGTGCTGATCGACCGGCAGGGCGCCCCGGCCCTGTTCGTCCCCGCCGCGGACGTCGTGGCCGTGGGCACCAGCTCCGGCATGGTCGGCAAGTTCGTGGAGAAGGACGGGCTCGCCGTGCTCACCTGGAAGCTGGGCCCCACCGTGGTGGACACCGGCTTCCGCACCCAGCGGGCCGAGGACAAGCAGCGCCTCCTCGCCGCCGTGGAGGCGATCGCCCCGGCACCGCACTCCTGACCCCCCGGCGGCGCCCCGCCGCCGCCCGCCTTCCCGACCCACAGACCTGAACGTGAGGACGACCTTGAGCTCGATCACCACTAACCCCGCCGTGCTCGTGCTGGAGGACGGCCGCGTCTTCCGCGGCCGCGCCTACGGCGCGCTCGGCACCGCCCTCGGCGAAGCCGTGTTCTCCACCGGCATGACCGGCTACCAGGAAACCATCACCGACCCGTCCTACGCCGGCCAGCTCGTCGTGCAGACCGCCCCGCACATCGGCAACACCGGCGTCAACGCCGCCGACGCCGAGTCCCGGCGGATCTGGGTGTCCGGCTACGTCGTGCGCGACGCCGCCCGCCGCCCGTCCAACTGGCGCTCCGAGGGGTCCCTCGACGAGCAGCTGGCCGCGCAGGGCGTCGTCGGCATCCAGGACGTCGACACCCGGGCCGTCACCCGCCACCTGCGGGACCGCGGCGCGATGCGCGGCGGGATCTTCTCCGGGGACGCCGCGCTGCGCCCCGACGCCGAGCTCGTGGCCGAGGTCGGCGCCGCCGAGCGGATGGAGGGGCGCCGGCTCGCCGAGACGGTCTCCGTGCCGGAGGCCTATGTCGTCGAGCCCGCCGAGCACGGCTGGACCGGCGAGGTGCTGCACGAGCTCGTGGCCGTGGACCTCGGCATCAAGTCGATGACGCCCCACCGCTTCGCCGAGCGCGGGGTGCGCGTGCACGTGGTGCCCGCCGACACCGGCTTCGAGCAGATCCGGGCCCTGGCCCCGCGCGGGGTGTTCTTCTCCAACGGCCCCGGCGACCCCGCCACCGCCGAGCGGCAGGTCGAGACGCTGCGGGAGGTGCTGCGCGCCGGCATCCCGTTCTTCGGCATCTGCTTCGGCAACCAGCTGCTGGGCCGAGCCCTGGGCTTCGGCACCTACAAGCTCGTCTTCGGCCACCGGGGGATCAACCAGCCGGTGCTCGACCGCCGGACCGGGCGCGTGGAGATCACCGCCCACAACCACGGCTTCGCCGTCGACGCGCCGCTGGACGGCCCGGTCGGGGCGCCCCTGGGCGAGTTCGGCCGCGTCGAGGTCAGCCACGTGTGCCTCAACGACGACGTGGTGGAGGGCCTCAACTGCCTCGACCTGCCCGCGTTCTCGGTGCAGTACCACCCGGAGGCCGCCGCCGGCCCGCACGACGCCTCCTACCTCTTCGGCCGGTTCATCGAGCTGATGGACAGCCACCGGGACGGCCGCGCCGACCCGACCATCGACAACGCCGTCCCCGGCGGCGCCCAGGGCGCGCAGGACGCACAGGAAGAAGGGCAGAACTGACATGCCGCGCAGGACAGATCTCACCAGCGTTCTGGTCATCGGCTCCGGGCCTATCGTCATCGGACAGGCCGCGGAGTTCGACTACTCGGGCACGCAGGCCCTCCGGGTGCTCAAGGAGGAGGGCCTGCGGGTCATCCTCGTGAACTCCAACCCGGCGACCATCATGACCGACCCCGAGTTCGCCGACGCGACCTACGTGGAGCCCATCACCCCCGAGGTGGTGGAGAAGATCATCGCCAAGGAGCGGCCCGACGCCCTGCTGCCGACCCTGGGCGGGCAGACCGCGCTCAACACGGCGATCGCCCTCGACGCCAACGGCGTGCTCGAGAAGTACGGGGTCGAGCTGATCGGCGCCAACGTCGAGGCCATCAACCTCGGCGAGGACCGCGAGAAGTTCAAGGGCGTGGTGGAGCGCTGCGGCGCCGAGTCCGCCCGGTCCGTCGTCGTGCACTCCATGCCGGAGGCCCTGGCCGCCGCCGAGGAGCTGGGCTACCCCATGGTGGTGCGCCCGTCCTTCACGATGGGCGGCCTGGGCTCGGGCATGGCCTACGACGAGGAGGACCTGCACCGCATCGCCGGCGCCGGCATCCAGTACAGCCCCACCTCCGAGGTGCTCCTCGAGGAGTCCATCCTCGGCTGGAAGGAGTACGAGCTGGAGATGATGCGCGACAAGCACGACAACGTCGTGGTCGTGTGCTCCATCGAGAACTTCGACCCCGTGGGCGTGCACACCGGGGACTCGATCACCGTGGCCCCGGCCATGACGCTGACCGACCGCGAGTACCAGAACCTGCGGGACATCGCGATCGCCGTGATCCGCGAGGTCGGCGTCGACACCGGCGGGTGCAACATCCAGTTCGCGATCGAGCCGGACACCGGCCGCGTCGTCGTCATCGAGATGAACCCGCGCGTCTCCCGCTCATCGGCCCTCGCTTCGAAGGCCACCGGCTTCCCGATCGCCAAGATCGCCACGAAGCTGTCGCTGGGCTACACGCTCGACGAGATCCCCAACGACATCACCCGCAAGACCCCCGCGTCCTTCGAGCCGACGCTGGACTACGTGGTCGTGAAGATCCCGCGCTTCGCGTTCGAGAAGTTCCCGGCCGCGGACCCCACGCTGACCACCACCATGAAGTCCGTCGGCGAGGCCATGGCGATCGGGCGCAACTTCACCGAGGCGCTGCAGAAGGCCATGCGCTCCCTCGAGCAGAAGGGCTCCAGCTTCTCCTTCGTGCGCCCCGAGCTCGACGACGACGCCCTCGCGCGCCTGGTCGACGCCACCCGCACGCCCACCACGGAGCGGATCCAGCAGGTCCAGCAGGCCCTGCTCGCCGGCGCGTCCGTGGAGCGGCTGTACGAGGCCACGGGCATCGACCCCTGGTTCCTCGACCAGCTGGTGCTGCTCAACGAGGTCGCGGACGTCGTGCGCCAGGACGCCGACCTCACGGTCCGCACCCTGCGCCTGGCCAAGCGGCACGGCTTCTCCGACGCGCAGATCGGCGAGCTCGCCCACCTGCCCGAGGACGTGGTGCGCGGCGTGCGCCACGCGCTGGGCCTCCGTCCCGTGTTCAAGACCGTCGACACGTGCGCGGCGGAGTTCGAGGCGTTCACCCCGTACCACTACTCCTCCTACGACGAGGAGAGCGAGGTCGGCCGGCACGAGCGCCCCTCGATCATGATCCTCGGCTCGGGGCCCAACCGGATCGGGCAGGGCATCGAGTTCGACTACTCGTGCGTGCACGCGTCCATGGTGCTGCGCGAGGCCGGGCACGAGACCGTCATGGTCAACTGCAACCCGGAGACCGTCTCCACCGACTACGACGTCTCCACGCGGCTGTACTTCGAACCCCTGACCTTCGAGGACGTCATGGAGGTCGTCGAGGTCGAGCGGCGCACCGGCGGGCTGCTCGGCGTGTTCGTGCAGCTGGGCGGGCAGACCCCGCTCAAGCTCGCCGCGCAGCTCAAGGCCGCCGGCGTGCCGATCCTCGGCACCACCCCCGAGGCCATCGACCTCGCCGAGGACCGGGGGGAGTTCGCCCGCGTGCTCGCCGAGGCCGGGCTGCGCCAGCCGAAGAACGGCACGGCGTCCACCTTCCAAGACGCCAAGCGGATCGCGGACGACATCGGCTACCCGGTGCTCGTGCGCCCCTCGTACGTGCTCGGCGGCCGCGGCATGGAGATCGTCTACGACGAGCCGTCCCTGGCCCGCTACCTGCAGAACGCCACCGAGGTCTCCGCCTCCCGGCCCGCGCTGATCGACAAGTTCCTCGAGGACGCCATCGAGATCGACGTGGACGCCCTCTACGACGGGACGGACCTCTACGTGGGCGGGGTCATGGAGCACCTCGAGGAGGCCGGCATCCACTCCGGGGACTCCGCGTGCACCCTGCCCTCCATCACCCTCGGCCCGGACGTGGTCGAGCGCGTGCGCGAGGCCACCCTGGCCATCGCCCGCGGCGTGGGCGTGTGCGGGCTCATCAACATCCAGTTCGCCGTGGCCTCCGACATCCTCTACGTCATCGAGGCCAACCCGCGGGCCTCCCGCACCGTGCCGTTCGTCTCCAAGGCCACGGGCGTGCAGCTGGCCAAGGCCGCCGCCCTGATCGGCACCGGCACGACCATCGCCCAGCTGCGGGCCCAGGGCCACCTGCCCCAGCGGATCGACGGGTCCACGCTGCCCGCCTCGGCCCCCGTGGCCGTGAAGGAGGCCGTCCTGCCCTTCGCGCGGTTCCGCACCGCCGAGGGCGCCGTGGTCGACTCCCTGCTCGGCCCGGAGATGCGCTCCACCGGCGAGGTCATGGGCCTGGACAAGTACTTCGACACCGCCTTCGCCAAGGCCCAGGCCGCGGCGAACGTCTCCCTGCCCACCTCCGGGCGGATGTTCGTCTCGGTGGCCAACAAGGACAAGCGCTCCTCGATCGCCTACGTGCGGATGTTCCGCGACCTCGGCTTCGAGATCCTCGCCACCGGCGGCACCGCCGACGTCCTGCGCCGCAACGGCATCGAGTCCACCGTGGTCCGCAAGATCCGCGAGACGGCCCCCGGCGAGCGAACCATCGTGGACCTCATCGCCGACGGGGAGATCGACCTGATCTTCAACACCCCGGCCGGCGGTGCCGCCCGCGGCGACGGCTACGAGATCCGTGCCGCGGCCACCAGCGTGGGGGTGCCCCTGATGACCACGGTCTCCGTGCTGGGCGCCGCCCTGCAGGCCGTGACCGCGCTGCGCGCCTACTCGTGGGACGTGACGAGCCTGCAGGAGCACGAGCAGCGCCTCGAGCTCCTGCTGCGCGCCGACGAGCCCGAGGCCGTGCGTGCCTGAGGTCCCCGCCCCGGTGCCCCCCGCACCCTTCGGCGCGCGGCTGGGCGCGGCGATGGACGAGCACGGGCCGCTGTGCGTGGGCGTCGACCCGCACCCGGTCTTGCTGGACGCGTGGGGCCTGCCCCGCTCCGCGGAGGGCCTGCGCCGGTTCACGCTGACGGTCCTGGAGGCGGCCGCCGGGCACGCCGCCGCGCTCAAGCCCCAGGTGGCGCTGTACGAGCCCTACGGCGCGGCCGGCTTCGCCGTGCTCGAGGAGCTGCTCGCGCAGTCCCGGTCGGCGGGCCTGCTGACGGTCGCCGACGCCAAGCGCGGCGACATCGGCTCCACGATGGAGGCCTACGCGGCCGCGTGGCTGGGGGAGGGGTCCCCGCTCGCGGCGGACGCGGTGACCCTGAGCCCCTACCTCGGCTTCGAGTCGTTGCGCCCGGCCCTCGACCTGGCGGCCCGCACCGGCCGCGGCACGTTCGTGCTGGCGCTCACCTCCAACCCCGAGGGCCGCTCCGTCCAGCACGTCGGGGGCCGGGAGTCGGTGGCGGGCTCCGTGTGCGCCGCGGCGGCCACCGAGAACACCCGGTTCTCCCCGGCCGCGGGCGGGTCCGCAGCCCGGGCCGGCCTGGGCTCCTGCGGGCTCGTGGTGGGCGCCACGGTCGGGAACGCGCTGACCGAGCTCGGCATCGACCTGACGGGGGTGCGCGGCCCGCTGCTCGCCCCCGGCTACGGCGCACAGGGCGCCCGCGCCGAGGAGCTCCCGGCCGTGTTCGGCGCCGCGGCCGGCCAGGTGCTCGCGGCCTCGAGCCGGGCGATCCTGCGCCGGGGGCCGGACGTGTCCGCGCTGCGGGAGGCCGTCCGCCGCTCCGCCGGGGAGCTGGCGGACGCGCTGGGCTGAGTTCCGGGCGCGTCCGCGCGCACGCTCCCGCCGGTGGTCCGGCGACGACACGCCTGGTCACGCCACGGTCGTGTCGCCTCGCGAAGCATCGATCTTCATGTAGTTTCTTTAGCAAACGGGCTGTCCGTCCTCTCGCGGGACGGGGGCTGCAGTCCGTGGCGACGAGGAGGAACCACATGGCACTGCGTCCGTTGACCGACGAGGAGCGAGCCGCCGCGAGGGAGAAGGCCACCCGGGCACGGACGGCGCGCGCCGACGTGAAGAAGGGGCTGCGCGAGCGCCGCATGACGGTCGCCGAGATCCTGGACCGGGCGGACCGGGACGAGGCCGTGAGCCGGCTGAAGGTCTCGGACCTGCTCGAGGCCACCCCCGGCATCGGCAAGGTCCGCTCCGCGGCCATCATGGACGAGATCGGCATCGCCCGCACCCGGCGGCTGCGCGGGCTCGGCGTGCACCAGCGCAAGGCGCTCATCGAGCACCTCGACCGCTGACGCCCGCGGGCGGGGCGCGAGGGGCCCGGGCACGATCCGCTAGATTGGGGGAAACACCCCAGTCCCAGGAGGATGCCCGTGAGCCCCGACGCGCCCCGCGCCGCGCGCCCGTCCCTGACCGTGCTCGCCGGACCCACCGCCGTGGGCAAGGGCACGGTCTCGACCTACGTCCGGGACCACTACCCGCAGGTGTGGCTGTCCGTGTCCGCGACCACCCGCGACCCCCGCCCCGGGGAGATCGACGGCACCCACTACTTCTTCGTCTCCGACGAGGAGTTCGACGCCATGGCCCGCGACGGCCAGCTGCTCGAGTGGGCCGTGGTGCACAACTCGCACCGCTACGGCACGCTGCGCTCCACCGTGGAGCGGGCCCTCGAGCGCGGGCGCAGCGTGCTGCTCGAGATCGACCTGCAGGGCGCCCGCCAGATCCGCAACACCATGCCCGAGGCCAACTTCGTGTTCCTCGCCCCGCCCAGCTGGGACGAGATGGTCGCCCGGCTCGTCGGCCGGGGCACCGAGACGGCGGCCGAACAGCGGGTCCGGCTGGAAACCGCTAAACTGGAGCTCGCGGCCGAGCCGGAGTTCGACCACACCGTGATCAACGACCGGGTCGAGCGCGCCGCCGCCGAACTCGTGCAGCTCATGGGGGTCGACCCCGAGCAGGCATCCTGAGACCCGTCCACCCCGTCTGGAGCAATCGCTTGTCTACCCACACCGAAGGCATCATCAACCCGCCGATCGACGCCCTGCTGAAGAAGTCCGACTCCAAGTACGGGCTCGTGATCTTCGGCGCCCGGCGGGCCCGGCAGATCAATGCCTACTACTCGCAGCTGCACGAGGGCCTGTTCGAGTACGTCGGGCCCCTCGTGGACACCCAGCTCAACGAGAAGCCGCTGTCGATCTCCTTCCGTGAGATCGACGAGGGCCTCATCGAGGGTCGCCCGGTCGAGCACGCCGGGTTCGCCGAGAACGGCCAGCTCACCACGGAGGCCGACCTCGCCGCCGACGTCTTCGGCGCCGACTTCTTCGCCCAGGGCACCGAGGAGAGCGCCGTGGACTTCTCCGCGGACGCCGCCTTCTCCGGCGGCACCTCGGTGGACTTCTCCTCGGGCGCCGAGAGCCCGGCCGAGCCGCTGGGCGACCTGCCCGGCAGCGGCGCGGCCATCGCCGCCGACAACGCCTCCGACGGCGCCGGCGACGCCGCGGACGCCGCTCCGGAGGAGCCGGGGCGGGAGCCCGGGGACCTCCAGGACCTGTGAGCCGAACGGCAGCCCTGCCGCGGGGCGCGGGGACATGAGGATCGTCCTCGGCATCGGCGGGGGCATCGCCGCGTACAAGGCGGCGCTGCTCCTGCGCCTGTTCACCGAGAGCGGCCACACGGTGGTGCCCGTGCCCACCGAGGCCGCGCTGCGCTTCGTGGGCGCCCCCACCTGGGAGGCGCTCTCGGGCCAGCGGGTCAGCACGGACGTCTTCGACCGGGTGGACGAGGTCAACCACGTCCACCAGGGCCAGGCCGCCGACCTCGTCGTCGTCGCCCCGGCGACCGCCGACCTGCTCGCGCGCGCCGCCCACGGCCACGCCGACGACCTGCTGACCACCACGCTGCTCGCCACGCGCGCCCCGGTGCTGTTCGCCCCGGCGATGCACACCGAGATGTGGCTCAACCCGGCCGTCCAGGCCAACGTCGCGACGCTGCGCGCCCACGGGCACACCGTGCTCGAGCCCGCCGACGGCCGGCTCACCGGCCCCGACTCGGGCCCCGGCCGGCTCCCCGAGCCGGAGGCCGTCCGCGACGCCGCGCTGCGCCTGGCCGGACGCGATGACGCCCCCGACGGCCCGCTGGCCGGCACCCGGGTGCTCGTGAGCGCGGGCGGCACCCGCGAGCCGCTCGACCCCGTCCGGTTCCTCGGCAACCGCTCCTCCGGCAAGCAGGGCGTGGCGATCGCCGCCGCCGCCCGGGACGCCGGCGCCGCGGTGACCCTCGTGGCCGCCCACCTGGAGACCCCGGTGCCCGCCGGCGTCGAGGTCGTGCACGCCGGCACCGCCGAGCAGCTGCGCCGGGCCTGCGTGCGCGCCGCCGCGCGGGCCGACGTCGTGGTCATGGCCGCCGCGGTGGCCGACTACCGCCCGGCCCGGATCGCCGACGCCAAGATGAAGAAGGCCGAGGACGGCACCAACCCCGTGCTCGAGCTGGTGCGCAACCCGGACGTCCTCAAGGAGCTCGTGGACCTGCGCAACACGGCCCGGCGCCGTCAGCTCCTGGTCGGCTTCGCCGCCGAGACCGGTGACGCCGAGACCGACCCGCTGACCTTCGGGCGCCGGAAGCTCGTGCGCAAGGGCTGCGACCTGCTGGCCGTGAACCACGTGGGCGAGAACCTCGTGTTCGGCCAGGACACCACCGTCCTGACCGTGCTCAGCGCCGTCGGCGCCCCCGAGCAGGTGCTGGAGGGCTCCAAGACGGACGTGGCCCGCGGGCTCGTGGCGCGGATCGCGCAGGAACTGGCCGGCGTCCGCGCCTGAGCCGGCGTCCGGCGCTGTGCCCGGGCCCGGTACCGGCGCTCCCGGTGCCGTCGGGCGCGGACCGGGGCGGCGCTGCGCCGTCCGGGGCGCCCGGTAGTGTGGTCTCCCGTGAGCGAGACGACCCAGCACCTGAGACTGTTCACCTCCGAGTCCGTCACGGAGGGACACCCCGACAAGATCTGCGACCAGATCAGCGACTCCATCCTGGACGACCTCCTGCGCCAGGACCCCGAGTCCTCCGTGGCGGTCGAGACCATGGTCACCACGGGGCTGGTGCACGTCGCCGGTGAGGTGAAGACCCGCGGCTACGTGGAGATCCCCAACGTGGTGCGCAAGACGCTGCTCGACATCGGCTACAACTCCTCGGTGCACGGCTTCGACGGCGAGTTCTGCGGGGTGTCCATCAGCGTGGGGGAGCAGTCCCCGGAGATCTACGAGGGCGTGTTCCAGTCCCTCGAGGTCCGCGAGGGCACCGCCCGCGACGCCCGCGACGCCCAGGGAGCCGGGGACCAGGGCATCATGTTCGGCTACGCGACCAACGAGACCGAGGTGCTGATGCCGGCGCCGATCTTCATCGCCCACCGTCTCTCCGAGCAGCTCACCCGCGTGCGCAAGACCGCCGTGCTGCCCGGTCTGCGCCCCGACGGCAAGACCCAGGTCACCCTCGGCTACGACGGCGACCGCCCGGTGGCCGTGGACACCGTGGTGGTCTCCTCCCAGCACGTCGAGGGCTACGACCTCGACCAGCTCGCCTCCGACCTGCGGCAGAGCGTGATCACCCCCGTGCTCGAGGAGTCCGGGCTGGACCTGTCCGGCACCCAGGTCATCATCAACCCGGCCGGCAACTTCGTCCGGGGCGGGCCCGTGGGGGACGCGGGCCTGACCGGCCGCAAGATCATCGTGGACACCTACGGCGGCATGGCCCGCCACGGCGGGGGCGCGTTCTCCGGCAAGGACCCCTCGAAGGTCGACCGCTCGGCCGCCTACGCGATGCGCTGGGTGGCCAAGAACGTGGTGGCGGCCGGCCTGGCCGACCGCGTGGAGGTCCAGGTCGCCTACGCGATCGGGCGCGCCGCCCCCGTCGGTCTCTACGTCGAGACCTTCGGCACCGAGAAGGTCGATCCTGCCCGGATCGAGCACGCCATCCGCGAGGTCTTCGACCTGCGGCCGCTGGCCATCATCGAGGACCTCGACCTCAAGCGCCCCATCTACGCGCGCACCGCCGCGCACGGGCACTTCGGCCGCTCCGAGCCCGAGTTCACCTGGGAGCGCACCGACCGCGTCGCGGACCTGCGGTCGGCCGCCGGGGTCTGAGCGTGGACCCGGAGGACGCCGGGGCCGCCGCGGAGGGCCCGCGGCAGCTGTCGCTCCTCTCGGGCTTCCCGCCCCGGCCGCCGCGCGACGACGCGAAGGGCGTGGGCGCCGTGCTGCCCGCCGCGCAGGACCCCGTGGCCCGGGTGCTGCTGGACACCCACGTCCCGCACCTCGACCGCCCGTTCGACTACCTGGTGCCGGCCGAGATGGCCGGGGCGGCGGTGCCGGGCGCCCGCGTCAAGGTCGGCTTCGGCGGCCAGGAGCTGACGGGCTACGTGCTCGAGCGCACCGCCGACTCGGAGGTCATGCACCGGATCCAGCCCCTGCGCCGGGTCATGTCCCCGCTGCCGGTGCTCGCCCCGGAGATCGCGCGGCTGGCCGAGGACGTCGCCGCCCGCTCGGCCGGCACGGCCGCGGACGTCGTCCGGGTGGCCGTCCCACCCCGCGTCGCCCGCGTCGAGAAGGAGGTGGAGCAGCGGCTGGCCGAGGCGCCGGGCCACTCCACCGGGCTGTCCCCGCACGCCCCGGGTCCCTCCCACGACGCCGCGCTGGCGGACTACGCCGGCGGCCCGGCGTTCCTGGCGGAGCTGGCGGCGGGAGCCTCGCCGCGGGCCGTCGTCGAGGTGCTGCCGGCCCACCCCGCCCACGACTGGACGGACGTCCTGGCCGCCGCGATCGGCGCGGCGTGGCGGGCCGGGCGCGGGGCGGTCGCCGTCGTCGCGGACCAGAAGGCGCTGGCGCGGCTCGAGCGCTCGGTCGCGGACGAGATCGGCGGGGAGCACCTCGTGCGCCTGCACGCCGAGGACGGCCCCACGCCCCGCTACCGGGCGTTCCTCGCCGCCGCCACCGGTCAGGTGCGGGTGGTGCTGGGCACCCGCTCCGCCGCGTACGCCCCCGTGGACGACCTCGGCCTCGTGGCCTGCTTCGACGACGGCGACGAGAACCTCGTGGAGCAGCGCGCCCCCTACCAGCACGTCCGGGACGTGTTGCTCCTGCGCGCCGGGCGCAGCGGGTGCGCGGCCCTGTTCGCCGGTCACGCCGTCAGCCCCGAGACCCAGCGGCTCGTCGTGTCCAGGTGGGCCCGCCGGATCGCGCCCGCGCGGGACGTGCTGCGCGTCCACACGCCCCGGATCGTCTCCACCGCCGACTCCTTCCACGCCGCCCGGGACCCGCTGGCCTCCCGGGCCCGGCTGCCGGAGACCGCCTACCGCGCCGCCCGCGAGGCCCTCGAGCGGGGCCCCGTCCTGGTCCAGGTCGCCCGCGCCGGCTACGCCCCGCACCTCGCGTGCGAGCGCTGCCGCGAGCCCGCCCGCTGCACCGCCTGCGACGGGCCCCTCGGGGTCGTGTCCCGGCGCGGGGTGCCCCGGTGCGGGTGGTGCGGCCGCTCGGCGCACAACTGGTCCTGCGCCGCGTGCGGGTCCCCGCGGATGCGCCTGGTCACCGTCGGGGCGCTGCGCACCGCCGAGGAGCTCGGGAGGGCGTTCCCGAAGGTGCCGGTCGTGGCGTCCTCGGGCGACGCGGTGCGCGTGGAGGTCCCCGGCACGCCCGCCCTCGTCGTGGCCACCCCGGGCGCCGAGCCAGTGGCGGAGGGCGGCTACGCGGCGGCCCTGCTGCTGGACGGCAACCAGATGCTCATGCGCCCCGCCCTGCGCGCCGCGGAGCAGACGCTGCGCCGGTGGTTCAACGCGGCCGCGCTGGTGCGCCGGGCGCGGGACGGCGGGATCGTCGTGGTCACGGCGGAGCACGAGGCCGCCGTGGGCGCGCTCGTGCGGTGGGACCCGGCCGGGTACGCCGAGCGCGAGCTCGTGGAGCGCCAGTCCCTGGGCCTGCCCCCGGCCGTGCGCTCGGCGGCCGTGACGGGCCCGGCCGCGGCGGTCGCCGCGTTCCTGGCCGACCTCGAGCTGCCGCCCGCCGTGCGTGTCATCGGGCCAACGCCCCTGGAGAACCACGAACCCGGACCGGAGGGGGAGCCGGCGCCGCACCGGGCGCTGCTGTTCTTCGGCTACGGCGTGGCCGGCGAGGTCACCCGGCGCCTGCGGGCCACACGGTCGAAGGCCTCCGCGCTGCGCAAGCACCCCCCGGTGCACGTGCGCTGCGACGTCACCGACCTGCTCTGAGGGCGGCACCGGCCGGGGCCGCTCCACGGACGGCGGCCCGCCCGGTGCGGGGCCGGGTGTTGGCGCACGGGCCGCGGTGTGGTTGGTTGGTGTCCTGGGGCCGCGCCGCGGCCGGGAGTCGAAGGCCGACGTGGGCGAAGAGGTCAGTTCCCGCAGCTACACGCGCGAGCAGCGCCAGCGGTACCGGGAGAAGGTCCGCGAGAACCTGGACGTGTTCGAGCAGATGCTCGCCCGCGCCTCGTTCGATTTCGAACGGCCCATGACGGGCCTGGAGATCGAGCTCAACCTCGTCGACGGGCAGTTCGACCCGCACTTCCACAACGACGAGGTCCTCGCCGCGATCGCCGATCCCGGGTACCAGACCGAGCTGGCGCGCTACAACATCGAGCTCAACGTCCCCCCGCGCCCGCTGCCCGGGCGGGCCGCCCTCGACCTCGAGGAGGACCTGCGCGCTTCGCTCAACGCCGCGGACGCCGCGGCCCGCGGGGTCGGCTCGCGGATCGTGACGATCGGCATCCTGCCCACCCTGCGGCCCGAGCACTACGAGCAGGAGTGGATCAGCGACAACAACCGCTACACGGCGCTCAACGACTCCATCTTCGTGGCCCGCGGCGAGGACATCCGCCTCGAGATCGAGGGGCCCGGCGGCGAGCGGATCGACACCTGGTGCGACTCGATCGCCCCCGAGTCCGCGTGCACCAGCGTCCAGCTGCACCTGCAGGTCGCCCCCGCGCAGTTCGCCGCGCATTGGAACGCCGCCCAGGCGCTGGCCGCCCCACAGATCGCCCTCGGCGCGAACAGCCCGTTCTTCTACGGCCGGCGGCTGCACGCCGAGACCCGGATCGCGCTGTTCGCCCAGGCAACGGACACCCGCCCGATCGAGCTGAAGAACCAGGGGGTGCGCCCGAGGGTGTTCTTCGGCGAGCGCTGGATCACCTCGATCTTCGACCTGTTCGAGGAGAACGTCCGCTGGTTCCCGGCGCTGCTGGCCGAGTGCTCCGAGGAGGACCCGGCCGCGAAGCTGCGGGCCGGGCTCGCGCCGGACCTCTCGGAGCTGCGGCTGCACAACGGGACGGTCTACCGCTGGAACCGGCCGATCTACGACGTCGTCGGCGGCCGTCCGCACCTGCGGGTGGAGAACCGGGTGCTGCCCGCGGGCCCGACGATCACCGACGTGATGGCCAACGCCGCGTTCTACTACGGCGCCGCGCGCGTGCTGGCCCGGCAGGAGCGGCCGGTGTGGACGCGGATGAGCTTCCCGGCCTGCGCCGAGAACTTCGCCCGCGCCGCTCGTGACGGCATCGACGCCCGGTTCTACTGGCCCGGTTTCGGGGAGGTCAGCGCCGACGAGCTCGTGCTGCGCCACCTCCTCCCGCTGGCCCACCAGGGCCTTGAGGAGTGGGGGGTCGCCCCGGAGGTGCGCGAGCGCTACCTGGGGATCATCGAGGGCCGGTGCGTCTCCGGGGTCAACGGCGCGGTGTGGCAGACGCGGGCCGTGGAGCACTTCGAGCGCCACGG
Source organism: Kocuria himachalensis (assembly GCF_054784195.1). NCBI lineage: Bacteria > Bacillati > Actinomycetota > Actinomycetes > Micrococcales > Micrococcaceae > Kocuria > Kocuria himachalensis. The sequence continues at coordinate 254,967 of NZ_BAAGPL010000024.1, forward strand.
CGCCGACCGGCCCACCGCCCTGCGCCGGATGCTGGAGGCCTACGCCGAGCACATGGACGACAACGAGCCGGTGCACACCTGGTCGGTCCCGTAGACGCTCCGAAGGTCCACGCTGTCAGCGGACGAGGAGCCTCGCTCGCATGGTCGCGTGATGTGGGATCGGCCCCTCTGCATGACGCTGCCTCTGAGGGGTGTGCGGTGCTGCTAGTGGCCTTCGGCGATGGAGCGGAGGGCGTGAAGGTGGCGGGTGTAGGCGGTGCGCCCGGCGGGGGTGAGGGAGAGCCAGGTGCGGGGGCGTTTGCCGACGTGACCCTTGTGGATCTTCACGTAGCCGGCGTTCTCCAGTTGGGTCGCCTGTTTGGAGAGCGCCGAGTCGGAGATCTCCACGGTGTCGCGCACGTGGGCGAATTCTGTCTCGTCGACCTGGGCCAGGGTGGCGACGATGCTCAGGCGCACCGGCGCGTGGATGAGTTCGTCCAGGCGGTGCCGGGCGTGCTGTCCTCCGCCGGTGCTCACTGCGACCCCCAGCGGATCACGGCCGCGGCGAGCAGGGCGGGAACGGCGGCGACGGCGAACACTGCGGTGCCCACGGAGTGGCTGACCCGGTCGGCCAGGACGTTCTGCGCAGCCATGTAGAGGGCCGTGACCACCCCGGACACCGCCGTTGCCCCGGCGTGCACCGCGCGGTCACGGGAGGTGTCCAGGGTGCGCGCCCGGATGGTGGCCGGCTGCTCGCGTGCTTGTTCGGGGGTGAGGTGATGGCTCATGGGGTCCTTCGAGGGGGATGCGGCGATGACACCATCACAGCAAGTAATTTCCAGAACGACAAGTACTTGCTGTGCGTCAAGGACGCGAGTCGAGCCGGCGCGCCTCTCAAGCCATGGGTGGGGAGGCGTTCTGGTGGTGAGGCACTTTCCGCCCTCCACGGACGGACCGCTCGGCGATGGGAGCAGGAATGTCCCGTCCTGACACGGCAGGAAGCACCATCACGGTGTGGAGACGATCCCGGCCGAGTCCTTGGAGTCGCCCGCGTCGGCTGCCTACCGTCGAAGCACGGCCCCGCATCCGGGCTGGGGCCCATCGAAAGGGATGCACCGATCGTGGACGCCATCGACCCGAATGCTTCCGAAGGACCCACCGAGTCCGACACCGTCGCCCTGCAGACCTTCCATCAGCAGATGACCGCCTTGGCCGCCGGCGAGCTGGACACCTACATGGGTTTCTACCGCGAGGACGTCATCGCAAGGGACCCGCAGTACCTCGACCCGCTCCAGGGCCCGGCGGCCGTGAGGGAAGACCTGGACGGGCTGTTCACCGCCTACCCCGACGGACGCTTCGAGATCCACCGTGTCCTCGGGCAAGGTGACGTGGTCGCCGCGGAGCTGGTGTTCACCGGATCGAACACCGGTCCGCTGGTCCTGCCCGACGGCACGACGGTCCCCCCTACCGGCCGACCGGTGCGGTTTCCCCTCAGCGTGTTCAATCGGATGGACGCCGACGGGCAGATTCTCGAGGAGAACCGCTACTACGACCTGGCCTCGATCATCCAGCAGCTCGAGGTTGACGGAACGACGGAGTGGTGATGCTGGTGCTGGAGGTCCTGTCCAGGCCGATCTCCCGCCGTCGGTGACCGGGACGGCGCCCTGCAGCAGGGGCACCCCATGACGCCTGCTCAGGTGTACGACCTTGCCGGGATTGAATGCGGCGACCACTTCCATGGCTCAGGCAATGCTGCTGTCCGACATGCCGATCGTCTCTCAAGCCACGGGATGCTAGGCACATCGGTACCGAGGCATTTCACCTCCGGACGTGTCCTGTTGCGATCCGGGGCGCACTGCGCAGGCCGTGACCAATCCGTGGCGGGCCGCACCGCTGTGCTCGGTGGTCGGCATGGGGATTGGTCCGTGTACATGTGCTGGGCGGGGCCTGGTGGACTCTAGTCTCTGATGCATGCCTATGCTGCGAAAAATCGTGCCGGCGGCCCGCGTCTCGGACGAGTCCCACCGTGTCACCACCTTCGAGTTGTTCTTCGACCTGGTCTTCGTGTTCGCCTTCACCCAGGTGACCGGGTTCATGGCCCATGAGCACTCCTTTCACGGCGTGCTGCAGGGCATGATCATCCTCGGGCTGCTGTGGTGGTCGTGGGTGTCCTTCTCATGGTTGGCCAACCAGACGCACGTGGATGAAGGACTCATGCGGTTCGGTCTGTCCGCCGTGATGGTGGCCGTCTTCATGGCCGCCCTGGCGATCCCGGAGGCTTTCGAGGATTTCGACGGCGGACTCGACGGCCCGCTGGTGCTGGCCCTGTCCTACGTCGTCGTCCGCATTCTGCATGTGGCGCTCTACGCCCACGCCGCCGGAGACGACCAACCCCTCCGGCGCCAGGTGGCCAAGTTGACGGCCGCGATGGTGCTGGGGTCGACGCTGATCATCACAGGAGCGGTGATCACCGGCCCCGCGCAGACCTGGTTCTGGTTGGCCGGGCTGATCGTCGACTGCGGGCTCACCTTCCTCACCTCCCGGCGAGGTGACTGGCGGGTGCACTCAGCGGCGCACTGGACCGAGCGGTACGGACTGATCATCATCCTCGCTCTGGGGGAGTCCATCGTCGCCATCGGCGTGGGTGCCTCCCGGGAGCCGGTCAGCGTTCCCATTCTCCTGGGCGCCGCAGCCGGCATCATCCTGTCCCTGGGCCTGTGGTGGCTCTACTTCGACGTCACCGCGATCGCCGCGGAGCACCGCTTCGCCGCACTGCGGGGACCGGCTCGCGCCTCCGCCGCCGTGGAGGCCTACACCTATCTGCACCTGCCCCTGGTGGCCGGCATCGTGCTGTCAGCACTGGGGGTGGAAGACGTCCTGGCCCACGTGCAGGACACGGAGGGCTTCGGCGTCCTGGGTGCCGCTGCCCTCTTCGGCGGGACAGCGCTGTACCTGCTGGGCAACACGGCCTTCTGGCGCCGTGTGGGCGGTGAGTGGAAGACGTGGCGCCTCGGTGCCGCCACGCTGCTGCTCGTGCTCATACCGGTTGCGGCCCACCTCGCGCCGCTGGCCGCTCTTGCACTGATCGCCGTCGTCATCTCCGCCCTCGTCGCCGGCGAGAGCCTGCACGATGCGAAGAGCAGGACCGCGATCCGGACCTCCCACTGACCTGCACATCAGCCGACGAACAGAGCGATTCCCATCCGCCGGGCGGAGGAAGAAGACGCTCACCAGGCGAAGCCCGATGCCCTGAAAGTCTTTGTCCTTCCGTCGCCGATGCACGAGCTCCGCGCCCCGGATCAGGTGGTCGGCACGGCCGTGGCCACTGCTCCGCTGGTCACCTGTGGTGATGGGCGCTCAACGATAGGTTTACTTGCAAGCCATGGGATGCGACACGTCTCGTCGACGCGTTTTGGTTCTGGTGTTGCCTACCTTTCCATCGGTACGGAATGGGGAGCTTCGGAGCTCGTTCTGATGCAGGGTTGAGGTCCCCCTCCGGCGTTTCCTTGCGGTCCGAGTGGAACTGTCTGAGGGAGCCCTGGGGGCCCGTCACACCGGCGAGTCCACTGGATGGGACCCGGTGACTGTTTCCGTAGAAGCACCTGGTGTGTTCGGATGGATCCCACCGGCGAGCACGGCGTGGACGGCGGCACGGCAGATCCTGATCAGTGGTGGAGTACAGGAGGCGGTGCGGGGACGGCACCCGATGATCTCGCCACCTCTCCTATCGGCAGGAGCACGCCATGATCGTCCTTCACACCGCGATCGCCATCGTCCTGATCATCGTGCTCATCATCAAGGTCAAGGTCGACCCGGTGATCTCCCTGATCCTCGGCTCGCTCTACCTCGGTATCGCCACCGGTGTTGGCTTCACGGCCACGATCGTGGCGATCGCCACCGGGTTCGGGGAGATCATGGCCGAGGTCGGTCTGCTCATCGGCTTCGGGGTGCTCATCGGGGCGCTGCTCCACGCGATGGGGGCCTTCCGGAAGATGGTGACGCTGCTCGTCAACGGTGTCGGTGCGCGCCGGCTGCCGTATGCGCTCACGGCGGCGATGGCCACGATCTTCCCCTCGATCTACGTGGACGTCCAAGTCGTGCTGGCCTCACCGGTGGCGCGCTCGACCGCGCCCTTCATCGGCCGCACCGGCCTGCCGCACATGGCCGGAGCACTCGGAACAGGCATCTTCGCCGGCTACGTCTTCGTGATCCCAGGGCTCGCGGCGATCTCCATCGCGGGTCTGCTGGAGATCCCGCTGGGCACCTGGTTGCTCTACGGGCTGGTGCTCGGGCCCGTGACTGCGCTGGTGACGACGCTGATCTTCCGGCAGCTGCTGCGCACCCGCTACTGGAACCCGGCCAGGGACGAGTGGGTCGATGAGGCCATGGTGGAGCTGGAGACCACCGAGCTGGTCCACGATGACACCGGCACGCCGTCGCTGGCGGTGAGTCTGCTGCCGATCCTCGTGCCGCTGGTGCTGATCGCCTTCGGGGCCTTCGCCGAGCTGCTGGGGTTCTCCAACGACGTCATCGCGTTCCTCGGCGACGCCGTCTTCGCGCTCTTCGTCGGCTTGCTGGGGGCCTATGTGCTCGCCCGGCGCACCCTGGGCTCGGAGGACACGGAGCGGGCCATGGGTGAGGGCTTCCATACCACCGGGGCGATCCTGCTCATCACCGGCATCGGTGGGTCCCTGGGTGCGGTGATCGGGGAGACCGGGCTCGACGAGACCCTGGCCGGGCTTTTCTCCGCCGACGCGGCCGCACCGGTCATCCTCAGCATTCTGCTCGCCTGGGTCATCGCCGCGGTGCTGCACCTGGCGATCGGCTCGGTGTCGGTGGCGGCGATCGCGGCCGCGGGGATCATCGGTCCGGTGCTCGGATCGATCGACGTGGCCCCGATCGTCATCGGGCTGGCCATCGCCTCGGGGGCGATGTTCGCCCTGCAGGTCAACAGCAACTTCTTCTGGATGTACAAGTCGTTGCTCGGGCTCTCTACCCAGGGCACCTTCAAGACCCTGACCATGGTCACTTCCATCGCCTCGGTGATCTCCCTGCCGATGGTCATGGCGGTAGCACTCATCGCATAGGAACAGGGGGCACACGGAGCGGGACTGGTGCCCGCCAGCGTCTCTGAAGCCAGGGGATGCGAGACGTCTCGTCGAGCTTGGAGTGGCCGTCCCACTTCCTTGGTAGGGGGACGATCGGCGCCGAGGCCTCTCCTCGAGGACTATGGATTGAGAACGGGGTCCCAAAAGCTAGGCCCATAACAAGGTTCCATTTAGTCCGTACGGAACCGACTTTCGGTATGCATCTCTCATGGAACTGGGCTACGCGGGGGTCTCGACGGCGAAACTGGACCTTGACCGGCAGATCGATGCCCTCCGGCAGGTCGGCATCGCCCCGGAGCGAATCTATGTGGACAAGAAGTCCGGGGCCACCACCGACCGCCCCGGACTGACCGGGCCCTGGCCTACGCCGGCCAGGGCGATGTGATCGTGGTGCACACCCTGGACCGGCTCGAACGCACCGTGCGCGACACCCTGAACCTGATCCACGACCTGGCCGAACGGGGTGTGGGGGTGCGCAACCTGGCGGACCCGATCAAGGTCGACTCCACCAGCCCGAACGACCCGATGGCTCAGCTGGCGTTGGTGCTGCTGGCACTGTTCGGGCAGATGGAACGCACTTACACCCTCGAACGCGCCGCCCATGCCCGGGCGGTGGCCACCGCCAAGGGCCGGCGCATCGGGCGGTCCTCGGTGGTGGACCCGGACAAGCTGGCCTACGCGGCGCACCTACGCGAGTCCGGGCAGACCATGGCCGGGATCGTGGCCAAGACTGGCATCACCCGCACCACCCTCTACCGCCCCGGCCGACTGAGCCGTTGACCGTTGGGCCGGTCACCACCGCCGATCCTGACCCTGGTCCGGCAGGCTGACTCCTCACCACCCCGGCTGTCAGGGCTCAGCCGGAAGGGCACCCTCAGCTAGCGGGGCTCTGCCCATGGTCCTGGGCGTGGGCGGCGATGATCCCCTCCGCACCGGCGTCGGTTCTCCCGACGTCCCTCTTGAGCTTCTGCCATAGCTGCTCGAGCGCCTCGGGCAACCATTGAGCACCGCGCTGGACTGCCGATACTGCGGCGGCGCTCCGCAGGACCACCGGATGGGAGAGCTGGTGGGCCAGAGGCAGGGCCCGGTCCTGCTCCCGGAAGGCTCGACGACGATGGTTGCCCTGGGATCAACGTCACCCACAAGGGCGTAGCCCGGCAACTGGGGGTGGGGAGGTGACTCGTCAGTCGGGGGGCTGGGCTGCGAGTCGTCTTCTTGGGGGTGGATCCGCCTGCCGTCGCTGTGGGATCGTGGATAGGTGTGACAGGGGCGGGGTGGCCCCCCGGCCACCCCGCCCCATACTGCTTCGTCGCGGACCGTGATCTGGCTTGCACCGTGGATCCCCCCGGAACCACAGTGCGCCCGGTCGACGCGGCCGAAGCTGGAGGATGGTCTGCTGCAAATCCCCTGTCCCCCTGATAAGCCAGGATGCGCGCTCCCGCACTGTGCTGCAATCTTGGGGGTGTGTTCGCGTTCACAACCTGAAACAACAATGTGCGGTTGTGAATAAGAGTGGTCGGGGGCGGGCAGGCGCGGCGGGAAGGGGTGGCCCGTGCGCCGGGTCAGCCGCCGATGCTCGAGGTCTCGTCCTCGAGATCGTCGAGCACCCACTCCGAGAGCTGTCCGGCCGGGACGACGAACGTGTCCTCGCGCAGCAGCTGTGCCTCCTGGTCCGAGAAAGGTCCCTCGGTGGCCTCGGTGTCGTGGACGGCCCGTGCTGTTGCGTAGCCGGCGGCCAGCTGGGTGGCCCAACTTCGGTGGCCGGCGTAGCAGGGGTGACCGGGATCGGAGCTGCACGCCTCCAGCCACCGTGCCGGCTCCCGCAGGGCGGACGTAGCAGGCATCAGGTGCTGGTGCAGATCCCAGGTGACCTCGGCCCAGCGGCCCGCGGGGGTGACCACCATGGGGTAGTAGGTGGCGACCCACTGGGTGGGAGAGGCCAGGTGCAGCTCGACGGCCAGGGTTCCAGGGGCAGAGGTCGTCATGTGTTGTTCCTGTTCGCAGGTGAGGGATGGTCTTGCGGCGCCGACTTGAGGCAGGGCCGCGCCAGCAGGCCGGGGGTCCCCGCAGTGATTAACCAGGGTAGGTGCGGATCCGATAATTCTGGAAGCAGGCTGAGCAATGTGACATGGAGCCGTGTTCCAAGCCAAGGAACACAAAACGTTCTAGCTGCGAGACGTTCGCTCACCGCAGTCGCGTCGATGGACAAGAGAGGGCCAGCGCAATGGTCTGAGGAGTTTCAGGAACCAGTACAGACAGTGGAGGACGGTGGCTGCTGTGGCGGGGACGGGACTGGCGATCTGGTGGGCGCTGTAGGTGCGTTGGTAGCGGCCGACGTAGGAGCGGAACTGGGTGGGGGAGTCGTCCATACGCCGGGCCGAGACCCCGGTGATCATGGTCGGGCGGTAGGCGATCGTCAGCCCGTGCTCGCGAAGGTGCAGGGACAGATCGATGTCCTCGTGCATCCGGTCGCCCTCGTCCCGGCAGATCGTGGGGCGGATCTGCTCCCAGGCAGTGCGGCGGATGGCCATGTTGGAGCCGTAGAGGAAGGGGTGGCGGTCGGCTACGCGCTTCATCATCAGATGCCGGCCCGCGTTATCCAAGGCGAGGCCGAGTCGAGGCAGTGGCAGGTCGTAGTAAAGCACCGGGCCGGTGACGGCAGCCAGGTTCGGGTCCGTGAACGCGCGTTGGACCTGCTCGATCCAGTCCGGGGCGAGCACGGAGTCCGCGTCAATGCGGCCCAGCACCTCGGCCTCGGCGGCGTCAAGGCCGGCGTTGCGGGTGGGGACCAGCCCTTGCTCCGCGTTCTGCTCGACAAGCAGGAGAGGCGCGTGCGGGTGCTCGGCCTGCGCTCGGCTCACCACGGCGCGGGTGCCGTCCGTAGAGGCATTGTCCACGACGATGATCTGCTCGGCGGGCACCGTCTGGTCCAGCACTGCTTGGAGGCAGCGGGAGAGGACCGATTCTTCGTTGAAGGCCGGGATCACCACCCCGACCCCGGGGCCACCGATGGGTTGAGGTGGGGGCATGCCCTTATGGGAGGGGCCGTCAGGCGCCGACCGTGCTGGCCCACGGCTCACGAGGCGTCGGCTGCGGCTTCCAGGTCGGCGATCACGAGTTTGCGCATCGGCATCATCGCGGCCATCACCCGCTGCGCCCGGCCCAGGTCAGGATCAGCAAGCAGCTCGACGAGCCGGCGGGGCACCACCTGCCAGGACAGCCCGTACTTGTCCTTGAGCCACCCGCACATGCTCTCCTGCCCGCCGTCGGCGGTGAGAGCCTCCCAGTACCGGTCCACCTCCGCCTGATCGGTGCAGTCGATCTGGAACGACACCGCCTCGCTGAAGCGGAACTCGGGCCCGCCGTTGAGGGCGGTGAACGGATGGCCGTCGAGCTCGAACTCCACTGTCAGCACCATCTCCGCCGGCCGCGGCCCGGCCTCACCGTAGTAGGTGGTGTCGGTGATCCGGGAGTTGGGGAACACCGTGAGGTAGAAGTTCGCGGCGTCCTGGGCTTCGGTGTCGAACCACAGGCAGGGCGTGAGAGTCGTCATGGTGGGATTGTCTGCTTCCACGCCCGGCCGGGGGAAGGTGTAGGGCAGACATGACGAGGCATTGTGCAGGAGAACTTCAGAAGGACCCGGCGCAACACACCAGGAGGACGGCATTAGCCGCACCGGCGGTCCGCGTCATCAGGGGCCGGGCCACCAGAAGATGGGCGACAAAACCCGTGCGTCGTATGGCTAGGGTTGTGAGGCGCTTCGGTTGCGAGACAGCTGTCCAGATGTGGGCTTTGGATCTGCACCTGGCCGAGGGCGCGGACCCGGCCCGAGCACTGGAATTGCTGCTTGAGGGCCACGTCCTCATCGCCGTGCACGACTGGCCGGTGGAGCAGGCCACGTGAACGGATAACTGGGCTTCCCCGGTGTGACGGGTCGGCCCAGGGTGGTCGGCGTCCGGGGGGGGCTCAGAGGGTGTCGAGCTGGGCGTCAATGGTGGGGATTCTGGTGATCTCCGGCTCGGTGATGCGCTCTCCGCGCACCACTACCATCTGCGGGGCGGCTAGGTGGCGGAACGACTCGAGAGGGTTGGCCCCGAGCATGACCAGGTCCGCGGTTTTGCCGGGCTCGATCGAGCCGGTGACGGTGTCCAGGCCAAGAATCGTGGCGTTGACCTGTGTTGCCGCGTGGAGGAGTGTGGCCGCGTCCACTCCTGCGTAGCGCTGGAGCAGGTCGAGCTCGCGCCAGAAATTGGCGTGGGTGACGTAGCTGATAGCGGAGTCGTTGCCCACGCCTATGGTGATCCCGTGCTCGATCGCCGAGCGGATGCCGGAGAGCATCTCGGTCAGCACGAGCTCCGCGTTGGCGCGGATGACGTCGTCGGCGCCCGTCACCGCCGGGTCGAGCTTGACCAGGGGCAGGCACACCTGCAGCGTCGGGATGAGTGACGAGGTGCCGCGCAACGAGGCAGGGTTGTTCTTGAACAGGTCCACGATCTCGTCGTTCATGCTGCTGCCGTGCTCGATGGTGTCGGCTCCGGCCCGCAACGCCGCCCGGAGGCCTTCGGGGCTCTGGGCGTGGGCGGCGACGAGCACGCCGGCGTTGTGCGCCTCTTCGCAGATCGCGCGCATCGACGCTTCCGGCATTTCGGGTTTGCCGGCGTACCCGATCTTGGTGGCGTCGGTGACCCCGCCGGTGGCCGAGATCTTGATGGTGTTCGCACCGTGGCGGATGTTGGTGCGGGTGTTCGCGCGCGCCTGCTGCGGGTCATCGCAGATCAAGGCGATCTGAGGTGCGCCGTGGCCGCCGGTGATCGCCATCAGCGGACCCGACGGGAGGATCCTCGGTCCGAGGTACTCCGCCCGTTCGATCGCATCACGGGTAGCGATGACCTCGTAGGCCACGTCCCCGACAGTGCGCAGTGTCGTCACCCCGGTGTGCAGCTGGGTGATCGCGTTGTCCTTCGCACGCTTGCGCAAGAGCATGCGACCTGCCTGGGTGTGCATGAACCAGGTGAGGGATCGGGCCGCCCGCGGGTGGGTGTAGATCCTCGGCAGGGGCTTGCCGTCGGCGAACAGATGGGCGTGGGCGTTGATCAGGCCCGGTGTCAGGTACTTGCCGGTCCCGTCGATGCGCAGACTGCCCGGCGGAATCTCAGCCTGGGCCGATGGGCCGGCGTAGTCGATGAGGCCTGCTGCGTTGACACCCACTGTCCAGTTCTCATGGACGGTGCCGATGGCATCGCCTGTCACAACCGTGATACCGGTCAGGACGAAGGGAATGCTCATGTGCTGATCCCTAACCTCTGCGCGTGCTCAGTCTGCGACGCGCACGCGGGGGTTCCCCGTGGACCCTGCCCTTCAGTATTCCGGAATCGGTGGGGTACTCGGTGTGGTGCGCGCAACGGAGACCGAATTGGTCGTGTGCAGCCTGGGCCTCGATGCACGGTGAGGCTGCTTCCCGCACCGTCCCCAGTGCCGGTTCGAGTCGAGCGGTGGCACGCACCGAGGAGGAACCCTGTGGACCACCATCGCAGACACCCTGCCGCTGGTGCCTTGTTCCTCAAACTCTCAAAGCCGATACACGAAGCGGCGACGTAGGCGGCGGTGCGGCGGTGCGGTGGCGGTGCCAGGTCCGGTCCCGGTTCCTGCGCCCGCACGAGGCGAGTATCAACCCTGCGGCTGATCTCGACGGTGGCCCACGCTCGGGGGGATCGAGCTGACCGGCTTCCCAGCCTGGGGGCCCGAGCGGACCTATGATCCTCGCGCTACCCACCTCCTCGTTTGCGGTCGCCCTCGGTCCGCAGCTGTGGGACTACGCTCCTGTCATGGAGACTGCTCCGCGAGCCGTTCCCGCTCTCGCCCCGGCGGTGGGCATCGTGCTGGGACTGGTCCTCTCCGCGGCGGCCGTCACACCCTCTCTCCTGCCTCGTCCCGCCGTCTTCCAGGGCTTCCTGGCTGGGGTGGGCTTCACGCTCGGGTACGGGCGGGGACTCTGGCGGTGAGGTTGCTGGTCCACGTTGCAGCCCGCCGCCGCGCCGAGATGGAGTCGCTGGCCGTCCCGGCGTCCCGCCGGGTGGCTGCGCTGGGATGGGTCGCGGCAGTCCTCCTTGCGATCCTGGGTACGGCGGGCTTGTCCACATTGGTCATCGAGTGGCAGAACGAGGTCCGCGCCAACGTGGACATGCCCCCTCGGTCCGGCGCCGAGCTCGTTCCGTTTCTCGCCGTCTGGGCGCTGACCTCCGCGGTGGGCCTGGCACTGGTGCGCAGTCTCGGCTCGGCGGCCCGGCGCTTCCACATCATCGCCCGCCGGCGCGGCGCGGGCCCGGCCGGGGCGGCGGCCGTCTCCCTGCTCGGCGCCGGAGCCCTCCTGCTGCTGCTCTGCGGCCTCGTGGTGGGCGCGGCGGTCGCGGTGGTGAACCGCAGCTTCGCCGCACGGGATGCGACAACTCCCGAAGGCGTCGTCGAGCCGGGCTCCCGGTGGCGCTCTGCCGGGCCGGATTCCCTGGTGCGCTGGGAGACCCTCGGCATGCAGGGTCGTGCCTTCATCGGCGGCGGGCCCGTCCCGGCGCGGATCGAGGAGGTGGCCGGTCGGCCTGCCCGGGCGCCCGTGCGCGCCTACGTGGGTCTGGACCAGGCGCCGTCGGTCGAGGAGCGGGCCGCCCTGGCCGTGGAAGAGCTACATCGCACCGGCGGCTTCGACCGCGAGGTCCTGGTGGTGGCCACGCCCACCGGCTCGGGCTGGCTGGAGCGCCAGGCCGTGGACGCCGTGGAGTACCTCAACGCCGGGGACACCGCGATCGTGGCGACCCAGTACTCCTATCGACCCAGCTGGTACTCCTTCCTCTTCGACCCCGATCTGGCCCGCGACTCGAGCCGGGCCCTGTTCGACGCCGTCCACACCGAGTGGGAGCGGCTGCCGGCCGGCGACCGCCCCCAGCTGGTGGTGTACGGACTGAGTCTTGGGGCTTCCGGGATGCAGTCCGTGTTCGAGGGCATCCCGGACATGGCCGCCCGCACGGATGGGGCGGTGTTCACCGGTCCACCGAACAACGCCCAACCCTGGCGCAGCCTGCAACAGGACCGGGACCCGGGAAGCCCGGTGTGGCGTCCGGTCCTGGACCAGGGCCGGACCGTGCGCTGGCTCTCCAATCCCGGAGACTTCGAAGCCGTACCGGGGCCGTGGGAACGGCCCCGGATCGCCTACCTCCAGCACGCCACGGACCCGATCACGTGGCTGGACCCGGCGGTGATCTGGCAACGGCCCGAATGGCTGGCCGGATCACAGGCGCAGGGCGGACGTGCCGCCGATGTCAGCGACTCCATGGTATGGATCCCGGGACTGACCTACCTCCAGCTGGCCGTGGACATGGTCCTGGGCGAGGCCGTGCCCGCCGGCCACGGCCACAACTACGGCGACGTCGCCGTGGACGCATGGGCAGGAGTGCTCCCCGAGCATGGGCTCGACTCCAGCGCCGTGGATCGGCTCCGTGACGTCATCGCGGCCTACCCTTTCGAGGACGCCGGTCAAGTGTGACGTGCCATGATGCTCGCTCACCTGCACGGTGCCAGCCGCAGGCCCACGCAACATTGGCGAGAGTCTCGGGCTGCTGTGCTCAGGCGCGGTGGGGTACACCCCAACGCGACGTCTGGTTGAGTGACGCCCGCGCGTTGCAATAGAGTCCAGCCGTCATGCCTGCCATACAAGGGCGCTCCGGTTTAGACCTGGGGCAGCGAGAGGGCGTATCGCAACCCATTGGATGCGATGCGTCTCGTGAACAGGGCTCCCGATTCCCATTTCCGGAGGGGGTGGATGTGGGGTGCGCTCCCCGCAGGGGTGTTGATGGTCCGCTCACCCACCCGTGCTTCCCGTGATGAAGTCGTGTAAATGTGAAGTAGGGTAACGGTATGACGAATGCCACCCGGATCCTGGACCAGCTCCTCGAGGTCAGCGTTGTGCTGCAGCAGGACATGTCTCGTGCCTTCGAGGGCACGGGATTGACCACGGCGCGCACTCATCTGTTGTGGGAGCTGCACCGGATGGGGCCGTCCACCCAGCAGGCCCTGGCAGGGGTGTTGCAGGTCAGTGCCCGCAATGTCTCGGGTCTGGTGGATGCCCTGGAAGGGGCTGGTTATGTGCAGCGCCAGCCGCATCCGGGGGATCGGCGGGCATTTTTGGTCACGCTCACCGACCGAGGGGAACAAGCCATGGCGACGATGGAGGCCGAGCACCAGGAGCTGGCCCGGCAGCTGGTGACCGGGCTGGGCCCCGAGCGGGCGGGTGCCCTGGAGGGAGGGCTCGCGCACGTGCTGCAACGACTGCACGGGTTGGTGGCCGAGGCTTCTGCAGGCGGATCGGAGGTCGGGCAATGAGTGCGACCACGGCGGAGGCTCAGCAGTCTTGGTGGCACCGAGCGGTCCATCTGGGGCGGCGGGCCGTGCAGATGGAGATCGCCGCCTGGCGCAGCATCTACCGCTTCCTTCTGCGCCGGCCCCGGGTCCCAGACGGTGCGGTCGGGTTCACCTACCACCAGCCGGTGCTGCCCCTGCTGATCGGCTTCCTGGTCGCTTCGGCGATCGAGCTGGTGGCCGTGGATTTGCTGGTGAAGCAGTGGCCGCTGGTGCGCATCCCGTTGCTGGTGGTGGGCGTCTGGGGGCTGCTGTGGATGCTCGGTTTGCTTCTCGGGTACCTCACCCGCCCGCATGCGGTAGGGCCGGCGGGCATCCGGGTGCGAGAAGGGGCCGAGATTGACATCTCGTTCCCTTGGGATGCGGTGGAGTCCGTGGCGCGGGTGGATCAGGTGAGTGAGGTGAGCGGGCCCGCCAAGATGGCCGATACCGCGGACGGCCGGGTTCTGTCCTTGTGGGTGCAGCAGGCCACCAACCTCGAAGTCGTGCTGGCCTGCCCGTTGCGGGTCCGGTTGCCGCAAGGAGTGGAGACGGTGGATGTGCTGCGGTTCCACGCCGATGAGGCCAAGGACTTCATGTCCTCGGTGCGCCAGCACATCTGAATCCTGCGTCCCGGGTACGGCCGGCGCCCGGGAGGCAGCTCGCAGCTTCAGTTTTTTGTGTTGCCGCCGGTGGGGGAGTCCTCGACGGAGGGGCCGGTGATCTGGTGCATCAGGGTCGCAATGTCCGAGGCGATCCACTCCTCGGCCAGGCGCCCGTCGGTCACCCGGTACAGCTCGATGCTGTCGTAGTGGACCTCCCGTCCGGTGGGGGCTATCCCCTGGAACTCACCGCGGTGGGTTCCGCGGAACGTCAGCCGTACCGCGACACGGTCCTCCTGGCCGAAGATGTCGAGAATCTCGGCGTGGAGATCGGGGAAAGCCCCGAGCATCATTTCCACATTGGCCTGCCATGCCTGCCGTCCGTGCTGCTGGTAGGCCATCCCGGCCAGATTGATGATGAAGTCCTCAGTCAGCAGCTCGGCGCAGGCCTGCACGTCGTGTGCGTTGAGGAGCCCGAAGGCGGAACGAATAAGGTCGGTGCTGCGGCGGGAATCGATGTCGGGTGTCACGGGAAGTCCTCCTCGAGTCGTGCGCTGATGACTGCACCGGAGTCAGCCCAAAACCCGCCCCCCTCGTAACCGCCTGCAGCTTCGAACCAAGAGCACGGTACCGGGACAATGATACTCCAAATCAGTGAGCATACTTCATAATGAAGTAACTTCACTAGGTGGCGATGCACGACTAAATGGCGTCTTTCAACCTATGGGTTATGAGTCGCTTTGGTGATAAGACTCGACCATGGTTGATGGTGTGGCCTGCCTGCTGGCTCGAAGGTCTATGGGCAGACGCGTCTAGTGTCGCAGGGTGTGGGAGGGGTTGACGCCGTAGGCCTGGCGGTGGCGGCGGGCGAAGTCGCCGGGATGGGCGAAACCCCAGCGGGCGGCGATCGCGCTCACCGTGGCCCCCAATCCGGGGTCTGCGGCCCGCAGCTCGGTGTGGGCGGCGGCCAGGCGCAACCCTCGCAGGTAGGCCCCGGGGGTGATGCTGATGTGGGCGCGGAAGGCTCGGGTGAGCTCGATGGTGGACACCCCGGCGTGGCGGGCTACGTCCTCGAGGGTGATCGGCAGCGACAAGGTGGCGTGGATGAACTCCACCGCGCGCGTGTAGGCCGCTTGCCGGGCCGCCACGGAGGCCCGGCGCGCCCGTGGATCTCCGGTCAGGGGGAAGGTCTCCAGGGTGGCAACCGCCATTCGGCGCAGCAGGTCAGCCCGTAGCAGGGGGATCTCGGCGGTGGCGGGATCGGTGAGGGCCTCGTGGACGAATCGGTAGGTGGCTTGCCAGTAGGTGGCAGTGGCGGCCGAGACCGGGTGGGGCGTGGCGAAGCCGATGGTCAGGTGCTCGTCGCCGTAGACGGTGCGGGCGAGGTCCTCCAGTGCGGGCAGGCCGAGATTGGCTGAGTCCACGTGCAGGTGCTCGGACTCACCGTAGTAGTGCTGCCCGGGCTGGAGCAGGAACAGGTGGTGGCCCCTTCCCCTGTGGTCGTCGATCTCCCAGCGGACAGATCCCCCGGTCGGGGCGATCACCGAGAAGGCCTGCTCCTGGACCAAGTGCCCGGCGACGGTGCCGTGGAAGTGCATCTGGCCCAGGGCCAGGTCCGCGTCCCCGTGGATGTCCTGGCTGTAGCGGAACGTGGCCGGGTCGGTCACCCGGCCCATGCGGGCCCGGGCGTAGACCTGCTGCAACGCCTCGTTGCCCACTTCGGGATCGGTGGTGGAAAAATGCAGGCGGATCGGCGCCGGTCGGCTCACGGACCCTCCCTCCTGCCGCGGAGGAACCGGTGTGGGGCCTCCGCAGTCTCCCACCGGCAGGATCGGCTCCTTATGGCGGACGTCATGGCCTCCAGGTTATCCAGTGGCGCCCGCCCGGCCCAGGCCGGGGAGGGCAGTGGCATCGGTGGGCGTGTCCGGGAACCGGTCAGCTGCGCAGGGTGGTGGCAGGGTCCTGCCCGTAACGGTGGCGATAGGCGGCGGCGAAGCGTCCTCGATGGGGGAGCCGCCACCGGGCAGCGATGGCCGCCACGGTTGCCCCGGTCGTGGGGTCGCCGGCCTGCAGGTCCCGGTGGGCGGCTTCCAGGCGGACACCGTGCAGGTAGGCCATCGGGGTGGTGTCCAGCTCACGGCGGAAGGCTGCTTGCAGACCCCGGGGGCTCAACCGGGAGGCGGCGGCGATCTGGGCCACCGTGAGGTGTTCCTCCAGGTGGGCCTCGATGAATGCCACGGCTCGCTGGGTGGTCCCCGAAGGCGGTGGGAGGCGATCGGTGGTGGGGGGTGTCAAGAAGGTGCTGGGGAAGGTGTGCAGCAGGGCGGTGGTCAGGGACCGGACCGCCTCGGCGCGCAACAAGGGATTGCTCATCACCTGGTCGTTGGGCTGGAGGCCGCGGTGCAGATGGGTCACCGCACTGAGCCAGTACCTCGCCATGACCGCCGAGACCGGGCGGGTGCCGGTGAATCTCAGGCGGAACGCCTCCGCGCCCAGTAGCTGGCGGGCGTGGTCCTCCACGGCGGTGGCATCCAGGCCGACGGTGAGCAGGTCCAGGTCCTGCCAGTGACCGGGCGGCAGGTCCGGGGTGAACAGGAACGGGCCCTGTCGTGGGAACCGGCCCCGGATCCCGGTGGTGCCTCCGGTGCCGTTGAGTACTTGTCCGACCCGTACCACGCGGGGGTCGTGCTGGGTCTCGAGGACCGCCGAACCGCCCAGGCGTAGCCGTCCGTACCGCACGGACCCCTCACCGGTCCCGGAGAGTGCCAAGTAGAACGGCCCGTCCGTATCCGCCGGTGTGGCCCGTAGTCCGAAGGCTTCCTGGAACACGGCCAGGCCCGCCGTCGCATCGCCGGAGGTGAACACCGCCGGCGGCCTTTGAACCGCCATGCCAGCCAGGGTACAGGGCCGCCTCGGCCACGGTACGGTCTCCGGGCTGCTTCGAACCCGACCGTCGACACAGTGCTGCTACAGGGAGTCCTTTGCCGGAGCCGTGGACCGGTAGATCGCAGAGCCCAGGCTTCGGAGACGCGCCGGGACTATCGCAGTAACGGTGTAAGAGGTCCAGTCACCCCGAGTGGGGTCGGAGGGGCGACATGCGCGAGAAGATCGAGACACTGGTGGACGTGAGCCCACCGACACCCTGTGAGGAGCCGGAAGAGAGCCCGCAGCTGAGCGCTGCCGAACAAGACACCGTCCGGGAACTGGTCCGCGCCGCCCGGGCCAGCGGGGCGGCGTTGACCGGCCCGGGCGGGCTGGGCGAAGCAGCTGACCAAGATGGTCGTCGAGGCCGCCTTGGACGAGGAGATGAACGAGCACCTCGGCTACGAACACGGCGAGCCAGAGGGCCGCAACCGGGGTAACTCGCGCAACGAGAAGCGGGCCAAGACGGTCTCCACCGACAACGCCGGCCCCGTGCAGATCGAGGTGCCCCGCGACCGCGAGGCGTCCTTCGAGCCGTTGATCGTGCGCAAGCGCCAGCGGCGCCTGACGGACCTGGACCAAGTCATGCTGTCCCTGTCGGCCAAGGGTCTGACCACCGGGGAGATCAGCGCGCATCTGGGCGAGGTCTACGGTGCGGAGGTCTCCAAGGACACCGTCACCCGCATCACTGACCGCGTGATCGAGGAGATGCAGGCGTGGTGGGCCCGGCCGCTGGAGCAGGTCAACGCGGCGATCTTCATCGACGCGATCATGGTGAAAGTCAGGGACGGGCAGGTCCGCAACCGGCCCGTCTACGCCGCGATCGGGGTGGACCTGGCCAGGCACAAGGACATCCTCGGGATGTGGGTCGGGGACGGCGACGGGGAGTCGGCGAGGTTCTGGTACGCCGTGCTCAACGACCTGAAGTCCCGCGGGGTCAAGGACGTCTTCTCCGTGGTCTGCGACGGGCTGAAAGGCCTGCCCGACAGCGTCAACGCGGTCTTTTCGGCCGCGATCGTCCAAACCTGCATCATCCACCTGATCCGCGGGACGTTCCGCTACGCCTCAAGGAAGTACTGGGACGAGCTCGCCAAGGACCTCAAGCCCGTCTACACCGCCCCGACCGCGGCCGCCGCCGAGTCAGCCCTGGAGGAAGTGGAGGACAAGTGGGGCGCCCGGTACCCAGCGATCAGCCGACTCTGGCGCGGGGCGTGGACGGAGTTCGTGCCGTTCGAAGGACTGCGACGTGGAGATCCGCCGGGTGATCTGTTCGACGAATGCGATCGAGTCGCTCAACGCCCGGTTCCGGAGGGCCGTACGGGCCCGGGGGCACTTCCCGAACGAGCAGTCCGCGATGAAGACCCTGTGCCTGGTCGTGTGATCCCTGGACCCGAAGGGCACCGGGCAGACACGATGGGTCACACGGTGGAAGCCGGCGCTGAACGCCTTCGCTCTTCACCTTCGCCGACCGCATGCCGGCGGCGGAGAACCACTAACCATGGAAACGCCTCTTACACCGTTAGAGCGACAGTCCCTCCTGCAACGCAGGGGATTTGAGACAGTTTAGTTGTGAGACAGGCGGTGGTCTTACTGGGAGGTGATCGGTGCGGTGCGGTTCTGCTCGGAACGCGGTGCTGCCTGCCCGGGGTGCGCCTGGCGCTGTCGGGCTGCTCTCTTTGCGGCCGTCGCGATGAGGGCATTGGGCTATGTCGCTTCTGGCTCGCGTGAGCAGAGGGTTCTGATGCGGGAGGCTTGGGTGAGCCTGCAACGTTCCGGGGGCGCCATGACGTTGGTGGCTGGGGCCCGTGGGGGATCTAGCGGATGGTGTAGCCGCCGTCGATGGCCAGGGTCTGGCCGGTGATGAGGGAGGCGGCGTCGCTGAGCAGGAAGGCGACGGCGCCGGCGACGTCCTCTGGCTCGCCGAACCGGCCGGCGGGGATGCGGCTGAGCAGCTCTTCCGCCCAGTCCGGGCGGTCGAGGGTGGAGGCGGTGAGTTCGGTGCGCACGAAGGTGGGGGCGACGGCGTTGACGCGGATGCCCTGCCGGGCCCATTCCAGGGCCAGGAGCTTGGTGAGGTGGATGAGGCCGGCCTTGCTGGTGCCGTAGGCGGCGCGTTCCTCGATCGCCACGAGCCCGGCTTGGGAGGCGACGTTGACGACTGCTCCGCCGCGGTGGTGGGAGAGCCAGTTTCGGGCCACGGCGGTGGTGAGGAAGAAGCTGCCCTTCAGGTTGGCGTCCATGATGGCATCCCAATCCTGGACCGTGACCTCCACGGCCGGGCGTGGGATGTTGATGCCGGCATTGTTGACCAGCAGGTCGATCCCGCCGGTTTCCTCCAGGGTGTCGACGAACTCGGGGAAGGAGTCGATGTCGGTGATATCCAGGGTCAGTGGTGCGGTGCCGTAGCGGTC
This sequence comes from Kocuria himachalensis, assembly GCF_054784195.1. Taxonomy (NCBI): domain Bacteria; kingdom Bacillati; phylum Actinomycetota; class Actinomycetes; order Micrococcales; family Micrococcaceae; genus Kocuria; species Kocuria himachalensis. The sequence goes on from NZ_BAAGPL010000024.1 coordinate 274,374, forward strand.
GGCGATCGCCCGGGCGGTGGCGGGATCGCGGCTGGTGCCGTGGACCACGGCTCCGAGCCCGGCGAGGGTGTCGGCGATGGCCCGGCCCAGTCCGCGGCCGGCGCCGGTCACCAGTGCCCGGTGGCCGTCGAGACGGTAGCCGGCCGTCATCGCCGCTCACCTCGGCTCCGGTGCCATCGGCCGAGGGCGGATGAGCTGGGAGGTGTGCCTGGGATCATGAGAGCCAACCTATCCGGAGGTGAATTGCTGTGGAACAGGGGTGGGCGCGGAGCCCCCGGGGTGCCGTCGGACCTTCTGGTCTATGCCCGTCCGTTCCCGGGTGCTCCACGCCCATGGGATTCCCGCGTTGTCCGGTCAGCGGGCTGCCGCCGGCTGTCCGATGGCGGCGAGGTCGATGTCCTTGGTCTCCTTGGCGAAGGAGATCGAGAGCATCGCGATGGCGGTCGTGGCGATGATGATCAGCACCACCACGTCCGTGCCCCCGGTCCACAGCACGATGGCTCCGGCCAGGGCAGGCATGAAGCCGGCCAGCAGGATGGAGGCCATCTGGTAGCCCACGGAGATCCCGGAGTAGCGCACCGCGGTGGGGAACAACTCGCAGTACATCGCCGGCAGCGGGGCGTAGACCAGGGCGTGGCCCAGGGCCAGGAACAGGGCCACCCCGAGGATGATCGCCCACTGCTGGCCGGTCTGGATCAGGGCGAAGATCGGCCAGGCAGTGACGATGATCGCGGCCCCGCCCAGGAAGAAGGTCTTCTTGCGCCCGATGATGTCCGAGAGCCGGCCGAAGACCGGGATCATCACGATGTTCAGCGCCGAACCGATCATCACGGCCACCAGCCCGTACTGGCGCGGGACCTCCAGGGTGGTGGTGACGTAGGAGAGGACGAAGACGGTGAACAGGTAGTAGTTGCCGGCCTCGGCGAAGCGGCCGAAGATCGCGATCAGCAGCGGCTTGCGGTGGTGCTTGAACAGGACCTTGAGCGGGGCCTTGCTCGTTTCGCCGGCCTCGGCCATGCGGACCTGCTCGGCGAGGAACTCCGGGGACTCCGCGGCATTGAGCCGGATGTATAGCCCCACCGCCGCCAGCACGACGGCCAGCAGGAACGGCACCCGCCAGCCCCAGGTCTCGAAGGCGTCCCCGGAGATCGCCGCGGAGGCGGTCACGGCGGCGGTGCCCAGCAGCAGCCCGCAGGAGACCCCGATCTGGGGCCAGGAGCCGTAGAACCCGCGCCGGCCCTTCGGGGCGTTCTCCACGGCGATTATCGCCGCCCCGCCCCACTCCCCGCCCACGGCGAAGCCCTGGGCCAGACGCAGCACGCACAGCAGGATCGGGGCCCAGATGCCCACCTGCTCGTAGGTGGGCAGCAGGCCGATGAGCACGGTGGCGACGGTCATGATGGCGAAGGTCAGGATCAGGGTGGCCTTGCGACCGATCCGGTCCCCGAGGTGGCCGGCGACGAAGGCGCCGATCGGGCGGGCGATGAACCCGACGCCGAAGGTGGCCAGGGCGGCGATCTGGCCGATGCCCGGGGCCATGGCGGGGAAGAAGAGCGGGCCGAAGACCAGGGCGGCGGCGGTGGCGTAGACGGTGTACTCGTACCACTCGACGATGGCGCCGATGGTGCCCGAGTACAGGGTGCGGCGGCGCACCTGCTCGGGGGTCATGGTGGCGGTGATGGCCATGGAAGGCTCCGTTCCGGGAGACGGTGGTCGCGGGGCGACGGTCAGGGGTGGTGCTGGGGCTGCTCGTTCCACGGCTCGTTGCCGAGTCGTGGAACAAGCAGCAGGAGGTGTGCGGGGAATCAGGCGCCGAAGGAGTGATCGGACCAGGGGAGGGTGTCCCCGCGGTACTTTGCCGCACGGACGTCCCCGGAGCGGGCGTGACCCTCGAAGCGCTCCACGCGGGAGGCGCGCCCGCACAGCTCGCCGAAGAAGGCGCTGGAGTCCTTGTCGGTGACTTCCTGATAGGTGACGGTCTTGAGGTACTTGCCCACCCACAGACCACCGGTGTAGCGGGCCGCACCCCGGGTCGGCAGCACATGGTTGGTGCCGATGACCTTGTCGCCGTAGGACACGCAGGTGCCCTCCCCCAGGAAGAGCGCACCGTAGTCGCGCATCTTCTCCAGGGCCTCCCGCGGGTTCTCCGTGAGGATCTGCACGTGCTCGTAGGCGTAGTCGTCGGCCAGGGCGTAGGCGTCGTCCAGAGTCCTCACGATGTGCACCGCGCCCCAATCCCGCCAGGCCGGCTCGGCGAAGTCCTTCGTGGGCATGTCGACCAGCAGCACGTCGATGTGCTCGATGACCTTCCGGCCCAGCTCCTCGCTGGTGGTGATCAGCACCGCCGGGGTGTCCGGGCCGTGCTCGGCCTGGGAGAGCAGGTCCACGGCCACGATGAAGGGGTCGGCGTGCTCATCGGCCACGATCAACACCTCGGTGGGCCCGGCGAACAGGTCGATGCCGACCTCCCCGAACAGCTGGCGTTTGGCCTCGGCCACGAACGCGTTGCCCGGCCCGGCCAGCATGTTCACCGGCTGGATGGTCTCGGTACCCACGGCCATGGCAGCGACGGCCTGGATGCCGCCCAGCAGGTAGATCTCGTCCGCCCCGGCCAGGTGCATCGCCGCGATCGTCGCATCGGGCATCTCCCCCTTGATCAGCGGCGTGCAGGCGGCCACCCGCTGCACCCCGGCGACCTTGGCGGTGATGATGGTCATGTGGGCACTGGCCAGCAGTGGGTACTTGCCCCCGGGGATGTAGGCGCCGGCGGCCTGGATCGGCACGTTCTTCTGCCCCAGGTGCACCCCGGGTCGGGTCTCGATCTCGAAGTCGGACAGCGACTCGAGCTGCTTGGACGCCATGTGCCGGACCTGCTCCTGCACGAAGGTGATGTCGTCGATCACCTGCTGCGGCACCCTGTCCATGATCTCGGCCAGCTGCTCGTCGGTGAGCAGGAAGGACTCGGGGCCGTAGTTGTCGAACTTCTGCGAGTACTCCCGCACTGCCGCGTCACCGCGGTCCCGGATGTCATCGATGACGCCCTCCACGATGGCCCGGACCTCAGGGGTGCTGCCGCGGCCGGTGTCGCTCTTCCCCGGGCTCTTGAGCATCGTGGAGGCGACGGACGAGGTGATGGTCGTTTCTGCGGACATGGCGTGGCCTTTCCGTGGTCGGTCGAGGAGCAACTCAGCGACCCCTCGGCGGTTCCTGTGAACCAGGACACGTCCGACTGTATACGTATTCACAGCATTGCGGAACCCCCTGCAGTCCCGTTTGCATACGTATACAAAATCGTTATGTCATGACTGGTCGTGCGTCGCGCCCGAGGCTTCGCGAAGGCGTATAGATTGAATGCGCATCGGCGATCATGGCCCACGACAGGACGGGTCTCATGGGCCTCAGCCGATTGATGGGTGATCGCCCGGCAACGAAGGAGGACGGCATGGTGACGAGCCGCGACGTGGCGCGACTGGCCGGCGTGTCCCAGGCGACCGTGTCCCGGGTTATGTCGTCGGCGACGAACATCGCCCCCGACACCCGGCTCAAGGTGCAGGCGGCCATGGATGCTCTCGGCTACGTTCCCCACGCCGGGGCCCAAGCCATGAAAACCCGGCGGGCGCGCATCATCGGGGTGGTCGTCAAGGACATCACCAACCCCTTCTACCCGGAGGTCCTCGACGAACTCACCAGGGAACTGGACCGAGCCGGCTACCGGGTCGTGCTGTGGAACGCCGGCGGGGGCAGCCACCACGACGCGCTGACCGCCATCCGGGAACGGGCCGTCGACGGAGTGATTTTCACCACCGCCACCGGAGAGACGGTAGAGCTGCAGGTGGCGCTGGAGCAGAAGAGCCCGATCGTGCTCATCAACCGTGTCGTCGAGGGTTTCGACGCCGATCAGGTGGCCAGCGACAACGTGGCCGGTGGCGCATTGGTGGCCGACTACCTCCACACCCACGGACGCACCCAGGTCGCGTTCATCGGCGGCCTGCCCGATGCCAGCACGTCCCGGGACCGAGGCCGGGGTTTCCTCGACCGGATGCAGGAGCTGGGACATCCCGTCCCCGAGGAGCTGCGCTTCCAGGCCGACTTCTCCCATGACCGCGCCCAGCATGTGACCGGCCAGCTGCTGGATCGGGCCGAGCGGCCAGCGGCAATCTTCTGCGCCAACGACTACATGGCCTTCGGGGCCCTCGACGCCCTGCGCCGCCGCGGACTCTCAGCCCCGCAGGACTGCTGGGTCATCGGCTACGACGACGTGGACATGGCCTCTTGGCCCTCCTTCGACCTCACCACGGTCCGCCAACCCAGCCGGGAGATGGCTCGGACCGGGGCAAAGATGCTCCTGGACCGCCTCGTCGCCCCAGACCTGCCGCCGCAGCACCGGCGGTTCCCGTGCAAGCTCATCGTGCGGGGTAGCACAGGATCACCGGCTGAGGGGTCGTGACCACGCTTTGACGGGCGGGGTTTCATGAAACGTCCATCTCCGGCGGACGCGTGAAATCCCCCCCCCCGGGGCGCATCGTATCCCGAGGGATGCGAGACGTCTCGTCGTGAATGGATGCGTCATTCGGTGTAAGAGCGTTTCGGGGCGTGGCTGGGGCGTGGCTGGGGCGTGGATGGGGCACCGAATGGGCGGGTGACAGACCTGTTCTAGGCAGACGGTTCTTGCGCCTTGTCGGCCCGGCTGGTTTTGCCGGTCAAGCGGTCGATGGCTCGGTCGGAGCGGGCGGTCACGGGCACGGTGGAGGTTGCCTTGGCGAGGCCGGTGGGGGCATGCCGACGTAGATGGATTCGGCGCGGGCGATCGCGAACGTCTCGTGCCAGATTCCCACGGTGGCCGGTGCTTTCCGGGTCAGTCGGTTGAACTTCGCCCAGGCAGGCCGATGCTTGGCGTTCGGGTCGGAGGCGTAGGCGTAGAGCTTCTGCGTCGAGTCCCAGTACTGGATGATCGTCGGGCCGCCTGCCCCGAGGGTCATCCGGTATCCCAGGAGGCCGGAGTCAGGATCCAGCGAGAGCTCTTTGAGCATCGGCGGCATCGCACAGAAGACCGGCCACCACTGGCGCACCCGCCACGGCTTGTTGATGCGCATGCCGATGAGGAAGACGGCCAGCTCCTCGCCGTCGTAGGCGTGGGTCACACGGTGGGGGTTGATCGTGGCCATGAGGTGCTCCCTCGATAGGTGCAGCCGTTCTTGAAGCACAGGGCCGCCGGTGGGCGCTGATGGCGTGCCGCTTTTGTTGCCGTGGGCGCACGCCTCTCATGCGCTTGGTAAGCCAACGATTCCCCCGTGCACCTCGCATGCCAAGAGGGTGAGAGTTTTCGTCTTGTATGTCGGGGACGTTTTCGCCGCCTTCGCGGTTGACCTCACGAGGTCCAGGACGAGGGAGGTCAATTCTCAAGGCAACGTGACGCCATCCGCTGTCATGGACGGTGGCTCACAAGCTATGGGTTGTGTGACGCCTTGGTTGCAAGACTGGAGCCAGAGAGAGAAATGCGTGCCTTGGTGTCAGCTTGGAATGCTCGACCTCGTAGCAGCGTCAGGAGATCCTGACAGTGTCAGGATTTTATGACACCTCGGAGGTGGACGTGCTCGAGCACGAGGGACAGCAGGGCGTGACGGCCCCGCACGCGGCGTGGGAGCTGGGGGCCGCTCTGGCCGATCACTCCGTGCCGGTGGACGGCCGTGACGGGGTGGCTGTATCCCAGTTTCTGCGCATGGCCGCGGATGCGTGGGCGGCAGCGAAGACCGAGGAGTGCACCGACCGCGCTTTGGAGCGGGTGAGGTTCCTGCGCCTGCTGGAGCGGGGGCCGGCGTGGCGTTGCACGATGCCGTGGAGGACGCCCGGGGGAGCGGGGCCTCGTGGGCCGGGGCCGGGTGGGCATTGAACACCTCCCGACAGAGTGTCTACGAACGTTTCACCGACTGACACTGCATCCGGTGCCGGTTCGCCGGCGCGTGAGACCGAGTCTTATCAGCTTTCGGCGCGTTGGCGCGTCTCGCAGGCCATGGGTTGTGGAGCGTCTTGGTTGCGAGACATCCAGGGGCAGCGGATACCGGCGGGCCCAAGCGTGGAGGGTCTGGTGGCTGCTGGGATTTGTCGTCTCCTGAGGTGGTGAGCTGCCGTAGTCGTGGTGAGCAGCCGTAGTCGGGGAGATCGCTGGCCGATCGAGGCCATCTGCTGTACCGGTCACCGTGCTCATCGGTGCGCGCCATCGGCGCAGCGATCGAGATGCCCCGCCGCGTTCTGCTGATGAAGTGCTCCACGACGGTCCTTGCGATGTCATCCCCACGCGAGGTAGGCCAGAACAGCGATCAGCGGCGGTATCCCTTCCATCAGCGCGTTGCGCCACAGGCGCCGCTCCACGAACGGGAACAAGACGGCCAGAACAATGTGGCTGGCGCATCCGAAGAGCACCAAGGCGCGCCCGGCCCCGATCGCCCCGAAGTTCAGCAGGAGCAGTCCCGCGGCGATCCCGGCAGCGAAGCACAGGTTGTAGAGGCCGATGAAGATCACCCACAGCCGCACCGCCGGCACGTCCTGGGGGCGGATGAGGGTGAAGGAGTACGTGCGCGGATCCCGGTGGAAGAAGACCTCCAGCACGAAGGCGAAGACCAACCCCGCCACGGTGACTCCGGCGGCGATCTGGCTGAGCAGGTTCATCGACATCACCCCGATTCCTGCAGGAAGGTCGGGGGCTGCGCACCCACCGATCCCCGCCGCTGCCCGCCCGTGATCGGATGGGACACCGCCTCCAGTGTGCGCTTGCGGGGACGGCATTGCCCACCATGACAGGCGATGCCGCGGACGTCACCGAGGCAGCCACCGGATGCCGCACGCGACGGCCGGAAGCTCTGCTCGCGAGCTTGTCGCTGCCCGGTCGTCAATGGTGAGTTCATACTGCTGATCAACGTCGCCAGATCGAGCCCTGTCCGGGAGAGGATCCGCATATGAACTCCACGGTCACGGTCCGCCCCGCACGTCTCGAGGACGCTGCTGCCATGGCGAAGATGCACATGAGCTCGTGGCAGGAGACGTACCGCGGGGTAATGCCCGACCGCGTGCTGGATGATCCGGTGCTCGTTGACGCTCGAGAACGGTTCTGGACCACTGCTTTGGTCGATGAGCGCCACTGCGAGAAGTGCATCGCGGTGGCTGAACGCGACGGCGCGGTGATCGGGGTCGCCATGGCGGGCCCGCCGGAGAGCCCGGAATCCGGATGGAGCCAGCAGCTCTACGTGTTGTACGTTCTCGCGGCCGAGCACGGAACCGGCGTCGGGGCGGCACTCCTGGACGCAGTCGTGAACCCCGACGAGTCGGTGGTGCTGTGGGTCGCCGATCCGAATCCACGGGCGCAGGCGTTCTACCGGAAGCACGGCTTCTTCTCGGACGGCACGCAGCAGGTGGAGGGCGGTGTGCGGGAGGCCCGCATGGTGCGGGTCCGTCGCGATCCCACCGACTGACCCGGAGGAAGGAGTCCTCCATGTCACACCCGCTGTTAGTCCTCTTACACCTGTATCTATAGGCAAGGGATGCGAGACGTCTCGTCGTAAAAATTTGCGCCCGCATGATTCTGCGGTTCTGCATGTCTCGCATCCTTGTGCTTGATCAATGCCTCTAGAATCGGATACTCAACGTCAGTTGCGAGACAGATGCGATAGACATGGGGAAGCTGATCGGGTATGCCCGTGTGTCGACAAGGCAACAGGACGCGGACCGTCAAGTGTCCGACCTCCTGCATGCTGGTGTGCGGCCCGATGACGTGTATGTGGACAGTGGAGTGTCTGGAGGCCGTGCGTCGCGTCCGCAGTTCGATAAGTCGATCGCCGCGGTTGAGGAGGGAGACACGCTGGTCATCACGACGCTGGACCGGCTGTGACGGTCGACGCAGAACATGCTGGCCTTCGCCGAGCAACTGCGCAGCAGGGGTGCCGGGCTGCGGGTACTCAACCTCGGTGGGGGAGATGTGGACACCGCCACGCCGATGGGATCGATGGTCTTCACTGTCATGGCTGCCCTGGCCCAGATGGAGTTGGAGATCAAACGGGAACGGATCACTGACTCGGTGGCCAAGCGCCGGGCCGCCGGCAAGGACCTCGGTGGACGGCGCCAGACCTTCACCGACTCCCAGATCCGCAACGCCCTGCGTCTGATCGAGTCCGGGGAGCCGGCCACCCAGGTCGCCCGAGACCTGGGGATGTCCAGGGCCACCCTCTACCGGCGGATCCGAGAGTTGCCGCAAGCGACGATCATTTGAGGCCGTCGGTGCCTGTGGGCATCGTGATGCACATACCGTGCCTGAGCGGGCATTTCATTGCACGGGGCCAACGGGCATGGCAACCACGTATGGTTGCGCGAGCTCCGCATGGGCGCATCCGGTATCGCTGGAGGTCCGGCTTACGTACGGCGAATCAGGTGTCGAGTAAGTCCCACTCGCTACCCAGCACCCACCGCAGCGGGCTCATCTTCCCGTTCAGCATCCCGATTTCGAAGTCCGTGTACGGCCCGAGTTGCCCCGGCTCGGTATAGGTAGCCTCGACGCTTGCACGGCCGGGGCCGGCAATGGCCTGGTTGCGCTCGAGCTCCTCTGCGTCAGCGGGGTTCAGCGCTGTGGCACCTCCGCAGGGCCTGTGGGGGAGGTGCGCGTGAACATCAGCAGGGTGGCGGTGGTGCATTGGCGCACCTGTCCGCTGCGGGTAAGGGTGTCGTAGGCGACTGTGATGAAGCCGCGATCGGGCTGGGAGCGGGAGACCTTGATTTCGGTGACGGTGATCTCCGCGTGCACGAAGTCGCCCGGCCTGGTGGGGGTGGGCCAGGTCAATTCCACTCCGGCGCCGATGATGCCGGTGGCGAAGGGTAGTCCGCTGGTGACGATCAGGCGCATGGTGATAGCGGCGGTGTGCCAGCCGCTGGCGGCCAGGCCCTGGAAGAACGTGTCGGTCGCGGCCGTCTCGTCGAGGTGGAAGGGCTGCGGGTCGTACTGGCCGGCGAAGGCGAGGATCTCCTCCCGGGTGATCTCGTACTCCTCGGTGCGGAAGCGGTCTCCGATGTTCAGGTCTTCTAGCCACAGCGATTCCATGCGTTACCTTTCGTGGTTGTCGATCGGGAAATCCTTGGTTCCTGTTGTGGTCCCTGCCGCCGCTGAGGCGTCGACGCTGGCTCGGGTGATCTCGGCCATCCTGTTCCTGGATCTGGCGGCCAGCGTGAACGCGGGATCAACCATCCCGGAACTCCTCGCGAGCATCCGCACCCAGATCGCGGCCATCCTGCCGCACTGACGCGACGACGCCCCCGGAGCGGCAGGTCGTCGGGGCGGACTCACATGGACGCGGCTTCGGCGGCGTCCGTGCGGATGAATGCCACGTCCGTGTCGGGGACGATCCGGCCGGACGGATCTACCAGAGCGGCGCGGACGCGTTCGCCTGTATCGACGGTAAGGGGCAGCACGCGAGGTCCCTGCGTCTGGGGGACATGCGCTTCGCCCCACTGCTGCATGGCGACCATGACGACCTTCAGCTCCTCACCTGCCGGGGTGAGCTGATACGCGTCGCGGGTGCGCTGGCCGGGCTCCCGGTACGGACTCTTCTGCAGCACGCCGTGCTCGACCAGCGCCGATAGCCGGGTGCTGAGGACGTCCGAGGCGATGCCGAGCCGGTCACGGAACTGCGCAAACGTGCCTGCGCCAAGGAACGCCTCCCGGACGATCAGGAAGCTCCAGGAGTCGCTGAGCACTCCCAGACTCCGGATGATGGCGCACGGATTTTCGAGGGCACGCGCAAGGGTCGGTGACTGTCGGGGCATACCTGCCATCCTCCCTGGTGTGCCTTGTCGTCGAAGGCGTGGACTCGGATCGGCGCGCGGGTCACCGTATCCGTGAGTGCAGGATCAGGCGGGTGTCTGGTCGGAGTCCGGGGCGAGCTGCAGCTCGCCCCGGCCGAAGGAGAAGTTCTCCTTCGGCACCGGTATCAGTGCGACGAACACGTCGTCCCTGCCGATCCCGAGCGCCGCGGTGACCTTGCTGCAAAGGGCACGGATCAGGGCGCGTTTGTCCGACAGGGGGCGCTCCGCGGTGAACAGCACCGTGATGATCACCGCGTCGCCGCGGCGCTCCATCCCCATGTACTGCGGGTCCAGGAACAGCTCGTCCGGTCCGTGACCGGTAATCGTGACGAACTGATCCTCCGCGGGGATGCCGAGCGCCTCGTGCAGCGCCTCCGGCAGAGCCTTGCCGAGGGTGCGCTTCTGCTCGGACGAGAACCTGCCCGCCGGCACGTGCACCTGGAACACAGGCATCCAACACCACTCCTTCGCGGCCGCGCGTCCTTCGGTGCGCCTCGACCCTGGCTAGATTGCCATAACCAACCTAGCATCGGTAGGGTCCGAAGGGCCACGACTTCAGGCGGTGTCCGTTCATGACAGACAGGAACACAGGCATGCGTTACACCACGTACCGACGTCGTACCGGGCTGCCGGTCTCCGAGTACGCCCTGGGAACGGGTAACTTCGGCACTGGGTGGAGTGCCGGCACGGAGCGAGAGGAGGCGAAGGCGATTTTCGACCGCTTCGGGGAAGCAGGCGGGAACTCCATCGACACCTACCAGGCCGGCCAATCCGAGCAGTACGACCGGTTCGACGAGATCAGCCGGATCGAAGTGGGCATCCCGCACCAGGCGAACGCGAAGGCCCTAAATGGCCTGCAGGGCGGGCTGATCGAGTCCTTCGACGCGCCCGTGGTCCCGGTGGCGTGAGGCGATCATGACGACCCGCGAGCATGGACCCGCAGAGGAGCGGTCGCGCACCATCCACTACCAGGTGCCCGGGAAGGACAAACAGGCCCTGTTCGCCAAGTCCGGGCTCGAACAGCTGCGCGCCGTCGCCGCAGGCGAAGCGCCGGCACCGCCGATCAGCAGTCACATCGGACTCGAGTTCGTCACGGTGACCGAGGGGGATGTGGTGATGACGGCGGTACCGGACGAGTCGCACTACAACCCGATCGGATCTGTGCACGGCGGGTTCTTCGCCACCATCCTGGACTCCGTCTGCGGGTGCGCCGTGCACTCCACCCTCCCGGCCGGGGTCGGCTACACCAGCCTGGAGATCAAGGTGTCGTTCCTGCGCCCGATCACCGCCGACACCGGCCCCGTCACCGCCCACGGGTGGGTCACTCGCAACGGTCGCAGCGTCGCGTTCGCCGATGCCGACATCCGTGACAACGGCGGCCGTATCCTCGCGACCGCGTCCAGCACCTGCCTGATCATCCGTCCGGACCCCGCACCGTGACCCGGCAGGATTCCACTGGCGCACACGGCATTTCGACGGAGCTTCCCCGCCGGCTCGGCGGGCGGGGAGCGTTCTGGGCGGCCGCATTCGTCCTCGCCCTCGCGCTGTGGTCCTCGGGTGCGCCGAGCGTTCTCTACCCAATCTACGCCGAGCAGTGGGATCTCACCCCGCTCGTGGTGACTACCGTGTTCGCGACGTATCAGCTCGCGCTGATCGTGGTGCTGCCGCTGTTCGGGAACCTGTCCGACCAGTTCGGCCGCCGCCGCATCATGATCACGGGCATCGCACTCATCGGCGCCTCCGCACTCGTGATCGCTTTGGCGCCTCACGTCGCCTACCTCTACGCCGGGCGCGTGCTACAGGGAGCCGGGGCCGGACTCGCGATGGGCGCGGCCACGGCATCTATGATCGAGAACAACACCAGCCGCGGTCCTCGGTTCGCCAGCACCATGGCCACGGTCGCGACTTCCACCGGCCTCACCATCGCCTTGCTTCTCAGCGGACTCTTCGCCGAGTACCTGCCCCTACCGCTGCTGTGGAGCTACATCGTCCTCCTCGCCCTCGCCGGCGCTTCCATCACCACCCTGTTGCTCACGCCCGAGGACCGGCCCTCAGTGAGAACCCGGTGGCGGCCCCGTGCCCCGTTTGTGCCCTCCGGCATCCGCATCGGGTTCGTCATCGCGACCCTGTCGGTCGCCCTGGCCTACAGCGTCGGGGCGATCTTCCTCTCTCTCGGCGCGCATATGATCGACCAGTTCACCCACACCGACGACACCGCCATCGTCGGCACTCTCCTCGCCACCTCCTCCGCGTTTATCGGGATCACGGGACTCTTCCTCGCCCGCATATCCCCTCGCACCCTTATCCGGGCCGGTACCGGACTCACCCTCGTCAGCCTCGCCCTCATGGTCGCTGCCAGCGCGTTCCAATCCCTCCCGCTGTTCCTGGCATGGTGCGTCATCGGCGGCATCGCCTACGCGCTGGCGTTCACCGGCGGCCTCGGACTCATCACCCGACTCGCGCCTGAACATCACCGCGGCGCGACCCTCTCATTCCTCTACCTCATCGCCTACACGCTGCAAGCCGCCACCGCCATCGGCGTCGGGGCACTCGCCACGACGACCTCCCTGGGCACCGCGGTAGAGGCCGCTGCGATCGCCCTGACCCTGCTGTCCGCAACGGTGGCGGCGCTACTGCTCGCGGACCGGCGCACCACCGCGCACACAGAACCAGCTTCGTCATAACGGACCGGCTCAGACTCACCCGAGCAGCGCACCGGGGCAATCTCCTGTCCGCGACAACGAATCCGAGGCCCTGCAAGCGGTTCTACACGTGGCTCGAGAGGTGTTCGGGGAATTACCTGACGCCTAAGGCAAGCTCCTCGAAGTGATCAATAGAAGTTCTCGTGAGAGCGTTCTGCGCGCTGGGATCGGGTGCAGCTTCAACACCAGGACCAACTAACCGGTTGCAGGCTGAAGCGCGGACAGCGGGTGCCAAAAGGGCGGGCTTCGCTTTACATATGGCCGGTTAGCGGTGGACCGTCCTGCGGTGGATGTTCCGTAAGTGGCGATGAGCCCGCCGCCTCGAGTGGCGGCGGGCTCATCGCGGGCGTGCGGTCAGGAGTCCACGCGTTGTGGCTTGTTGATGACGTAGATTGCGCCGGTCGTGACATCTTCCTCGAGTTCCTCGAGGGTGCGTCCGCGGGTTTCCGGCACTGCCTTGTAGACGAAGACGAATGCGACCACGTTGACCACCGCGAAGGCGAAGAAGGAGCCTGAGATTCCAATTGCGGCAATGATTGTCGGGAAGAACAGTCCTAGGAAGGCGTTGGTGAGCCAGAGGATAAACACCGACATGCCCATGCCGAAGGCACGCATCTTCAGTGGGAAGATCTCCGAGAGCGTGACCCACGTGGCGATGTTCAGGAACAGTTGCATCGAGCCGACGAACAGCACGATCAGAACCAGCAGCACATACGGCTTGATCGGGCTTCCCTCGGGCAGCAGTGTGGAGGCGGTGCCGATGAGGATGTGGCAGATCGTCACCAGTCCGTACCCCAACAAGAACGTTTTGCGGCGGCTGATGTGATCGATGATGCGCAGGGCGATGATCGCGGTGATGACTGAGATGACCGCAGGCGCGATGTTCGCGATGAGTGCTCCACCGGCCGAGAAGCCGGCATCGATGAGCACCTTCTGCCCGTAGTAGAGAATCGAGTTGATGCCGGTCAGCTGCTGGAAGAACCCTATGCCGCAACCGATGAGCAGGATGCGGTACAGGTTCTTGTTGCTGAAGATGCCTGCGAGGTCCATCGGGATGAGCTTCTCTTCTTCGTTGGTGACGAATGAGATCTCATCCAGCTCCGGCTTGGCGCGACCCTCTGGGCGCAGGCTTTTGAGGATTTCCAGGGCCTCATCGTTGCGGCCTTTCTCCACGAGCCACCGCGGGGACTCCGGCATGCGCAGCATGCCGAAGAACAGCACAATCGCCGGCAGCGCGGCGAAGGCCAGCATGACCCGCCAGACCCAGGGGTACTCCTCGCCCCAGAGGTTGCCGATGATCGCGTTGATGACGATCGCGGCAAGCTGACCGGTGACGATCATCATTTCGTTGCGACCGGCGAGTGAACCGCGGATCTCGAAGGGCGCCAGTTCTGCCAGGAACACCGGTACCACGGTCGAGGCGGCGCCCACGGCCAGGCCGAGGATGATGCGGCCCACCACCATGACCGCCAGGTTCGGGGCTACGACGCAGAAGATCACTCCGCCGAAGAACATCGCCGCGAGCAGGATGATGGTCTTGCGGCGACCCCAGGCGTCCGACAACCGGCCGCCCGAGATGGCGCCAACGGCGGCAGCGAAGAGCAGCGAGCTGACCGCTATACCTTCACCGATCGCATCGAGATTGAGCTGGTCGGGCCGGGACATGATTTCCATCGCACCGTTAATCACGCTCGTGTCGTAGCCGAACAACAAGCCACCGAACGTTGCAATGAGTGCCACTGTGCCAAGCCGTTTGCGATACGGCCCGGGAACAAGCGGAGGCAGCGACGGCTTGGACGCGGCGCTGCCCATAGAAGACGTGACCATTTTGGTTTCCTTTGAGGATCAGAGGTGGATAGGAGCGGTGCTGGTGCGGGCGACAAGTTGTGAGGGAATCACGATGTGTTCGCCTGGGGCGGGAGTATCTGTCTCTGCGGTAGTGAGGTGGCGCAGGGCTAGCTCGACGGCCGTGTGGGCCAGTTGATGAGGGTCCTGGGCCAAGGTGGTGAGATCGATGTAGGGCAGGGATGCCTGCTCGGAGTCGTCGAAACCGACCACCGACAGGTGCCCGGGAACGCTGTGGCCGAGGACCCGGGCCTGGCTGATCACCCCGACGGCGCAACGGTCGTTGAAAGCGATCACGGCCGTGGGGGCGGGGTCTTGAGACAGGAGCTCGGTGATAGCGGCTGCACCTTCGGCCTCCGAGGCGCCACCGGCCACGATGAGGGCTTGGTCCGCAAGACCTGCGGCAGCCATGGCGTCTTGATACCCCGCGCGGCGGTCCTGGCCGCCGGCTTCACGGTTGGCGTCGATGTAGGCGATGCGCTGGTGGCCGAGGGAAATCAGGTGTTCCACGGCCAGGACCATGCCCCGGTGGTCGTCAGTGGCGACACTGGCGATGGCTTCCGAGGTGACGGCCCGGGTGACGGAGACGACCGGCAAGGTTCTGCTCAGGTGCTCCAACCGGTCTTGGGGCAGTGAGCTGCCCAGCAGGATCACTACCTCGCACCGGTCACGCAGCAGCGCATCGAGGGC
>NZ_BAAGPL010000025.1:0-4166 GCF_054784195.1 Kocuria himachalensis
GGCGGCCCGGGCGGCCGACAGACCGGCCAGGGACGCCCCGACAATGACGAGGGACTCCATGAAGGACCCCTTTCGAAAGACTGACAACGGATGACTGACATCCAGGGCCGACGGGCCCTGGAACCGGCTCGCATGAGATGCAACACGATTCGTAATGTGAGAATCAGAGTGATCGCCATCACGAAGCCAGTCAAGGGGTTCCGGCAATGCGACGCGAGAAATTTACAAATGATCGCGCTGTGAGCCCGATCACGAATCAGTGGCCTCCCATCTCTTGACAGCACCCATCCCCAGTCCTCACGCTTGTTGCACATTGCAACGCTTGTTGCTCATGGTGAGCCAGTTGGGCCAGGCGGAGACGCTTGGTGCGACAGGCCCGTCCTCCTCAGGAAAGGATCCGCTCCGATGCACAAGGCCTGTCCCCTCAAGGACCTCGCACCCGGCGACGCCCTGCGCCTCGACACCGTCCCCCCCATCGCCGTGTTCCACACGGAGGAGGGCGAGCTGTTCGCCATCGACGACACCTGCACCCACCAGGATGCGTCGCTCGCCGACGGCTGGGTGGAAGGCTGCGAGGTCGAGTGCCCGCTGCACGCGTCGAAGTTCGACCTCCGCACCGGCAAGGTGGACGCGCCGCCGGCCAAGCTGCCGGTCCGGACCCACCAGGTGACCGTCGTGGACGGCGACATCATGGTCGAGGAGTCGGCCGAAGCGCCGAACCTGCCCCCCGGGCTCACCGCCCACGGACACGAGTCCCAGTCCGGCTGAACCCGGCCGACCCCCGCACGACACCCGCAGGTCAGGAGAACCGCCCCATGAGCACCACCCCTCGCGTCGTCATCATCGGAGCCGGCATCGTCGGCACGAATCTTGCCGACGAGCTGGTCCAGCGCGGCTGGACCGACGTCACCGTCCTCGAGCAGGGCCCGCTGCCCCTTCCCGGGGGCTCGACGTCCCACGCCCCCGGACTCGTCTACCAGACGAACCCGTCACGGACGATGACCCACCTCGCGCGGTACACCGTGGAGAAGCTCGTGTCCCTGGGCTGCTTCAACCAGGTCGGCGGCCTCGAGGTGGCCACCACCCCGGAGCGGCTGGAGGAGCTCAAGCGCAAGGTGGGCTACGCGACGTCGTGGGGCATCGAGGGTCGGCTGCTCACGCCCGAGGAGGTGCTGCAGCAGCACCCCCTGGTCAACCCCGAGATGGTCCTGGGCGGCTACCACGTGCCCACGGACGGGCTCGCCCTGGCGGCCAAGGCGGTGCAGGTGCTCATCGACCGCACCACCCGCGCCGGCGTGACCTACTGCGCGGAGACGACCGTCACCGGCATCGAGCGGTCGAACGGCCGCGTGACCGGCGTGACCACGTCCGACGGAACCGTGCCGGCGGACATCGTCGTCTCCTGCGCCGGATTCTGGGGGCCCGCGATCGGCGAGATGGCCGGCATGCCGTGCCCCATCCTGCCGCTGGCCCACCAGTACGTCTTCACCTCCGCGGTCCCGGAGCTCGTGGGCAAGCACGACGCCCCGAACGGCGCGACCCTGCCGATCCTCCGGCACCAGGACGCGGACCTCTACTACCGAGAGTGGGGGGACCGGATCGGCATCGGCTCCTACGCCCACCGCCCGATGCCAGTGGACCTCGCCGACCTGCCGCACTACGCGCCCCGCGACATCGCCCACGACCGGATGCCCTCGCGCCTGGACTTCACGCCCGAGGACTTCACCGAGCAGTGGGCTGAGAGCCAGCGCTTCCTCCCCAGCCTGCGCGGCAGCGAGGTGGCCGAGGGCTTCAACGGGATCTTCTCCTTCACCCCGGACGGGGGCCCGCTCATCGG
The DNA here is from genome assembly GCF_054784195.1 of Kocuria himachalensis. Taxonomy (NCBI): domain Bacteria; kingdom Bacillati; phylum Actinomycetota; class Actinomycetes; order Micrococcales; family Micrococcaceae; genus Kocuria; species Kocuria himachalensis. The sequence continues at coordinate 1,838 of NZ_BAAGPL010000025.1, forward strand.
TGAGTCCCCGGACCTCGCCGGGTTCTGGGTGGCCGAGGCGGTGTGGGTCACCCACTCCTCGGGCGTGGCCAAGGCCATGGCCGAGCTGCTGGTGGACGGCGTCCCGGAGACGGACCTGCACGGCTGCGAGGCCACCCGCTTCGACGACGTGCAACTCTCCCCGGAGTACGTCGAGGAGACGGGCAAGCAGAACTTCGTGGAGATCTACGACGTCCTCCACCCCCTCCAGCCCCGGGAGTCGCCGCGCAACCTGCGGGTCAGCCCGTTCTACCCCCGGGAGCTGGAGCTCGGCGCGTTCTTCCTGGAGAGCCACGGGTGGGAGCGCCCGCACTGGTACGAGTTCAACGCCGCGCTCCTGGACCAGCTGCCCGGGCAGTGGCGCGAGCCGGAGCGGGAGCCGTGGGCGGCCCGGTACCACTCGCCGATCGCGGCGGTCGAGGCGTGGAAGACCCGCACCGCCGTGGCGATGTACGACATGACCCCGCTCAAGCGCGTGACGGTCGAGGGACCGGGGGCCGCCGCTCTGCTGCAGCGGCTCACCACCGGCAACATCCTGCGCAAGCCGGGTGCCGTGACGTACTGCCTCCTGCTGGACGAGAAGGCCGGGATCCGCAGCGACATCACGGTGGCCCGGCTCAGCGAGAACCTGTTCCAGGCCGGCATCAACAGCAGCGTCGACGTGGCGTACCTGTCCGCCGAGGCGACCCGGCAGAGCGCCGAGGACCCCTCGGCCTGGGCCCTGGTCCGGGACACCACCGCCGAGACGTGCTGCATCGGGCTGTGGGGGCCGAAGGCCCGGGAGGTCATGGCGAAGGTGTCCCATGACGACCTGTCCAACGACGGCCTGAAGTACTTCCGCACCAAGCAGATCCGGGTGGGCGGCCTGCGAGTCACCGCGATGCGCCTCTCCTACGTGGGCGAGCTCGGCTGGGAGCTGTACACGACCGCCGACCAGGGGTTGCGGCTGTGGGACCTGCTGCACGAGGCCGGCCAGGAGTTCGGCATCGTCCCCGCGGGGCGCGCCGCCTTCAACAGCCTGCGCGTGGAGAAGGGCTACCGCTCCTGGGGCACCGACATGACCACCGAGCACACCGCCCTGGAGGCAGGACTGGACTTCGCCGTCAAGAAGGACAAGGGCGACTTCGTGGGTTCGGAAGCCGTGGCCGCTGATGGTCAGGTACGGCGCCGGCTGCGTTGCCTGACCGTCGACGACGGCCGTTCCGTGGTCCTGGGCAAGGAGCCCGTGTACGTGGACGGCGCCGCCGCCGGCTACGTCACCAGCGCCGTCTTCGGCCACACCGTGGGTCGGCCGGTCGCCTACGCCTGGCTCCCGCCGGAGGTCTCCGAGGGGGACGGCGTGGAGATCGAGTACCTCGGCGAGCGCGTTGCCGCCACGGTCAGCGCCGAGCCGCTCGTGGACCCCGGCATGGAGCGCATCCGCGGGTGAGTTCCCGGCGGGGCGCGGCCGGGACGCACGTCGCTCCGGCTGCTCCTCCGCGTCCTCTCCAGGGGACACCCGGTGCCGGGGTCCCCGCAGCACAACTTCTGTGATCGAGCACCGTTCCCGGTGCCGACGACGACGAAAGGCAGTTCCAGCATGCACAAGGTCAAAGGCGTGGTGTCGAAGGGCAAGAACCAGCCGGTCAGCGTGGAGACCATCCTGGTGCCGGACCCGGGACCGGGGGAGGCGCTCGTGGACGTGCTCACCTGCGGGGTGTGCCAGACCGACCACCACTACGTCCAGGGCGGGGTCGGCGACGACTACCCGTTCCTGCTGGGCCACGAGTCCTCGGGCGTGGTGTCCGCGGTCGGGGAAGGGGTCACCGAGGTGGCCGTGGGCGACCACGTGATCCTCAACTGGCGGGCGGTGTGCGGGCAGTGCCGGGCCTGCCGCAGGGGCGAGCCCTGGTACTGCTTCGCCACCCACAACGCCACCCAGAAGATGACGCTCGAGGACGGCACCCCGCTGACCCCGGCCCTGGGCATCGGCTCGTTCGCCGAGAAGACCCTCGTGGCCGCCGGGCAGTGCACCAAGATCGAGGCCGAGCTCGAGGACCACCAGTACGCCGCGGTGGGCCTGCTCGGCTGCGGGGTGATGGCCGGCATCGGCGCCGTCCTCAACACCGGCGCCGTGCAGCGCGGGGAGTCCGTGGCCGTCATCGGCTGCGGCGGGGTCGGGGCGGCGGCGATCGCCGGCGCGGCACTGGCCGGGGCGACCACGATCATCGCGGTGGACCTCGACGACGAGAAGCTGGCCACCGCGCAGAAGTTCGGCGCCACCCACACGGTCAACTCCCAGGAGCAGGACCCCGTGGCGGCGATCCGGGCG
>NZ_BAAGPL010000025.1:4196-19514 GCF_054784195.1 Kocuria himachalensis
CTGGACGAGGTCTTCGGCCGCGGCGGGTCCATCAAGTCCGCCTGGTACGGCGACACCCTCCCCACCCGCGACTTCCCGATGCTGGTGGACCAGTACCGGCTGGGCCGGCTGGACCTGGACGGGTTCGTCACCGAGCGCATCGGCCTGGGCGACGTCGAAGAGGCCTTCGCGAAGATGAAGGCCGGCACCGTGCTGCGCTCCGTCGTGGAGATCGCCCCGGCTCCGGATGCGGCGGCAGATGTCGCCGCGCAGTCGGAGACGGAGACCGGCGTGGCCGCATCGTCCGGAGCGGCCCGATGAGCGCGCGGCAGGCCGCTGCGCCGCGCACGGACGCCTCGGGCCGGGTCCGGGTGGAGCACCTGGTGACCTCGGGGACGTTCTCCCTCGACGGGGGCACCTGGGAGGTGGAGAACAACGTGTGGATCGTGGGCGACGACGAGCAGTGCGTGGTCATCGACCCGGCCCACGCCCCGCAGAAGGTCGTGGACGCCGTCGGCGGCCGGGCGGTAGCGGCCATCCTGCTCACCCACGGCCACGACGACCACATCCGCGCCGTCGTGGAGGTCGCCGAGGAGCTGCGGGCACCGGTGTACCTGCACCCGGACGACACGATGCTCTGGGAACAGGTCCACCCGACCCGCCGCTTCGACCGCATCATCCGCGACGGGGACGTCTACACCGTGGGCGGGGTGCGTCTCACCGTGCTGCACACCCCGGGCCACTCGCCCGGTTCGGTGTGCTTCTCCGCGCCGGACCTCGGCGAGGGCGGGGTGCTGTTCTCCGGGGACACCCTCTTCCAGGGCGGTCCCGGGGCCACCGGCCGCTCGTACTCGGACTTCCCCACGATCGTGGACTCCATCCGTGAGCGGCTGCTCACCCTGCCGGAGTCCACGGAGGTCCTCACCGGCCACGGGGACACCACCACGATCGGGGCGGAGGCACCGCACCTGCAGGAGTGGATCGACCGCGGCCACTGAGGTCGAGGAGGCCGCTCCGGGTGACGTCCCGGAACACGACGACCGATCCCCGCGGAGGCGAGCGCCTCCGCGGGGATCGGTCGTCGTTCACCCGGGCCGGCGGTCGACGAACGCGCCGTCCTTCGGCGCGGTGATGTGACGGCCCGAAGCGGGACACGTGCTTCACGCAGGAGATATTGATGGCCCTCGAACGGATCGGGCCGGAGACTGTGAGGACGGTGCCCCACAGCGGAGCACCGGCCGCGGCGCGACCTCCGGTCCGCTCAGCGGCAGGCCGCACGAAGGGGACCCGCTCATGGATGTGCACGACCTCGTCTCGAACACCCTCACCCGCATCGCGGACAGCCTGGAGGACCAGCCGGACGTGGTGTGGGATCAGCCGTCCCTGTGCACGGGCTGGCGCGTGCGCGAGGTCGTCGCGCACGTCACGATGCCCGCCCGCATGGACGAGGACCAGTTCGCCCAGCAGGTGGCGGCCATGGGCGGCGACTTCCAGCGGCTCTCCGACCACGTGTCGCAGCGCGACGGATCCTTGCCCGTCGGCGAGCACCTGGCGAACCTGCGCTCGGCCCGGCTGGCCGCGTGGGAACCGCCCGGTGGCGGGGCCATGGGCGCGCTCCACCACGCGGTCGTGCACGGCCTGGACATCACCAACGCGGTCGGGCTGGACCGTGCCTGCTCCGACGAGGCGGCGCTCGTGGTCCTGGACGGCCTGACCGACGGTGGCACCGCGCAGTTCTTCGGTACCGACCTCACCGGGAAGCGTCTGGTGGCCGACGACCTCGACTGGTCGTGGGGCGAGGGCAGGACCGTCACCGCGCCGGCAGGCGAACTCATCTCGCTGATCTGTCACCGCGAGCTGCCGGACGGACGCAGCCTCCGCTAGTGCGCGTGCCACTGGACAGCCGGTCCTGGGGCGGGCCGGGACGGCGTGCCCCGTGCCCACGCCCCAGCCGTCGGACTCCCGGCCGGCCTGCTCGGGGCCGCCCGCCCCGAGCAGGCTGGCCGGCGGCTCAGCGCAGGACGACCGTCCGGTTGCCGTGCAGGATGACCCGGCCCTCGCAGTGCCACTTCACCGCGTTGGACAGGGCCTTGCACTCGGTGTCCCGCCCGGCGGCCACGAGGTCCTCCGGGCCGTAGGTGTGGTCCACGTCCACGAGCTGCTGGGCGATGATCGGGCCCTCGTCCAGCTCGGCATTGACGTAGTGCGCCGTGGCGCCCACGGTCTTCACCCCACGGTCGTAGGCCTGGTGGTACGGCTTGGCGCCCTTGAAGCTGGGCAGGAACGAGTGGTGGATGTTGATCACCCGTCCCTCCATCCGGGTGGCCAGCGAGTCGCTGAGCACCTGCATGTAGCGGGCCAGGACCACGAGGTCCACCTCGAACCGGTCCACGAGCTCCAGCAGGCGGGCCTCGGCTTGGGGCTTCGTGTCCTGGGTGACGGGCACGTGGTAGAAGGGGATGCCGTGCCACTCGACCAGGCGCTGGTGGTCCCGGTGGTTGGAGACCACCGCGACGATGTCCACGGGCAGGTCCCCGGTCCGGGCGCGGAAGAGCAGGTCGTTGAGGCAGTGGCCGAACTTGGAGACCATCACCAGCACCCGCCGCTTCGCCCCGTGCTCGCTGAGCTCCCAGCGCATGTCGAACCGCTCGGCCACCGGGGCCAGGTCCGTCCGGAGGGTCTCGGGGTCGAGGCGGTCACCCGTGGACGAGGCGACGTGCACTCGCATGAAGAAGTGGCCGAGTCGCCGGTCGTCGAACTGGGTGAGCTCGACGATGTTGCAGCCGTGCTCCAGCAGCACACCGCTGACGGCGTGCACGATCCCCGGCTTCTCGGGACAGTCGAGGGTCAGCACCAGCTCCGTCGTGGGCGGTGCGGCGGATGCGGTCTGCGGCTGCAGGAGCTGCTCAGCATTCGATGACGTTGACGGCCAGTCCACCACGGGAGGTCTCCTTGTACTTGATCTTCATGTCGTTGCCGGTCTCGCGCATGGTCTTGATGACCTGGTCGAGCGAGACCGTGTGCTCGCCGTCGCCGTGCAGGGCCAGGCGTGCGGCGTTGACCGCCTTGGTGGCCCCGATGGCGTTGCGCTCGATGCACGGGATCTGCACGAGCCCGCCCACCGGGTCGCAGGTCAGCCCGAGGTTGTGCTCCATGCCGATCTCGGCGGCGTTCTCCACCTGCTCCGGGGTGCCGCCGAGCACCGCGCACAGGCCGGCGGCGGCCATGGAGCAGGCCGATCCCACCTCGCCCTGGCAGCCCATCTCCGCACCGGAGATGGAGGCGTTCTCCTTGATGAGGATGCCGACGGCGGCCGCCGTCAGCAGGAACTCCACCACGCCGTCCTCGTCCGCCCCGGCGAGGAACCGGGTGTAGTAGTGCAGCACGGCGGGGATGATGCCCGCCGCCCCGTTGGTCGGGGCGGTCACGATCCGCCCGCCGGAGGCGTTCTCCTCGTTGACCGCCAGGGCGTAGAGGTTGATCCACTCCATGGCGTGCAGCGGGTCGGAGACCGGCTGGCCTTCGGCGGTCGCGGCGGCCTCGGCCTCCCGGAGCCGGGCCCGCAGAGCCGGGGCCCGGCGGCGGACCTTCAGTCCGCCGGGCAGCCGGGCCTCGGTGCGGGTGCAGCCGTTCTCCACGCACTGCTGCATGATGGACCAGATGTGCAGCAGCGATGCCCGGGTGTTTTCTTCGGGCCGCCAGGAGGCCTCGTTGGCGGCCATGATCCCGGCGATGGACGTCCCCTCCCGCCGGCAGTGCTCCAGGAGCTGGCCCCCGGTGGTGAACGGGTACGGCACCGCGGTGTCGTCGGCCACGACCCGGTCCGCGCCGGTGGCCGCCCCGTCGACCACGAACCCGCCGCCCACCGAGTAGAAGGTCCGCTCCCGCACCGGTTCCCCGTCGGCCCCGTAGGCGTGGAAGGTCATGCCGTTGGGGTGGGCGGGCAGGGACTTGCGGCGGTGCATGACCACATCGCTGGAACGGTCGAAGGCGACCGGGTGGGTCCCGGCCAGGCACAGCTGCCCCCGCTCCGTGCTGGCCTGCACCTGGGCGTCGGCGGTGTCGGTGTCCACGGTCTCCGGGTCCTCGCCCTGCAGGCCCAGGATCACGGCCTTGTCCGACCCGTGGCCGTGTCCGGTGGCCCCGAGGGAGCCGTAGAGCTCGGAACGGACTCTCACCACGGAACCCAGCAGGGCATCTGCGCGCAGCCCTTCGGCGAACAGTCTCGCCGCGCGCATCGGGCCCACCGTGTGGGAGGAGGAGGGCCCGATGCCCACGGAGAACAGGTCCAGGACGGACAGGGCCATCAGGGCACCTCGGGAGAGGCGAACTCCGTCATCGCGTCCAACAGCCACCGGGCGGTGTACTCGGCGAACGAAGCCCGGGGCATGATCCGCCAGGTCAGCTCCGCGGTCCGCCACAGCAGCACCTGCACCGGGCCCAGGGTCGTGGCCACGGCGGTGCCGACCGCGAAGGCCCGCGGGTGCAGGTCCAGGTGGCAGCTCTTCTCGAGCACGGCGCGGGCCGAGGGCCCGGACAGCTCGAGCGTGGTGCGGTTGGCGGACAGGTCCACGGCCTGACCGGGCTCGGTGCCGAGGGCCCGGGCCAGTCCGGCGGCGGTGCCGGCGTCGTCGGTGCCCGCTCTCCGGAGGTCGGTCCCCGCGGGGCCGACCTCCGCGGGCCCTACGCCCTCGGGGCCGACGAGCAGGAACTCGTCGGGCCCGAGCCACAGGATCGCCGTGCCGTCCGGGGCGCCGGTGACCTGACCGTGGCCGCCCGGCAGGGGCAGCCCCGCCGTCGCGGTCACGGCCTCGGCCGCCGGGGTGCCGGGGACCGCGCGCAGGCCCACCATGGTCAGGAACGGGATCTCGCGCAGGGCCACGCCCCGCTCGCCCGTCACCCTCTGCTCGTGCATCTGCTGCGCGAGGTGGGCGAGGGGGCTGCGGCGCAGGGTGGTGGTGTCGGTCAGGAGCTGCTCAGCCATCTCGGCGGTTCCCTTCGGGGTCGTAGAGCACGGGTTCTGCGATGACGACGTCCACGAGCTGCCCGTCGAGCGGGGCCTGGAGCGTCTCACCGATGCGGTTGCGGCCGTTCTCCACCAGGGCGAGCCCGAAGGTCCGCTCCAGGGCGGCGCTGCGGTAGCTGGAGGTGACGTGCCCGACCATCGGGACCGGCCCCTGCTCCGGGGTGATGGGGGTGCCGTGGTCGACCAGCTGGGCGCCCTCGGGAAGCCGGAACGTCCGGTCCACCGGCAGGACCGCGACGAGCTGCTTGCGGTCGGGGCTGGTGGCGGACGGGCGGTCGTAGGAGCGCTTGCCGATGAACTCCTTGGTCTTGGACACCACCCAGTCCATCCCCAGGTCCTGCGGGGTGACGGTGCCGTCGGTGTCCTGGCCCACGATGGGGTAGGCCTTCTCCGCGCGCAGCACGTGCATGGTCTCGGTGCCGTAGGGGGTGATGCCGAACTCGGCGCCGGCCTCCGCGACGGACTCCCAGACCGCCAGGCCGTACCAGGAGGAGACGTTGATCTCGAAGGCCAGCTCCCCGGAGAACGAGATCCGGCAGACCCGCGCGGGGATCCCGGAGGCCAGGACGGTCTCGCGGAAGGCCATGAACGGGAACGCCTCGTTGGACACGTCCAGGTCCGGGGCGAGCTTCGCGATGACGGCCCGGGACTTCGGGCCGACGACGGCCACGGTGGTGTACTGCTCGGTGACCGAGGTGAACACCACGTCGAGCTCCGGCCACTCGGTCTGGGACCACTCCTCGAGCCACTCCAGGACCTTGGCCGCCCCACCGGAGGTGGTGGTCATGAAGTACCGGTCCTCGTCCAGGCGCAGGGTCACGCCGTCGTCGAAGACCATGCCGTCGGGGGTGCACATGACGCCGTAGCGGCCCATGCCGGGCTTGAGCTTCTTGAAGGCGTTGGTGTAGACGCGGTTGAGGAACTCCCCGGCGTCCTTGCCCCGGATCTCGATCTTGCCCAGGGTGGTGGCGTCCATGAAGCCGACGCTCGTCCGCACGGCGGCGCACTCGCGCAGCACCGCTGCGTCCATGTCCTCCTCGTCCTGGGGGTAGTACCAGGGCCGCTTCCACTGCCCGACGTCCTCGAACAGGGCCCCGTGGGCCACGTGCCAGGGGTGGATCGAGGTCAGCCGCGCCGGGTCGAACAGCTCGCCGCGCCGTCGTCCGGCCAGGGCCGTGAAGGCCACCGGGGTGTAGGGGGCGCGGTACGTGGTGGTGCCGATGCCCCCGACGTCGGTGCTCTTCAGGGCCGCGGCGATGACGCCGATGGCGTTGACCCCGGAGGTCTTGCCCTGGTCGTTGGCGGTGGAGATGGAGGTGTAGCGCTTGACGTGCTCGACGCTGCGCATGCCGGCGCCGGTCGAGCGCAGCACGTCGGCGACCGTCTGGTCGCGCTGGAGGTCCACGAAGTGGTGGGCCCAGTCGGCGGACCCGCCCCCGGGCCCGGGCACCAGCCACAGCTGCCGGACCGGTGAGGACTCCACGCTCTCCGCGTGCGGGGTCTCGGGCTGGGTCTCGAAGCCGGCCCGGCGGACGGCCTCGGCGCCGGCGAGGGCGCCCTCGGTGAGGCACCACGCGAGGTCGGTGGTGCCGTTGACCGAGCCCGCGGTGTGCTGGTCCCGCACGGGGGCGGCCGGCACGAACGCCGCGAGGCGCTCGTCCCAGGTCAGCTTCCCCTGCCGCTGGCTGTGCAGGTGGACCACCGGGGTCCACCCGCCCGAGACGGCGAGCAGATCCGTGTCCACGGTCGTGGTGGGACCGGCCGACGTGCCGGACCCGTCGAGCTCGGCGACCGTGACGGCGCTGATGCGCCCGTGCTCGCCGTCGCCGGCGGTGTCCACCACGGCGCTGCCGGGGAACAGGCGCACGCCGGTGCTCCCGGCGATCTCGGCGGCCCGGCCGTGGAGCTCCGGGCGGGAGTCGACCACGGCCGCGACGCGCACCCCGGCGGCGACGAGGTCGGCCACCAGGTCGTAGGCGGAGTCGTTCGTGGTGGCCACGACCACCGACGTGCCGGCGGCCACCGCGTAGCGGTTGAGGTAGGTGCGCACCGCGCCGGCGAGCATGACGCCGGGGCGGTCGTTGTTGGCGAACACCACCGGCCGCTCGTGGGCGCCGGTGGCCAGCACGACCTGCTGCGCCCGCACGTGCCAGATCCGCTCCCGGGACACCCCGGCCCCGGGGGCCTCGGCGAGGTGGCCAGTGCGCCGCTGGACGGCGACGACGTAGTTGCTGTCGTAGTTGCCGAACGCGGTGGTGCGGTGCAGGACCGTGACCTCCGGGGCCGCTTCGAGGGCGGCGAGGGTCTCGGCCACCCAGGTGCGGGCGGGCAGGCCGTCGACGACGTCGTCGCGGCCCGACAGCAGGGAGCCGCCGGCCTGAGGCTGCTCGTCCATGAGGATCACGCGGGCCCCGGTGCGGGCGGCCTCCCGGGCGGCGGCCAGGCCCGCGGGCCCGGCGCCGACGACGAGGACATCGGTGTGCACGTGCTTGTGGTCGTAGACGGCCTCGTCCTTGCGGGGGTCGAGCTGTCCGAGCCCGCGCAGGTAGCTCGCCCGCAGCCCGTCGGTCAGCTCCACCGTGGTGGCCGGGAGCATGGACTCGTCGACGTCGGCCCCGGTGCGCGCGGCGACCTTGACCAGGGCGTTGGGCTCCTCCACGCCGGCGGACACGATCCCGCGCGGACGGCCCAGGTACGTCGAGTCGCCGCAGTGGATGCGCCCCGCGGCGAGCAGGGCCGAGGCCAGGGTGTCACCGGCGTACCCGGTGTGCTCCTGCCCGTCGACGGTGAAGCGCACCGGCTTCGTGCGGTCGATGCTGCCGGCGGCACTCTGCTGCGCCGACAGGCGGTGGGTCTGAGCGCTCACTTGACGCCTCCGATCTCGGGCTTGGGCTCGCCCATCCTGTAGACGGCCTTGATCTCATAGGTCACGGTGTCGCGGACGACGTTGAACCAGCGGCGGCAGCCGACGGCGTGGGCCCACCGCTCGGCGATCAGGCCCTTGGGGTTGTTGCGGTAGAAGAGGTACTCCGCCCACTCCTTGTCGGAGAGCTGGCTGGGGTCCTCGGGGTAGGGCACGTGGGCCTCCCCGCCGTACTGGTACTCGGTCTCGTCGCGGAGCCCGCAGTTGGGGCACTCGATCAGCAGCATGGTGGTCCGGCCTCCTAGTGGGCCACGGCGGCGGCGCCGTGCTCGTCGATGAGGACCCCGGTCTCGAACCGCTCCAGGGCGAAGGGCTCGTTGAGGGGGTGGGGCTCGTCGTTGGCGATGGTGTGGGCGAAGGAGTAGCCGGCTCCGGGAGTTCCCTTGAACCCGCCGGTTCCCCAGCCGCAGTTGACGTACATCTGGTCCACGGGCGTCTTGGAGACGATCGGCGAGGCGTCCAGGGTGACGTCGACGATGCCGCCCCAGGTGCGCAGCACGTGGGCGCGGGCGAAGATCGGGAAGAGCTCCACCGCGGCCGCCATCTGGTCCTCGATGACGTGGAAGGCGCCCCGCTGGCCGTAGCCGTTGTAGGCGTCCACGCCGGCGCCCATGACGAGCTCGCCCTTGTGAGCCTGGGAGACGTAGACGTGCACGTGGTTGGACATCACCACGGTCGGGTGCACGGGCTCGTGCAGCTCCGAGACCAGAGCCTGCAGCGGGTGGGACTGGATCGGCAGCCGGAACCCGGCGAGCTCCGCCAGGACCGAGGAGTGACCGGCTCCGCAGAGCCCGACCTTGCCGGTGTTGATCCTGCCCCGGTTGGTCTCCACGGCCACCACCCGGTCGCCGTCCTTGACGAAGCCGGTGACCTCGCAGTTCTGGATGATGTCCACGCCCATCTCGTCGCACTTGCGGGCAAAGGCCCACGCCACGTGGTCGTGCTTGGCGATGCCCGCGCGCGGTTGGTAGGTCGCCCCCATCACGGGGTAGCGGATGTCGTCACCGATGTTGATGATCGGGCACAGCTCCTTGACCTGCTCCGGGCTGATCCACTCCGCGTCGATGCCGTTGAGCTTGTTCGCGTTGACCCGGCGCACGGACTCGCGGACGTCGCCCAGGGTGTGCGCCAGGTTCATCACTCCACGCTGGGAGAAGAGGAAGTCGTACTCCAGCTCCTCCGGCAGGATCTCCCAGAGCTTCAGGGAGTGCTCGTACATCGCCGCGGACTCGTCCCACAGGTAGTTGGAGCGGATGATCGTGGTGTTCCGCGCCATGTTCCCGCCGGCCAGCCAGCCCCGCTCCAGCACGGCGATGTTGGTCATGCCGTGGTTCTTGGCCAGGTAGTAGGCGGTCGCGAGCCCGTGCCCGCCGCCGCCGACGATCACGGCGTCGTAGGAGGGCTTCGGGTCCGGGTTGTGCCAGAGGAAGTCCGGGTGCTCCGGCAGCAGATCGGCCATCAGAGGGCTCCGTTCAGGACGGGAGTGGACAGGTTCGGGTAGAGCGGGAACCGCTCGGCCAGGGCGGCCACCCGGTCGCGCAGCTGCTCGGCGAGCTCGTCGGTCAGCTCCTGGATCAGCGCCTGGGCGATGATGTCGGCGACCTCGGCGAACTCCTCGGCCCCGAAGCCGCGGGTGGCCAGGGCCGGGGTGCCGATGCGCAGCCCGGAGGAGACCATCGGCGGGCGCGGGTCGAAGGGAACGGCGTTGCGGTTGACCGTGATCCCGATGCGGTGCAGACGGTCCTCGCCCTGCTGTCCGTCGAGCTCGGAGTTCCGCAGGTCCACCAGCACCAGGTGCACGTCGGTGCCGCCGCTGACCAGGTTGATCCCGGTGGCCATGACGTCCGGGGACAGCAGCCGGGTGGCCAGGATCTTGGCGCCCTCCAGGGTGCGCGCCTGACGGTCGGCGAACTCCTCGGTCGCGGCGTACTTGAAGGCCACGGCCTTGGCTGCGATCACGTGCTCGAGGGGGCCGCCCTGCTGGCCCGGGAAGACCGCGGAGTTGATCTTCTTCGCCAGTTCCTGCTTGGACAGGATCACGCCGCCGCGCGGACCGCCGAGGGTCTTGTGGGTGGTCGTGGTCACCACGTCGGCGTGCGGGACGGGGTTGGGGTGCAGCCCGGCGGCAACGAGCCCGGCGAAGTGGGCCATGTCCACCATCAGGTAGGCACCGACCTGGTCGGCGATGCGGCGGAAGGCGGCGAAGTCCAGCTGCCTGGTGTAGGCCGACCACCCGGCGACGATGAGCTTGGGCCGGTGCTCGAGCGCGAGGCGCTCGACCTCGGCCATGTCGATGCGGTGGTCCTGCTCGGAGACGCCGTAGGCGGCGACCTTGTAGAGCTTGCCGGAGAAGTTCAGCTTCATCCCGTGGGTGAGGTGCCCGCCGTGGGCGAGGTTCAGGCCCAGGATGGTGTCCCCCGGGTCCAGCAGCGCCGACATGGCGGCGGCGTTGGCCTGGGCGCCCGAGTGGGGCTGGACGTTGGCGGCCTCGGCGCCGAACAGTGCCTTGAGGCGGTCGATCGCCAGCTGCTCGACGACGTCGACGTGCTCGCAGCCGCCGTAGTAGCGCCGGCCGGGGTAGCCCTCGGCGTACTTGTTGGTCAGCACGGAGCCCTGCGCCTCCATCACCGACACGGGGGCGAAGTTCTCCGAGGCGATCATTTCCAGCGTGGACTGCTGGCGGACCAGCTCCTGGTCGATGGCCGCCGCGATCTCCGGGTCGGCTTCGGCCAGGTGAGTGTTCAGATCGGGCATCCCTGAGCTCCTAAACGGATCGCATTCCAATGCTGATACGAGTTTGATATATCAGCTGTGGTTCAAAGGTATGCTAGGGGTCACAGGGTGTCAATGGATGACGGAGCCCCGTCGACAACCGCAGCGCAGGCCGCGATCCACCGGCCTCGATCCAGGAGGGAAGTCATGAGCGCCATCATCACCGAGTACGGTCCAGAGGCCCCCGTGTCGCTGGCAGATCAGGCCTACGGGCGGTTGCGCGACCGCTTGACCATGCTCGAGATCCGTCCGGGCGCCATGATCCACGACGCGCTCCTCGCCTCCGAGATGGGCATCGGCAGGACTCCGATCCGGGAGGCGCTGAAGCGGCTGGAGACGGACCACCTGGTGGTCTCCTATCCCCGGAGGGGGACGTTCGCCACGCAGGTGGACATCACGGCCCTGTCCGACGTCTCCGAGCTCCGCCGGCACCTCGAGCCGCTCGCCGCGCACAAGGCCGCCCTGTCGGCTCCTCCGGCCGTGCGGCAGCAGATGCAGGATCTGGCCCGCACCCTCGGGGAGCTCGCCTGCGGCGAGTCGACGAACCGTACGTTCATGCGCGCTGACCTCGACGTGCACCGTCTGATCTACCGGGCCGCGGGCAACGACCACCTCGAGGAGACGCTGGTGCGGCTGGACAACCTCGCCACCCGCATCTGGTGCCTCGTGCTCGACCGGGTGCCCGGGGTCTCCGGGCACGTGCACGAGCACGTGCAGCTGCTGGAGGCGATCGCCGCCGGGCGCGCCGACGAGGCCGCCGGTCTTGCCCTCGACCACGTCACCAGCTTCGAGCGGACCATGCGGGTCGTGCTGTGAACCCGTCCGGCCGCGGGTGGCTCCTCCGCCGCGGCGACGGCTCCGAGGACCCGACGGGACACCGGGCGCACGAACCAGGCCGCATCCGGTGGGAAGTGACGCTACGGTAGGGGAAAGGCCCTTCCAGGAGGAGTCCGCTCGCGGTGGCTCCCCGACGCCGACGGAAAGTGCACACCACGCCATGTCCACCACGCCCCTCCACGCCCAGGGCGAGCCGCTCTCCCTGGCCGATCAGGCGTTCCTGCAGCTGCAGGACCGGCTGATCTTCCTGGACATCCCCCCGGGAGCCCCTCTCAACGAGGGTCGCCTCTCGCAGGAGCTGCAGCTCGGGCGGACACCGCTGCGCGAGGCGCTCAAACGGCTCGAGTCCGAACACCTGGTGGTCACGTACTCCCGTCGCGGGACGTTTGCCACCACCGTGGACATCACCGCGCTGTCGGAGATCTCGCAGGTCCGTGAGGTGCTGGAGCCCCTCGCCGCCCGGCTGGCGGCCGAACGGCGCGGCGGGGACTCCCGGCCCCAGCTGGAGGAGCTGCGCGATCTGCTGGCGAGTCCGGGCAACGAGCGGCTGCCCAAGGACGAGGCGCTGCGCTGGGACGTGCGCATCCACCGGGCGATCTACGCGGCGGCCGGCAACTCCCACCTGCAGGTCACGCTGGAGCGCTACAGCAACCTGGCCACCCGCATCTGGTGCGTGGTGGCGGACCGCATTCCCGAGCTGCAGGAGCACATCACCGTCCACAGCGCCCTGCTGAGCGCTGTCCTGGCGGGCGACGCCGAGGAGGCCGGCACGATCATGCTCCACCACGTCCAGGACTTCGAGACGCAGATCCGTCAGGTGCTCTGACTTCCACGGGCACCGCTGGGCGTTGCCGGCGGACGTCAGAGCACCGGTCCGGCGGTCAGAGCGCGGCGCCCGTCGCGGGCGTCCGGGTGGCGGACGGCGCGTCGCTGAGTCGCAGCGCCGCCTGTGTCGTGTGCAGCACGAGAAGAGCGGTCGTCACCGTGCCCACACCGCCGGGGACGGGCGTGAGAGCCGCCGCCACCTCGGTGGTCGAGACGGGCTCCACGTCGCCGACCAGGTCGCCGTTGTCGAGGACGTTGGTGCCGACGTCGATGACCACCGCACCGGAGCGCACGTGCTCCCCGGTGAGCAGACCCGGCCGCCCCACCGCCGCGACGACGATCTCCGCCTCGGAGGTGTAGCGCTCGAGTGGCCGGGAGCGGGAGTGGCAGACGGTGACGGTGGCGTCACGCTGCAGCAGCAGCTGCAGCAGCGGTTTGCCGACGACCGCTGAGCGACCCACCACCGAGACGTGCCGGCCGGCGAGGGGCACCTCGTAGTGCTCCAGGATCTCGACCACCGCGCGGGCCGTCGCGGGGGCGAAGGCATCCTGTCCCACGGTCAGGCGTCCCAGGCTCAGGGGGTTGGCCCCGTCGACGTCCTTGGCGGCGCTGATGCGGGACACCAGCCCGTCCCCGTCCACGCCCGGTGGCAGGGGCGTCTGCAGGATGATCCCGTGGACGTCCTCGTCCGCGCTGAGCAGTGCGAGCGTCGAGGCGAGCTCGTCCTCGCCGGCGTCTGCCCCGAGGTCGACGACCGTGCAGTGCACTCCCGCCTTGTCGGCGGCCCGCGCGATGGAGCGGACGTACCACAGGGTCGCCTCGTTGTCGGTGGCCACCACGACCGCCAGCCCGGGGACCACCCCGCGGTGGCGCAGCGTGGTGACGTTGTCCTCGGTCTCGGCCCGCAGCCGCTGTGCGACGGGGGCACCGGTCAGCCGGCGCGCGGTCATGCCATCACCTTCTCGCGCACGCGGTCGGTCACGGACTGGGCGGACAGGACGGCATCGTGGCCGTCCTGGAGTCCGTCCGTGAACTCCGCCCGGGTCTTCTCGTCCGTGATCGCGCTGATGTTCATGTCCAGCGTGATCAGGGCCGTGGCGATGGCGGCCCGGGCAGCCTCGGAAGCGGCGGCCACGTCGCTGATCACATTGGGGTTGCTGAACTCGGCCAGCTCCCGGCCCAGGTCGATCACCTCCGTGGCCAGGCCGATCAGCGCCCGCGGAGGTGCGGCCGCCGCGATCGTGGCCTGCTGGATGGCCTCGGAACGAGCGGCTCGGTCCTCCTCCGAGGCCGAGGGCAGGCGGTACGCGGCGATCACGGCCGCGAAGGCCTTCTCGTCGTCGTCGGCCAGCTGCAGCGCCTCCGGGATGATGCCGTCGGCGCGGGCGGCGATCCGGAGGGACCGCTCTTCGTGCTGGGCGTACCGCGCACCGGTGGTGTAGCGCGCCACCATGGCGATCAGGGCAGCCCCCTGGGCAGCGTGCAACGCCGCGGCCGCCCCGCCCCCGGGCGTGGGCTCCCGGGAGGCCAGGCGCTCCAGGTAGTCGTTGAGGGTCTCCGAACCGATCATGGTCTGTTTCCTTCGGTGGGTGCTGCTGGACAGCGACGGATGCCGGTGGATCCGGCCGGTGCAGGGGAGGCTGCGGCCCCGACCCCGGTGGCGAAGCAGGATCGGGGCCGCAGGTCTGGTGAAACGGTGCCGCGGGCTGGAAGGACTCGGCCGTGCGGTCGCGCCGTCCCGGTCGTGAGGCGGTCACCATCCCCGGGAAGCCCGTGCTCGAGCACACGGGACGACCGCCGGGGCGGTGCGGCTCAGCGGAAGACGACGGTGCTGGTGCCCTCCAGGAGCACGCGGTGCTCGCAGTGCCAGCGGACCGCACGGGAGAGGGCCAGCGCCTCGGCGTCCTGTCCCACGGTGGAGAGGGCCCGCGGGTCGTAGGTGTGGTCCACCCGGATGACCTCCTGCTCGATGATCGGTCCCTCGTCCAGGTCGGCCGTGACGTAGTGAGCGGTGGCGCCGACCAGCTTCACGCCCCGCTCGTAGGCCTGGTGGTAGGGACGGGCTCCCTTGAAGCCCGGCAGGAAGGAGTGGTGGATGTTGATGGCCCGCCCCGCCAGCGCGCGGCACAGGTCGTCCGAGAGGATCTGCATGTAGCGAGCCAGCACCACGAGGTCGATGTCGTGCTCCTCGACCAGCTCCAGCAGACGCTGCTCCGCCGCCTCCTTGGTGGCCGGGGAGACGGGGACGTGGAGGAAGGGCAGGCCCGCCGCCTCGGCCATGGGGCGGAGATCCTCGTGGTTGGAGACCACCAGGGCGATCTCGCCCCCGAGGCCGCCGGCCCGCCACCGGAAGATCAGGTCGTTGAGGCAGTGACCTCCCTTGGACACCATGACCAACAGCCGCGGCGGCGTCTGGTCGTGGATGCGGTAGCGCATGTCGAACCGGTCGGCGATGGCGGCGAAGTTCGTCTCCATCGTCTCGAGGCGCAGTTCGTCCGGGCCGGTGAACGCGGTGCGCAGATGGACGACGCCGTGCACGGGGTCGTCGAACTGCTGGTGCTCCTTGATGTTGGCCCCGTGGGCGAGGAGGAACTCCGTGACGGCGTGGACGATCCCCACCTGGTCCTGGCAGCTGATCGTCAGCACGAACTGAGGGAGTGTCCTCCCGTCGGGCGCCGCCGTGGGGGCCGCGCTCGGCTGCACGGAGGAGGAAAGGGTGTCTACGGCGGTCATGGATGGCTCCTGCCTGGGATGTTCGACTGCTGGGTGTGACTGACGTGCCGGCGGGACCTCCGGCCGGCACGTCACCGCGCCGAGGGGCCCGTCACGGTGCCGTGCCGACCGGAGGCGGCCGGGCCGCGTCTACTCGCGGGGCGGGGCCTAGCTGCCGGGCGCGGGGACGACGTCGCCGATCTTGTCGGTGATCCAGTCGTGGAAGGCGCCGATGTGGTGTTCG
>NZ_BAAGPL010000026.1:0-3547 GCF_054784195.1 Kocuria himachalensis
GGCGGCCCGGGCGGCCGACAGACCGGCCAGGGACGCCCCGACAATGACGAGGGACTCCATGAAGGGACCTCTTTCGAAAGATCTGGAGCGAGGCGGGAGAAGGGGGCCGCCCCCGCCGAGGGTTCGTAATCTGCAACATGCTTCGCGATATGAGAACAGCGTGAAGCGCATCACTCCTGCTTGTCAAGCATTCCCCCGGCCTTTTCGCGCCGGTGTCGTCCCGGGGGGCGAGATGGGGGTCGCGGAGCCCCCACTCCTTGACTCTCCCGCCAGCACCTCCAAGAATGTTGCACAATGTGAATTCCGTTGCACAGCAGTCGACGATTGTCCGGCACGCGCGACTCCTTCCCGCGGTCGGTGGACGTATCACTCCCGTGCACTGCACCAGCACCCCGTGGGTTGCCACTCCGTGCGGATCGTGGCCGTGCAGGAATTCCCGTGCCGACGTCTGCGAGCACGTCGGCGGACGTGACCAGCGACAGAGAAGGGAAGGGCCCCATGACCCGACAGAAGCCCGACGTGCGCGAGGTCGAGGAGAACGACCTGGAGGTGAGCAGGCCGAAGGACTGGGCCGGCGGTCTGCCGGCCGTCTACTACTCCATGGAGCCGGCGCTGGACCACATGGGCCCGGTCCGGGCCGGCCGAACGCTGCTGAGCATGAACCAGAAGGGCGGTTTCGACTGCATGAGCTGCGCGTGGCCGGACCCCGGTCACCGCAGCCCCTTCGAGTACTGCGAGAACGGCGCGAAGGCCGTCACCTGGGAGGCCACCCCCGTGACGGTCGCCCCCGAGTTCTGGGCGGAGCACTCGGTCAGCGATCTGCGCGGGCGCTCCGAGTACTGGCTGGGCATGCAGGGACGGCTCACCGAGCCCGTCCACAAGGCCAAGGGCGAGGACCACTACCGGCCCATCAGCTGGGACGAGGCGATCTCCATCGTGGCGGAGAAGCTCAGGGACCTGGACGATCCGGACGAGGCGGCGTTCTACACCAGCGGGCGCGCCTCCAACGAGGCCGCGTTCATCTACCAGCTGTTCGTGCGCGGGCTCGGCACCAACAACCTTCCCGACTGCTCCAACATGTGCCACGAGTCCTCGGGGTGGGGCATGGGCCAGACGATCGGCGTGGGCAAGGCCACGGTCACCTACGACGACTACGTGAACTCCGACCTGATGATCCTCATCGGCCAGAACCCGGGCACCAACCACCCGCGCATGCTCAGCGCCCTCGAGAAGCAGAAGGAGAACGGCGGGCGGATCGTCGCGGTCAACCCGCTGCCGGAGGCCGGACTGCGCCGGTTCAAGAACCCGCAGAAGCCCAAGGGTGTCATCGGCAAGGGCACCGAACTCGCGGACCAGTTCCTGCAGATCCGTGCCGGTGGGGACATGGCGCTGCTCCAGGCGGTGTCCAAACGGGTGCTCGAGGCCGAGGACGCCGCCCCCGGGACGGTGCTGGACCACGAGTTCCTCGACGAGCACTGCGAGGGCCTCCAGGAGCTCAGGGCGCACCTCGCCGAGCTGGACGAACAGACGGTGCTGGCCGCGACCGGCCTGCGCTCCGAGGAGATCGACGAGCTCGCGGACCGGTACCTGAAGGCCGAGAGCGTGATCATCACCTGGGCCATGGGCGTCACCCAGCAGAAGAACGGGGTGGCCACCATCAAGGAGATCATCAATCTCCTCCTGCTGCGGGGCAACATCGGCAAGCCGGGTGCGGGAGCCTCGCCCATCCGCGGGCACTCCAACGTGCAGGGCGACCGGACCATGGGCATCTGGGAGCAGATGCCCCCGGCGTTCCTGGACGCACTGGGCAAGGAGTTCTCCTTCGACCCGCCCCGTGACCACGGGGTCGACGCGGTCGACGCCGTCCGCCGGATGCGCGACGGCGGGATCAGGTTCTTCCTGGCCCTCGGCGGGAACTTCGTCGCGGCCATGTCCGACACCGCCGCGACGGAGGCCGCGATGGACAAGCTGGAGATGAACGTGCAGATCTCCACGAAGCTCAACCGGTCCCACACCGTGGTCGGCGAGGAAGCGCTCATCCTGCCCACCCTGGGCCGCACCGAGATCGACCGGCAGGCCGCCAGGGTGCAGTTCATCTCGGTGGAGGACACCATGAGCGCCGTCCACCCCTCGTGGGGCAAGGTCGCCCCCGTCGGGGAGAACCTCCTGTCCGAGGTGGCCATCGTGGCGCGGCTGGCTCGTGCGACCCTCGGGAACAAGGTCGACGCCGACTGGGAGGGCTTCGAGGCCGACTACGACCGGATCCGCGACCACATCTCGCACGTCGTCGTCGGGTGCGAGGACTACAACGAGAGGATCCGCCATGAGGGGGGCTTCGTGATGGCCAACGGTCCTCGGGACTCCCGTACCTTCAACACGCCCACGGGCAAGGCGCAGCTGACCGTCAACGGCCTGGACCTCCTCGAGCGCCCACCGGGCCGGCTGATCCTGCAGACGATGCGCTCCCACGACCAGTTCAACACGACGATCTACGGCCACAACGACCGCTACCGCGGTATCAAGAAGGGCCGGCACGTCGTCTTCGTGAACCCGGAGGACATCGTCGAGCTGGGGCTGGAGGACGGCCAGCTCGTGGACGTGCACGGCGAGTACGCGGACGGCAAGGACCGGGTGCTGCGGAGGTTCCGCCTCGTGTCCTATCCCACCGCCCGCGGGTGCGCCGCGGCCTACTATCCGGAGGGCAACGTCCTGGTGCCGCTCGACGACACCGTGAAGGGCAGCAACACCCCCGTGTCCAAGGGCGTCATCGTCCGCCTGGAACCGGCGTTCGAGGGTCCGGCCGGCGGCAGCGGCGAGGAGAACGTGGCGGCGGACATGCCTGCCACCGTCTGACCCGTCCCGATCGACCGGCACCGCGGCGTGGCCGCCGCTCCCCGCATCGAGGGGGCGGCGGCCGCGTCCCGTTCTTCTCCGGCTCGGGAGGACGACGCCGTGCGCCGTCCTCGTCCCACTTCCGGGCCTACTGGCCCGTCGCAGCCCACCCGACGCTGTCCTGACCGCCGTGGGCGCCGTCGGCGGCCAGGCGCTCGGCCGTGGCCGCGGCGTCGCGCACCGCCTGATCCGGGGTCTTGCCGG
Organism: Kocuria himachalensis; assembly: GCF_054784195.1. NCBI lineage: Bacteria > Bacillati > Actinomycetota > Actinomycetes > Micrococcales > Micrococcaceae > Kocuria > Kocuria himachalensis. The sequence goes on from NZ_BAAGPL010000026.1 coordinate 3,097, forward strand.
CCCGGTTCCCGGCCGCATCCAGCGCGGCGGCATAGCCGACGTAGAAGGTGGTCAGCGCCCCGGCCCCGGGGGAGACGGCTCCCGAGGCCCGCTGGGCGAGCTGCAGGATCTCCTGGGTGTCCACCTTCAGATCCAGGATCTGGAGCGCCTGGGCGAGCCGCTGGCTCCACTGGTCCAGGGCGAGGGCGTTGTCGTCGTGCACGGTCATATCGTCTCCTTCGGGTGGGGAACGGAACGGGGCATCACCGGTGGGCCGGCCATGCAGCTCGGCAGAGCCACATGGCCGTCATCCGCCGGAGAAGGGCGGCAGGACGTCGAGCACCGCGTCGGCCGGGACCGTGGTGTCCGGGTCGGGGCAGGCCACCCCGTCGAGCAGGAAGCTGGAGCGGGCCAGCACCTGGGCCAGCGGCGGCTGACCGGGCGGGGGCTGCGGGTGCCGCGCGACCAGCAG
>NZ_BAAGPL010000027.1:0-7309 GCF_054784195.1 Kocuria himachalensis
CAGGCTCCCCCGATGATGTGCCGGTGGGCCCCCTGCCCACCGATCCGGACCGGCGGGCCCAGGACGTACTCCACTGGATCAGCCACCGATATGTCCCAGTTATCAAAATTCTGTGTCAGGGCTGGGAATCCGTCGCTGACTAGGGCGAATCGAGCTGACAGCCTACTGCGACCCCGTCGGACTCCTGGCAGTGGCGCCGGGAGTGGGCAGACCATCATGGGTGTTTTGCACCGGCTGGCAACTACCGTGCAGCGCAATCGTGGCGCGCGGACGCGACCGCAGGGACGGGCACCCCCGGGCGATTGCGCGTGACACACCGCACCTGTTGGCCATCCGGTGGCCACCGGGAGGTCATCGGCGCGTCGCAGACTGGGGCTGTGCCGGCACGAAGCCAGTGCCAGGGCAGGGGTCCACGGGTGAAACCTGTGCGCGCCTTTCGCGGCTCTGGCACCGCTGTCACAGGGGGATTCACAACGCGGCGCGTTGCCGCAAGATGCGGGGACACCGCAAGCATGTCGCCCCGGCAGTTCCGCGCGGTGAAGTTGCCGTGCAGGGGAGGAACGAGAAGCTGGTGGGCGGCCAACACTAGGGGATGCCATGACCGAGCAGAAGACCGATCTACGGGGCCTGCGGACCGGAGTCCGACTGTTCGTGTTCACGACTCCAACCGCCGTGGCGGTCCTGGCGGTGGCCACCGACTCCCCGGCGGTCATGGTCCGGATCGCGGTCCCCGGGGCCGTGGTGGGCGCTGTGCTGCACCAGGAGCGGCGGCGGATCACCGATCAGCCCGCCCTCGCCGACCCGGTTCCGGGGCGACCCGATCGACCATGCCCCGGACAGTCGATCGCTGCCGGCCTGGAGGCAACCCGAGGGGCGCCCGGAAGGGACATCGGGGTCGGCAGGCAAGGGTGGCATGAGAGTGATATGCGTCACCTTCTGTCCATCTCCCGGTCATCTGGAAGTCATCGCCGCGTCGCACACTGGGATGGTGTCGGCACGATGCCAGTGCCAGGACAGGGCCCATCGGGCGGAGCCCGCCTGCGCCCCCAGTGGTCCTGGTCAGGCTGTCACGGGGAACCGGATTGTGGCGGATCACCACAAGGTGGCGGCACACCACGACCACATCGCACCAGCGGCTCCGTGGGCTGGAGCTGCCGCGCCGGCCGGGCCGAGAAACCGGTGGGCGATCGGCACAGGGGGACATCATGATCGAGCATGAGACCGATCTGCAGGACCCACGGGTGCTGCATCGGGCCGCCGAGCACCTCACCGACCGCTACGCCGGGGTCTTCTTCCCCGAGCTGGTCGAGCGCTGCGTGGCCGAGTGCCATGCGGATCTGGCCCGGCAGGCGAGAATCCCGACGTACCTGGCCCCGATGGCCCTGCATGGTGCCGCCGACCGGTTGCGGACCCTGACCCGCGAGGACGACCGGGGCCGGTCGGTGCGCCAGGTGCTGTTCGTGGACGACCACGACACCGGCCTGGCCGCCGTGGCCGCGGCCCTGCTGGCCGAACACGCCGGGCCGGCGGTGGTGACCCGCTCGGCCGGGATCAGCCCAGGCACGACCCTGGATCGGCACGCGGTGCGTCTGCTGGCCGAGCACGGGATCTCCCCGGACACCGCCACCCCGAAACCGCTCACCGCCCCGATCCTCTCGGCCGCCGACTGGGTCATCGTCCTCGGCACCCACGAGATCAGGCCGATGGGCGAAGGCACGCACTGTCAGTCCTGGCCGGCAGTCCCAGCCCTGGGTGCCCACAGGGACATCGGGTTCGCCGAGCTCGAGACCCGGGTACAGGCCCTGTGGCTGGAGATCACCGCCGGTACCGCGGCCGACCCCGTTTCGGAACGGGCATGAGCGAGCCCACCGATCCCGCGGGGTCAGCCCAGCCCCTGGACACCCATGTGCTGGCACGCACCGCCGAGCACCTGGCCGGCCGCTACGCCGGGGTGTTCTCCGCCGATCTGGTGGAGAGGATGGTCTTCGAGTCCTACGCCGCCCTGGCCCGCACCGCCCGGGTGCGCACCCATCTGGCGCCGTTGGCCGGGCACTTCGCCGCCCACCGGCTGGCGGCCCTGGCCCACGCCCGGGCCACCCCCGCAGCCGACCCGCGGCATGCGGGGGTGCCGCAGGTGCTCTTCGTCGGCGAGCACGACACCGGCCGCGCCCAGATCGCCGCGGCCCTGCTTGCCCACCATGCCCAGGACTCGCTCATGGTCCGCTCGGCGGGTCTGCTGCCCGGGGCAGCACTGGAACCGCACGTCGGCACGGCCCTGGCTGAGCGCGGCATCGACACCGAGGACCTGTACCCGAAACCGGTCACCGACGACGTGGTGGCCGGGGCGGACTGGGTCATCACCTTTGGCACCCTCCACGGGATCCCGGTCCCGGCCGGAGCCATTCACCAGGACTGGGACGTGGAGGACGTGCTCGAGGCCGACCCGGCGGCGGTGGCTGCCGTCATCGATGAGCTCCAGGACCGGGTCCAAGCCCTCTACGAACAGATTCGCACCCACCCACCGGCGCCGTAGCACGGCCACGGCTCCGCTCCGGCGGGAGGAAGCCTGCACCGGCACAGGTTCACCATCGTCGTTGTCGATGGTGCTGAGCCACTCAACAGGGTCTGGTAGGCGATCCAGCCCCGGGCCGGGGCCTGCCCGGGACCGGAGGCCGACATCGCTGTGGAGTCGGTGCGATGTGAGCAACTGCACCCCCGCCAGCCGCGGTACAGGCCCCGGAACGGTCAGAGCAGGCCAGTGCCGGATTCTAAGATCGAGGGCATGGCCCTGGATCTGGAACTTCTCACGCTCAGCACTGCCCTGCTCCTGGCAGCGGCCCTGTGGCCGGCGCTGACCCAGGCCGCACGCCGCCGACAGCTGACCACGACCGGCCGGCGACTCCGGAACTCGCACACCACGCTGCTGGGCTTCCTCGGGCCCGCCGCGCTGACCACGGCCGCGATGGCCCTGATGGTGACGGTCCGCTTCCTCTGAGCCCCTGCCCCCGGCGGCTGACCGCCAGGTCGCACCACCGGTTGACCCGGCCTTCCGCCGATCCCACGCCCGGATCATGGCCGCGGATCTGGGGCAGAATGGGTCTGTGCTGATCGGGATCGTAGGGGCGGGGGCCCTGGTGATAGCGGCTGGATGGCTCGCAGCCCAAGGGGTTCGACGGTGGCTGGCCGCCCGCCGGCAACGCTGGGCGCTGCAGTGCCTGGACGGGCTGCAGGTGGACCTGCAACGCCACTACACGGAGATCTGCGCCCACGTGGCCGCCCACCAGGTCGGGGCCCCGGGGCGCGACGAGCTGGCATGGGCGCTGGACCAGGTGGAGCAGGTCCTCCAACGCCGCCGCCAGCAGGAACGCGAACCGACCAAGGCCCCGTTCGTTCCCCACGCCCAGGGAGTGGGGGTGGGGCTGCTCGCGGCGGCCGGAGCCGGGATGCTCCTCCTCTCCGCGCTCTGATGGACGGTCAGGGGCGGACCCCGGCATTGCCCCAGGAGCAGGGCCCCAGCAGCTGGTCGGTGGGGCCGAGGTCCTCCAGCTCCTCAGGAGAGAGCAGAGCACCCGGATTGTGCCCATCGCTCTCGCAGCGCACCGGCATCACCATGGTGGCCTCGGCCAAGGCGCAGGGAACCCCGAGGACCACCTCACCCGCGCCAAGACGCAGCCCCGGACGGTCGGTGTGCATCCGATAGCGCGACAACCGGGCCGCACCCGGGGTGGTGCTCTGGGCGGCGATGACCGGCTCATGCGGGTGGCGTTCGGCGTCGGGGCCGTCAGGGGCGAGGAGCAGAGGGGAAACGGTCATGGCGGGGACCTCCTGGGAGCAGGTGCACCGAGAGCCCGGATGGACTTCGATGCCGAAGGTGGAGCTCGACGTCGTCGTCCGCCACCAGACTATGGATGCAGGTCAGCGCCCCGATACCACTGACCACCGTGAGGTCCGACACGCTCCGGCGCTCTCCCACCCTGACGGTGTGGGCGCCGTTGCGCGTCCACCCTCCATCCACCCAGTGCTCACCGGGTGGTCATGGTCGTAGCCGAGGATGGGAGCTCAACGCGACCTTGAAAGGGGTTGGACACCATGGCTGACACCGTGTCGTTCATCGACGACCTCACCACCGCGCACGTCGGCAACCGGCTGGAGGCCTGGTCCAGCGGGGTCCTGCACCACCTCGGGATCGTGGAGGAGAAACTGCCCGAACTGGGGGTGCTGTGGATCCGCGAATCCGGCACCGGCCAGCGCAAAATGCTGGACGTGATCAGCTACGACCTGCGCCTGCGCTGACCCCACCACCAGACGAGGTCTTACTGAGAGGGCGCAGAATGTCATCTTCGACTCCGGTTCCCTCTTCGGATCAGGGCCTGGAAGTGAAACCTTGGCGGCTGATTGACCGTCTCTGCACAGAGCCCTACACATCGCGACTCACCTCCCCGGCGCAAGGACATGATCATGAGCGCACTTTCCTTTCTCGCCCAACACAGAGCAGACCCGTGCCGACCCCTGAGCCTCGACCGGGCGGGGCCCTCTTACCTGCGTCCGGACGAGGCGTTCCCGGCTGAACTGGGGGCGCTGAGCATGACCGAGCTGCAGGTGTTGCACTCCCGGATGTGCCGCCAGCTCGACCGGGAATATCTCACCGAACCGCAGGGGCCGCACCCCTGCACCACCGACCGGCTCCAGGACATCCTCGGCGAGCTCGACGCCCGCGACCGCGCCTGAGCCCTCGGGGCGACTGGTCCGATCGGTCCACCCAGCGCCTCGGTCTCCGGGTGCATCAATTGCCGCCCGCGCGGCTCTGCTGCCGTGAAGGTCACTCCTTGATAACTCCGTAGCGGAGAATCTCCTTTTCCGAGCCATCAAGGTTTACCGTTGACTCCGTGACGGAGGAGGCGCAGCGGCCGCGGGTCCAGGAGTCCGAGCGGGACCGGGTCCAGGCCCCGAAGGCCTCCTGGGCGTTGCGCGCCCTGTTGCGCGCGGCCGCGGAGGTGGACCAACAGCTGGCCCACCGGCTCCGATTGCGGCCCCTGGACTACTCCGCCATGAACCACGTGATGAGCAGCGAGGACCGCCTCGGTGCGGCCGAGCTCAGCGGGCGGCTGGGCATCTCCACCGGATCGGCCACCGAACTCGTGGACCGGCTGGAACAGGCCGGGCACCTGGAACGCCGTGCCCACCCCAGCGACCGGCGGCGAAAAGTGCTTGCGCCCACCGATGCCGCCCTCGAGGCGACCCTGGGGGCTCTGCAGCCCCTGTTCGAACGCCTCGACGGACTCGTCGAGACGTTCTCCCCCGAGGAGCAGGCCGTGATCGAACGCTATCTGCGCGCAGCCACCGGCCACTTCCTCGACTTCGCCCACGAACCCCCGGCGCAGGAGCACCCCGCCCCGGACACGAGCAAGGACCCCGCACCATGACCACCACCACTACCCTCCGGGCCGCTACACCGGCCCCGGCCCGCCGCTACCGCTGGTGGCACGCCGTCGCGGTCGGGCTCACCGCCAACGCCGCGAGTGTCCTGCCGGCGGGCTTCAACGGTGACCCCTCCTTCTACAACGACCTCGACACCCCACCCGGGGCCCCACCCGACTGGCTGTTCCCCCCGGTGTGGGCGTTCAACAACGCCACCACCCTGTGGAGCAACCTGCGCATCGCCAATCTGCCCCCCGGCACCCCGAGCCGCACCACGGTGCTGGTGCTGGAGGGCGTGGACTGGGCGTTGTTCGCGTCCTTCTCCGCGCTGTACTTCGGTCTGCGCAGCCCCGTGCTCGGGGCGACCGTGACGGTGGCCTCCCTGGGGGTCACCGCCGCCAGCGTCGTGGCCACCGCCGGCCTGGACCGCCGTGCCGCCTGGGCGCTGAGTCCCCGGCTGCTCTGGCTGGCCTACGCCTCCTACATCGCCACCGTCACCGCCGCCCACAACCGGGACGAGTTCCCCGGCTGGGAGCCGCGGCCCGCATGACCGGCCCCTCTCCCCGCAGGCCGGCAATCCGCCTCCGGGACGAGGGGTCGACCGCGACGGTGGAATCCGAGTGCCCCAGCTGGACTGAGGTTGCGCACCTGGGGCACTCGGCACGGCTGCCCAGGGGTGCATCCCTGCTGGTCAGACAGGGCTTGGGGGTTTCCTGCTGGCCTCCGACACCGTAGGGAACCGCTGTGACCCTCCGTCCAACAGCAGGTGAACGCCCGGTGCCACCGTGCGGCCCGTTGTCACGCACGCGAGAGGCTCGCCACACGCCGCGGCAGCACCTGGTCGGGGACGTCGTGCTTGAAGTTCCTCAGCGGGTGAGGAACTCCTTCAGGCCGGGAAGGTCGTCGGTGATGCTGTGGTCGACCCCGGCCGCCTGCAGCTCGGTCCGCAGGTTCTCCCGGGCTTGGCCGGCGATGTCGTTGCTGGCCCAGAACCGCACCCGGTACCGGCGGCATGGGCCTGCTCGACGTAGTCGTGCAGGCCCATGCCGCTCGGTGGCCGGCATTCCCCCACGCCCTGCCGGGTGAACAGCTTCGTCCAGTTCTCGCTGATCAGCGGCATGAACGCCGGGGACGGGACTGATGCACGATCAGGTGACGTTGAGCTGACTTGATGGCCGCTAAGCGGCCATATGTAAAGCGGAAGGGTCCGGGTGGGTCTCCTCTCTGGTGCCCACGGTGGCTCCTTCACTGCTCGGTCGTCGCCACGACCGAGGTGGCGCCCCAGCCGCGAAGGGGTGTGACATCTTCGGTGGTTGGGTAACGATCCGGGGCAGCTCGGCTGATCGGTCCGGAAGGCCGTCCTACGCTGAAGGCACCGCCTGGTCCGTGAGTTCGTCGGGCTGGTGCGCGATCCGGGGCCGTGGATCGGCCCGTCATCTCATCGGTTCCTTGCCTGTGCGTGGTGCCGGGATGTGCCGTCGCGGTCGAGCGGGGCGTAGGGGTCGACATCGTCGTCCGTGACGACTGAGCCTGAAGCACTGTGCTCCGGGGGCAGGGACCTCACCGGGGGTGGCCTGCGCCGCTCGAGAAGGAAACGAAGATGTCATCGTCCACACGATCCACACGTCACACGTTCGCCGCCGCCACGGCGGCGGCGCTCCTCCTCGGGGCCGGCGGGGCAACCGCCGTCCCGCCCTCGACGGCTGGGCCGGCGGCCAACCCGGCCGCTTCAGCGACACCGTCGGCTTCGGCCACGGCCTCCGACGCCTGTGTGGCCGACGTCGACGACGTCGTCACCCGGGAACCCTCCTCGCAGATGGACGAGCCGCTGCCGGAGGAGCAGGCGGCGAGGCTGGACGCCGCCGCCCGGGCCTCGTTCGAGCAGGTCCCC
>NZ_BAAGPL010000028.1:0-14134 GCF_054784195.1 Kocuria himachalensis
GCCCTCGATGCGCTGCTGCGTGACCGGTGCGAGGTAGTGATCCTGCTGGGCAGCTCACTGCCCCAGGATCGTCTCGAGCAGATCAGCGCGACCCTGCCGGTCGTCTCCGTCACCCGCGCCTTCGACGCCCTGTCCTTCGACAGCGTGGCCACCGACGACCACCGCGGCGCAGTCCTGGCCGTGGAGCACCTTCTCGGCCTGGGGCACCGGCGGATCGCCTACGTCGACGCCGACCGCGAGGCCGGCGGGGCGCGGCGCCGGGCCGGCTACCAGGACGCCATGGCCGCTGCGGGCCTCGGCGACCGGATGCTGATCGTGCCCGGGGCCGCCTCGGAGGCCGGCGGTGCCGCCGCCATCACCGGGCTCCTGGCCCAGGACCCCTCCCCGACGGCCGTTCTGGCCTTCAACGACCGCTGCGCCGTCGGGGTGGTCAGCCAGGCGCGGGTCCTGGGCCGGTGCGTGCCCGGGGACCTGTCGGTGGTCGGCTTCGACGACTCCGAGCAGGCCTCCCTGCCCTACCTCGACCTCACCACCCTCGCCCAGGACCCCCGCCTGCTCGCGGGCACCGCCGTGGACCTGGCGCTGCGCCGCCTCGACGCCACGGCGGAAGTCACCGCCGTGACCGGCGAGCACGTCGTGCTTCCCGCCCAGCTCGTGGCCCGCTCCAGTACCGCACCTGCCCCGGCCAGCCTGTAATGGGCCATGTGTGAAGCGCGGGCGAGCGGGGCTCCCCGCCCACCAGTCGTGCGGTGGTCTTGGCCTCCCGGATCGCTCCGCCGGCCGTCTTCGGGGCCCGGAAGCTGTGTCCTGCGAGCTGATTCGTCATCAGCGGCACACCGCATGATGGAAGGCGCTTCAGATGGGACGCCTGTCGACGACGGGCGAATACTGAGCAGATGCGACGGGGTGGTCTCTCGTCACGACCGCACCCTTTTCGACCGTCGTTCACAGCCCGCCCGCAAGGTGCAACCACATCAAGCCGTATTCCTGGGAGGTCCTCAGGCTCAGCGTCTCACCGTAGAACCGCCTGGCCTCTTGGAGATCGTGGACGGCCAGTCCGCTGCAGGCCGTGGCATCGGTAGGCATCGACGACTCTCCTTCGAGTTCGGTCCAGTGGACCTGCTCTCATCTCCCGCGCCGGCGCCGAGGACCGCCCCTGAACACTGCCGCCATGATGTCCCCGAAGGCCTCTGCCGGGTAGTGATGTTCTGGGGTTTCCGGTCCCTCCGACCGCCGGAGCACCAATGAGGGTCTGCGAAAGGTTCAGGCGGGCGCGAGAATCAGTTGCCAGGGAATCCCGAAGCGGCCCGCCAGCCATCCACAGCGCTGGCTGAAGGGGTATTCCTGCAGCTCCATGAGCACGGTCGCTCCCCCGGAAAGGCGGTCGAACACCTGGTCGAGTTCTTGGGCCCGGTCGAACTCGACGACCAAGGACATCATCGGTGTGAACCCGAAGGGGTGGGGTTGGCCGTTGTCCATGGCCCGGAACTATCGACCAGCCAGGACGAACTGTGCGGCACGGACGGCTCCTTCGGCCTCTTCCTCCCCGGATCCGCGCTGGTCCACGGACAGGACTTGCGAGTCCTCGGACACAGAGGTGCAGCGCGTCATGGCCTCCTCCGCCCGACCGTGGTGGTCGGGCGGCGAACATCGAACAGGCAGCGATCTTCTGCACGGCGTCCTCCTGGTGAGGGCGAGCCGATCCTCCGGGGTTGCCGGTCAGGAGTGGCGCAGCAGGCGGATCCGCTCCAGGGCAACGTCCAACGGCACACCGGGAACGTCCTCGACGTCGAGGCTGGTGAACACTCCCCACCCTGTCAGGACGGCACCCATCGCGGTGATGGCCCCCAAGGGCCAGTGGGGCCCGTGCCCCGCTGACATCGCCATGACCATGCAGACCAGGGATCCCAGGAGCAACAGTGCCCCCGCGCTGAGGGTGGTCTCGGCGATCCGGTGCTTCATGTCGGCCAGCCTTCCAGGGGTAGAGGCCGACCGAGGGACGACCCGAATGCACAAAGAACATGACATGTCATGAACTGGACAAAAGTCTAACCCGCCGTGCCACCCAGGCGCACCAATTGGCGAACGTGTTACCGAAACGTAACTAGGGGGGGTGGAATCAGCGGGAATCACGACGCAGGACACCGTCACCCAGGATCGTGGTGTCCTCTGGGCGGCGGTCGCGCATGCGGGCGGGTTCGACGGGATCGTGTGGATGAGCCGGCACCACAAGACGAGCAGGGCCTACGTGTTCTCCGCCGACCCCACCGGAACCGGTGACTTCGCCGTGCACCCTGACCCGGACAGGGTGCGCGCGTTCGCCTTCGCCAAGGACCTCGACCGGTTCACCCGTCTGCTCGCCCCGCTCAACGTGGCCATCACCGGCCCGTCAGCGCGGGCCTGCACCACCCGCCAAGCGCACGCGCACGCGCACGCGCATGCGCACGCGCCACCGTTGCACCTCCGCTCGAATCAATGGGCAGGGACGGCTGCTGAGGAGTCGGCCGGCGGCTCCCGGGTGGGCGAGAATAGGTTCTCCGGTGACACGCCTGTCCGGGGAGCTGCCGACCATGATCCTGCCGAAAGTACACGATCCGCGTCTGGTGACGATCCGCCGCGGTGGGACCCTGACGGAGCCGGATCATCACCTACTCGCTCTCTGGGCGGCCGCATGCGCTGAGCACGTCCTGTACCTGTTCGAGTCCGCGCACCCCGAGGATCCGCGACCGCGCCTGGCCATCGAGCACGCCCGCGCCTGGGTGCGCGGTGAGGTCACGATGATGGCCTCTCGCGCAGCAGGAGGCCATGCCATGGGCGCGGCGCGCGACAAGCGAGGGGCAGCTCGATACGCCGCCTACGCAGCTGGTCAGGCCGCCGCGGTGGCCCATGTCGCCGCCCATGACCTCGGTGCGGCGGCGTACGCGATCAAGGCCGTACGAGCCGCCGCTGTCCCCGGTGATGTTGAAGCCGCGGGGCGAGTGGAATGCCGGTGGCAGCGTGCGCAGCTGCCCGAGCCGATTCGCCAGCTCGTGCTGAAGGACCAGCGCATGCGCAACGACATCTGCTGGTCGGTGTTCACCTGCTGACCAGGAATCGGGACGGATCGCACGGAGGGCAACACCCCGCCTGCAACCAGTAGGCACGGATGCTGATGAGGCGGGAGTCGGTGTTGTTCCGTTGATTCGTACGGCAAACCGGCCAAAGATCCCGGCAGATCGGGTCAGTAGGTGTGAGCGGTGGCGGCCGGACGGGACTGGACCTGGAGGTGATGAAAGCACATCACCCTGGCCGCGATGAGGCCAGCCAGTCTCACCGCCGTCATCGTTGCCCTCACCGGACGCGGTTCGTCCCCTGACGGCTTCAGTGGTGGCTCTGTGGTGCGGCTTCGGCTGATGTCATACTTCAGTCCTGTGTCCATGCCTGTGCCGGCCGGCACTTCCTGGATGGCCCGCAACAGCTGCATCTCCCTTATCTCAACGACCTCAACAGATTAATAAGGATCGAGGACGATTCATGTCCACTCCGGAAAACACCCCAGGTGAGTCGAACTACTCCCGCCCTGTCTCACCTGAGACCTCGGCAGGGCAGATTGTCACCCACAAGAAGCTGCGCTCCCGACATGTGATGATGATCACCCTCGGCGGTATCATCGGCGCGAGTCTTTTCGTGGGTTCGGGCAATGTCATTCGCGCAGTCGGCCCCGCCGCAATCCTGTCTTACCTCATTGGCGGCCTGCTCGTTTTCCTCGCGATGCGCATGCTCGGCGAGATGGCGGCGGCGCGGCCCACTATTGGCTCGTTCATGGAATACGCACGCGTCGGCCTCGGCGATTGGGCGGCCTACCTCGTGGGCTGGCTCTACTGGTATTTCTGGGTCGGTGTCCTCGCCTACGAGGCAGTTCTCGGCGGTGAGACCCTGCACTCATGGTTCGTGTTCCTCCCGTCCTGGACATGGTCGCTGATCCTGATTCTGATTTTCATCGGCACGAACGCCATTTCGGTGCGCACCTTCGGCGAGGTGGAGTTCTGGCTTGCGAGCATCAAAGTATTGGCCATTGTGGTCTTCCTCGGTGCCGGTCTGCTTTTCGCGCTCGGACTGTGGCCGAACTCGACCCTCGCCGTCCCGAACCTTTGGGAACACGGCGGTTTCGCCCCGAACGGCTTCGGCATTGCCTTCACCGGCGTCGCGCTGGTGATCTTCTCCTACTTCGGCACGGAGATCGCGGTGATGGCCGCTGCCGAGTCGGAAGACCCCGCGAAGGGCATCCGGCAGGCGACGAGCACCGTCATCTGGCGCATCCTGCTGTTTTTCGTCGGTGCCGTGCTCATCATCACCATGGTGATCCCCTGGAATGACCTGCCCGAGCCGATCAACGTGGCCACCGCGCCCTTCACGCAGGTGTTCGCGCTGCTGGGTCTGCCCGGAGCGGCGATAATTATGCAGTTCGTTATTTTCACGGCAGTCATCTCGGTGCTGAACTCTGGCCTGTACTCGGCATCCCGCATGTTCGCGGCCCTCGCCGATCAAGGCTTCGCGCCGAGATTCGTCGCCAAGCGCTCCAGGAATGGCGTGCCCATGTGGGCGCTCATCGCTTCCACGAGCGGCGCGGTCATCGCCACGATTGTGAACTTCGCAGCCCCCGGCTCCGGCATCTTTGACTTCATCATGAATTCAGCCGGCCTCGTGGCCCTTTTCGTGTACGTCTTCGTCTCGCTCACTCAAATGCGGCTCCGCCAGAAGATGACTCCCGAAGAGGTCGCAGGGCTCAAGCTGAAGATGTGGTTGCACCCCTGGCTGAACATTCTGCTGATCGCCGCGATCGTCGGTGTGTTCGTGGTGATGCTCTTCTCGGAGGGCGGCCGCAATCAGGTATGGACCAGCCTCATCGCCACGGGTGTACTCATCATCTTCTGGCCTCTCGTGCGCAAGAATCTCAAGAAACGAAAGATCCGCCTCAACGCCGAGATCATCCAAGAGGAAATAGACGGCGGGACCATTACCCAACACTGAGGTCTTCCCACCAGGAGGATGTGGTGGGTGGAGGTGACGGTCGACGAGGCGAGCAGATCCAAGAGCTCTCTCAGGACGGTTTCGACAGGACCATAGAGGTCCGTCGTGGAAGTGGTTGAGCGGTTGGCTTCACCAAGGATGTGTGATCTGGCCTGGGTCCATGCGAAGGGGTGGCAGCGGTCGTTCCAGCCGGTGACGAACGGAAGATGCGACTAGGTCTCCTGGCGCCCTCCGTCCGCCCAGCATCGCCTCGGATATCCGCTCATCGGCGCGTGAAAGTCCTGTGCCGGCGGCGGTCAGGTCGTCAGGAACCTGGCTCGGCACAGCGTCGCGAAATCGGGCTCACGGGAGTTCCAACAGATGCGAGAACACCCGCGCGCTCGTGTTCGATAACACTTTTGTGTGTAGCAGTGGGTTTTAGGCTCTCCACCTCTCAGTCCGGATTTCTTCCGCAAAGACGAGATGTGTACGGTCTCAGGGGATCAGCGCACGTCGGTTCCGTATCTGTCGAGCACGCGGTGCGGGTCGACGTCGTTGAACCCGATCGCAGATGTGTCCGCAACGGACAGCACGTCGTCCCCAAGGCCATCGTCGCGTCGGCACCGCCAGTACGCCCAGCACACCACCCTCCGAACTCGGAGTGGGCGTGCATGCCGGTGGCATAGGATCTGTCGCCGAGCGCTCGGTGGCGGATCCACTCAGCGATCAGCGTGGCGACCTGCCGGCTGTCTTCCCCCAGGGTGCCCAAGGCCCTTGCTGTTGCGTCTCAGTTCAGCGCACAGAGGGAGATTCAGGGCGGCGATCGTTTCCGCGGCTGTGAGGTCGACCCAGCGCACGGGGTCCTCAACTTGGAGGACGTCGAGCAATCGAGGCTGATGCGCCAAGAGGAGGCGTCGATGATGGAGGTGTCTACGTCACCCGCGCGTGTGACTCCGTAGGTGACACTCTGGTGTCCCCATGACTCCGAGGTGCGTTTCGCGCTCCGGCGTCACGGTTCCGACGGGCATCTCGCTGACACCGTCCCCACTCGAGATGTGGAGCAGCAAGAGACATGAACACCTCCAAATACGTTGTTGTGGGAGCAGGTCTCGCCGGCGCGGCCACCGCCTGGCACCTGGCTTCCCGTGGCCACGAAGTGACCGTGCTGGAGCGGTCCACCCCAGCTAACGAGTGGGGCAGCTCCCACGGGTCTGCTCGTATCTTCCGCTACGCGTATCCGGACCTGGGGTACACCCGGATGGTGATCGATGCCAGGCGTGGCTGGGACGAGCTCGAGCGGCTCAGCGATCGGCGGCTGATCACCCCTACGGGGTCGGTCGACCATGGCTCCGTGCGCCGACCGCGGCAGCTGGCGGAGGTCCTGCAGTCGGCGGGGGTGGAGCACGAGCTGCTGAGCCCCGCACAGGCCCGGCATCGCTGGCCGCAGCTGGTGTTCGACACTGAAGTGCTGTGGCATCCCGGCGCCGGGGTGCTCGATGCCGAGACCACGGTCACCACGATGGTGGAGCTCGCCGTGACCCAGGGGGCGCAGATCAGGACCGAGTGGGAGCTGAGTTCGGTGACGCGGTCGGGGAACGGCTTCCGCCTGACCTCCTTCACCGGAGAGGTCCTGGAGGCCGAGCGCATCATCGTGTGCGCCGGTGGCTGGCTGCCGGTCCTGCTGAGCGAGTTGAGCCTTCCCGACGCCTTCGTGCAGCAGATGCCCTCCTTGCAGGTGCGCCAGGAACAGGCCTACCACTTCCCCTACAAGGAGGCCCGTGAGGCATCGGCGACGCCGTGGCCCACGTTCATCCACCTGAGCGAGAACCTGCAGATCTATGGTCTCCCTGGGGGGCGCGATGCCCAGTTCCAGGGACAGAAGGTCGCGAAGTTCAACGGTGGCAAGGTCCTGTCCTCCGCCCGGGCCCAGGACCAGATCATGGACGAGAGCAACCGTCAGCAGGTGATGGACTACGTCACGCGCTACCTGCCCGGTGTCGTGCCCGAGCCCTACGCCGAGACCACCTGCCTGTTCACCAACACCCCGAACGAAGACTTCGTGCTCGACACGGTGGACAACATCACGGTGGTCTCCCCCTGTTCGGGCCACGGCGGGAAGTTCGCTCCTCTGATCGGGGAGATGGCCGCCGACCTGGCCACCGGCCGCGGTCAGGTGCCGGAAGTCTTCCGGGTCTTCGGCCGTCATCAGTACCATCAATAGGCAAGTGCCGTGGCTGGGCGGCCGATACTCGACCATGTGTAAAGCGTTCGCTTGGCACAGTGGCCGCCATGACCCTGCTGGATCGCCCGCTGTCGTATCCGGAGGTCGGCGCCACCGCCGGGCACTTGCCCGACGGGTACGAGGACCTGGTGGTCCACCGGGTCATCGGCCACGGTGAGTCGACGTTTCACGGAACCGCGGATCGCCTGCTGAGCTGGCATATGCACCGAGCAGTGGGCTTGACCGTCACGGCCACCTGTTGTCGTGTCGAGCCGGGCAGCCGTGTGCGCCTGCGCCTGGGTCGGCACCTGTTGCGGATGTCGTTCGCTTGCCAGGTGGTCTATGTCGTGGAGGACGAGCGCTGTCGCGGATTCGCCCACGGCACTCTGCGGGGCCACCCCGAACGAGGCGAGGAAAGATTCTGTGTCGATTGGCAGGACGACGATGCGGTCGTGTTCACCCTTACCGCGTTCTCCCGCCCGGGAACGTGGGCGTCCCGTGCCGTTGCGCCGGTCAGCCGCCGACTGCAGCAGCGCTGCAGTCGGCGGTACATCCAGGCCCTGTAACGCCTCCTCGAGGATCGGCGGGCGCACGCCACGAGAACCGCGACGCCGTGATGTGAATTCCTGACGGATGGCTTCCGGGTCATCGCCAGCATTTTGGGTGAGATTGACGGTGGCGGCCGACGGCCCTCCTGCCGGGCGCGGCGGGTCCGGGGGGCCGCCTGGGCGACGACAAAGTGGTGGTACAGGGGATCGAGTCGCACCGGCTTGCTTCACGTGGGCCGGCCAGTGGCCACGGGGTGGGCGTGGCCGGGGAGCCACGAGATGTCCGGCGTCTTGCGCTCCGGATCGAGGTCCGACTACGGTGTGAGCGCAGTCACATAGCAAGCGCCGTTGACGTGCGGCGGGAGAGTCCCGTCCAGCAGCATCGGTCGGGCGCCGTAGGAGCAATTCCTCCCCGGGAAACTCTCAGGCACCCGTACCGCCGCACAGAGGCACATCTGGAAAGTAGCGCGGTGTTCGCCGTGCTCGCCGAAGGAGCAAGCCCCACCACGAGCGGGTGCGGCGGAAACTCTCAGGCTGTCCAACAGATCGGGGAGGCGCCCACAGCCCGCGCGGGTCGACCGCGCAGAATCCTGGAGTTCCTCAATGACGATCACCTCGGACCCACCGCATCGGCGCCGCTTTGATGCTGCCCACCCCACCCCTGGGTGGAGCGCTGGGTGCGCCCGCAGGAATCCGCCGAGCCCAGCACGAAGCTGAATAATCTGGCTTCCTGGGCGAGCTGAGCGGACCTCTGGTCCATCGGTCCTCCCGCGCGCAACGTCTCTGATCTAGGGCCATGGCTTGTAAGGACCTGCCCACCCCCGCAGCGGCGTTCTGCGCCCCAGCATGCGAGGCCCGGGCCGACGTCCCGCGCCGTCTTCCATTACCCGTCCGAAGTTCTGATCGAAAGTGACTCCACCATGAGTGCCACCCAGCAACCGCCTCATCTCGAGAGGGCGCTGTCCAACCGTCACATCCAGCTCATCGCGATCGGCGGTGCCATCGGCACCGGCCTGTTCATGGGCTCGGGCAAGACCATTTCGGTGGCCGGGCCCTCGGTGATCTTCGTGTACATGATTATCGGCTTCATGCTCTACTTCGTCATGCGTGCCATGGGCGAGCTGTTGCTGAGCAACCTGGAGTACAAGAACTTCGGGGACTTCGCCGGTGACATCCTCGGTCCTTGGGCGGCCTTCTTCACCGGCTGGACCTACTGGTTCTGCTGGGTCGTCACCGGCATCGCCGATGTGGTCGCGATCGCCCACTACGTCTCCTTCTGGTGGCCCGACCTGCCCCTGTGGATCCCGGCCGTGGCCTGCATCCTGCTGCTGCTGGCCCTGAACCTGCCCACGGTGCGCGCCTTCGGGGAGACCGAGTTTTGGTTCGCGCTGATCAAGATCATCGCCATCATCGCCCTGATCGTGGTGGGTCTGGTCATGATCGTCACCAGCTTCGAGACCGAAGGCTCCCGCGCGGGGTTCTCCAACCTGTGGGCGCACGGAGGCATGTTCCCCACCGGCTTCATGGGCTTCGTGGCCGGGTTCCAGATCGCCGTGTTCGCCTTCGTGGGCATCGAACTCGTCGGGACCACCGCCGCCGAGGCCAAGGACCCGGAGGTCACCCTCCCGCGGGCGATCAACTCCATCCCGATCCGGGTGCTGCTCTTCTACGTCGGGTCACTGATCGTCCTCATGGCCGTGCGCCCCTGGACCACCTACAGCGCCGACGAGTCCCCGTTCGTGGGCATGTTCGCCCTCGCCGGCCTCGTAGGGGCCGCCGGGGTGGTGAACTTCGTCGTGCTGACCTCGGCGACTTCCTCGGCCAACTCCGGGATCTACTCCACCTCCCGGATGGTCTACGGGCTCGCCCAGGAGGGTGATGCGCCGAAGTCCTTCGCCCGGCTCTCCTCCCGCAAGGTCCCGCGCAACGCGCTGCTGTTCTCCTGCATGTTCCTGCTGGCCGGTGTGGCGCTGCTCTACGCCGAGGGCAGTGTGGCCGAGGCCTTCACCATGGTCACCACCATCTCGGCGCTGTGCTTCATGTTCGTGTGGTCCATCATCATGGTCAGCTACATCGTCTACCGCCGCCGCCGCCCCCAGCTGCACGCCGCCAGCAAGTTCAAGATGCCTGGGGGCACTTTCATGCCCTACGTGGTACTGGCGTTCTTCGGCTTCGTCATCTGGGCGCTGACCACCCAGCCCGACACGCTCACAGCCCTGGCCCTGACCCCGCTGTGGTTCCTGGCCCTGGGCATCGGCTATCTGGTGCTGCGCCGCAACCCCCAGCACGCCGCCATCCGCGCCCTGCACGAGGCCAAGGTCCGCCAGGAGCACAAGGACAAGGAGACCACCCCGGCGGAGCCCGTCCGCGCACCCTGACCTTCCACGGCAGTCCCACAACAGGTGCCCTGCCGGTCCTTGATGACCGGAGGTCCCCACGGGTGCACCCGTGGGGACCTCCGGTCATCCTCCCCCGGCACCCCCTATGCTCCTCCTCCAGGAGATCCCGCTCATGACCACCACCGGGCACCGGACAACCCGCCTCGGCGACCTCGCTCAGCTGCGTTCCGGGGACACGGTGGAGGCGCGCCGCTACGACACGGTGCTCTACCGGGGGCAGGTCGACGGCCTCGTCGCGAAGCTGGGCATTCTGTGGCTGCAACACGGCCCGTGGCAGGAACGCGTCCTACCGGAAACCACCGAGTCATGAGACCAGGTGTTATGTGGGCTCAGGCGTTTTCGCGGGGTAACCGTGGGAACGACTCCAGCCATTGGAGGCGATGGCGCGATGATGGGCGACCCGGCATGCCGCTGAACAGAACCGGCGGTCGGCGCGGCCGGTCATCCGCTCTCCGCACTGTTCGGATGGCCACGTCGGCTTCTCAGCGGCCTTCTCTGCTCGAACGAGAGCCAGCCTGCACCGATTCGAGCAGTACATGCGTCGCCGGCGTTTCGACGGGGCCAGGAGGAAGGGCGTGGTGCAGTTCTCGCAGTGATGCAACCCCCAGTCTTCCGTGAACTCTCGAACGGCAATGGCGTAGAGAGATACCTTGCTCCCCTGACCCCCGTTGGGCGTGTTGATGCAGTCGTTGCACACCAAGACGGGTGCTGCGGCCCTGAAGGCGTGCCCGGGGGGGCCGGCGACCTTCCATGCACCGCGGGAGGACGCCGGGGTTTTCGTCGGTGATCGGCTTCTCGCAGATGGGGCACTCCCGAACTGCTGTTTCCGTATTCGTTACCGTGACGTTCATGCCATCATTTGTGGGCATCATCGGCGGTAGCACCTGGTCGCAAAACTTGGTCGGCCGTTGCTGGCCCTCCTGGAGACGGTGCACAGCGTCTGCATGGCCGCGAAGAAGCACCAGTGGATGGTCGATGATCAGCTGTGGGAACTGATCGCTTCGCTGATCCCTCCCCAGCCCCCGCCTCGAGGCCCCGGCGGCAGACCGTGGATTGACGACCGGACCGCCCGGGCAAGCTGCACGCGAACAAGGGCTACGACCGCACCGAAGTCACCCTGCTCCCGCTTCTCCTGCTCGCTGTCACGCTCATCGGCCTCCGCCGACTGCGCCAGGCCACTGAGTGATGAGACCAGGTGTTAGCCGCCGACCAACGCGTGACCCGCTTCGTCGGCGACGGCCAGCTGTGGGCGCCGCTGGTCATCCAGGACCGCGTCCGCGCCGCGCTGCGGCAGGAGCCGGTGGAGCAGGTTGGGGCTGCCCGGTGGTACGTCGCGGAGGAGGGTGGTTGGGCGATCGGCCTGGTGGCCTCCACTCGGAGAAGGACGGGCGTGGAAGTCGGCTACTGGGGGGTCCCCGAGCACTGGGGTTGCGAGTGTCCGGGGCCATGGTCTGCCTGGTTGTGGTCATGGCCCCGGGTGTCTACGGAGGGGTCCGGCTGACTGCCCGCGTCGCCTCGGTCAACGCCGCCTCGGCCCGTCTTCACCCACCGCGGCTTTGGGCTCGAGGTCAACCAGATGTCCTGGATCACTACGTGCTGGTGCAGGCGTAGTAGCTGGGAAGGACCGCCGAGAAACCTCTACTGCACCCTCTGCATCGTCGTGCGGCGAAGCGGCCGCTCCACGGCCCTGAGCGTGGGCGGCTGTGGTCGACCACCCGATCGGGACGTTCACGAACCAGAGTTGGGGCAAGACGTAGCCGGTCGAAGAGGAGTATTCTCCGGAATCACTTGGTGGTTCCGCCCACTCGACGGGGAGTTTTCATGAGCATCTTCAGGACCAAGTCCATCGAGCAGTCCATCCGCGACACCGAGGAGCCCGAGCACCAGCTCAAGAAGAACCTCGGGGCCTTGGACCTCATCGTCTTCGGGGTCGGAGTCTCCATCGGTGCCGGCATCTTCGTGCTCACCGGACAGGCCGCGGCCAGCCACGCCGGACCGGGCATCGCGATCTCCTTCCTCATCGCGGGACTGGCCTGCGCCCTGGCAGCACTGTGCTACGCAGAGCTGGCCTCGGCCGTGCCGGTGGCCGGATCCGCCTACACCTTCTCTTTCGCCACCCTGGGCGAGGTGGTCGCCTGGACCATCGGCTGGGACCTGGTGCTGGAGTTCACCGTCGGCGCCGCGGCCTTGGCCACGTCCTTCAGCCAGTACCTCGCCGTCGTCCTGGCCAACACCCCCTTCGCCATTCCGGAGGCACTGACCTCCGCCGACAAGGGGATCATGAACCTGCCCGCGGGCCTGCTGATCCTGGGCCTGACGGTGGTGCTGGTCAGCGGGGTGAAACTGTCCAGTCGGATCAACCAGGTGGTCACGGCCATCAAGCTCGCCGTGGTGCTGCTGGTGATCGTGGTGGGCATCGGTTTCATCAACGTCGCGAACTGGTCCCCGTTCATCCCCCCGGCCCAGGGCACCAGCGCCGATGGGAGCGCCGGGCTGCACACCCCGCTCATTCAGAGCATCTTCGGCCTGGAGCCCACCACCTTCGGCATCGGCGGGCTGTTCTCGGCCGCGGCGGTGGTGTTCTTCGCCTTCATCGGCTTCGACGTCATCGCCACCACCGCCGAGGAGACCAGGAACCCGCAGCGCAACCTGCCCATCGGCATCCTCGGCTCCCTGGCCATCGTCACCATCCTCTACATGGCCGTCTCCCTGGTCATCACCGGCATGCGGCCCTACACCGACATCGACCCGGCCGACGGCGCCCCGTTGGCCACCGCCTTCACCGCCGTGGGCGCCCCGTGGGTGGGCGGGATCATCGCCGTGGGTGCGTGCATCGGTTTGATCGTGGTGGCCATGATCTTGTTCCTGGGTCAGACCCGGGTGGGTTTCGCGATGGCCCGCGACGGCCTCCTGCCCGAGCCCTTGGCCCGGGTCCACCACCGGTTCCGCACCCCGCACCGGATCACGATCATCGCCGGTGTCGTCATCGCCGTGATCGCCACCTTCGTTCCGCTCACGACTCTGGCGGAACTGGTCAACATCGGCACCCTGGCCGCCTTCGTCGTCGTCTCCCTGGGTGTGATCGTGCTGCGCCGGACCCGGCCCGATCTTCCCCGGTCCTTCCGGGTGCCGTTCGTGCCGGTCATTCCGATCCTGGCGGTGGTCATCTGCCTCTACCTGATGCTCAACCTCACCGGGGCCACCTGGATCCGGTTCGGCGTGTGGATGCTGATCGGTTTCGTCGTCTACTTCACCTACTCCCGCAAGCACAGCGTCCTGGCCCGGCGCGAACGCGAGGCCGCCGCCAGCCAATAGGCCCCGCACCTGCCTCGCGCCGGGGCCCACCGGCGCGCCACACGAGGGGAAGCCACCATGATCGAGGCGCTGATCCTAGCGGTGCCCGTGCTGGGGATGTACGCGATGATCGGGCGCCTGGCCATCCCGCCACGAGAACGCCTGCCGCTCAACGAGCTGGGATGGGCGGGGTGGATCCACACCCTGCGCCGCAGCTTCACCGTCCTGGGCGACTGCGCCCAGCCCGGCAGCACCCGGCCTCTCTGATGATGTGTCGCCCCAGCGCCCGCCCGGGCACAGCCCGGCACCGGTGAAGTCCGGTATCGCGGGATCCGAGGTGCACGAACCTGTCCCCGCGCCGAGACCGGTGACGGGCCGCCCGGCGCCGCACCGCCGAAGTCCACCTACATCAACCGGCCGAGTGATGCGGCCGGGTCCACGTGAGGTCGCCGGCAGACGGTGATGCAGGGACCAGTACGCCCACGAAGCATTGTCGTCAGGTTGGTCCTTGGCGGCGCGTTCCGTCTGGGAAGCCGCTACGCTCTGGAATCATCACTGGTCCTCGCCGACGGCGTCGAGGTCTGTTCCGCCCCGCCGGGGGCTTCCGACAGACAGGATCCACCCATGAACGCACAGAATCCCAAGTCCCTCCTGCGGCGGATGCCCATCGATCTCGTCGAGGA
>NZ_BAAGPL010000029.1:0-20145 GCF_054784195.1 Kocuria himachalensis
CAGGGTCCGGCAGGGGGTCAAACTTCGTCTGCCGCCACGGGGTCAGTTTTCACGTGCCGTCGACAACTTGTCGTCCGGCGACGGCTGGTGCGGTCCGCCTTTCGCTGCGGGGCTATCACGTGGCGTCATGTTGAGAGGCCATTTCTCGACGTCACGCGCTCTATGACGTCACCGTGACACCCGATGACGTCTCGACCGTCATCAGATGGCGCAAAACCCGGGTGGTCTGGTCTTATATCAAGCGCCCCATTCAGAGCGGCCGAGAGATCTGGCTCGACGACGCCGCAGCAACCCGTCCTTCTCAGGGGTCAGGGTGCTAATGCCAGAACCGATGGAGATCCCGGATCTGCAGTTGGTCTGTGACGTCAGCGTTCGACGCTGACGTCACAGACCCCGTTCCTGACGTGACTGGACGACCGGTAATCCTCGGTGAGACCGAGAGGACCACCGAATGACCCGGATCACGGTCGAGAAGACCGCCATCCATCCCTGCGCCGACACGAACGTCGCCGCCGGCCTGCTCGGAGACTACGCGGGGCTGAAAGAGCACTTCCGGCCCCTGTTCGCGGAGATCGCCGACGGCACCCTGGACCGGGACCTTCAGCGCGCGCTGCCCCACGAGGAGGTCCGCCGGCTGGACCGGGCCGGATTCGGTGCTCTGCGCGTCCCGGCGGCCCACGGCGGTCCCGAGGTCAGCCTCGAGGACGTCACCCGACTGCTGGTCGATCTGGCCGAGGCCGACTCCAACATCGCCCACCTGTACCGATCCCACTTCGGCTTCGTGGAGTCCCTGCGCTTCCTGCCCCGGGAGCTCCAGGAGGTCTGGTATCCACGGGTGCTGGCCGGGGCCACCGTGGGCAATGCCTCCACGGAGAAGGGCGGCAACGCGCTCGGCACCCTGAACACCGTGCTGAGCCGGACCGCCGAGGGCTGGGAGCTCACCGGCCGGAAGTTCTACGCAACCGGCTCGATTTTCTCCGACTACACCCGCGTCTCGGCCGCCCTGGACGGCCAGGACGGGCGCCGCTTCGCCGTGGTCGCCACGGACGCCGAGGGCGTGACGCTCGAGGACGACTGGGACGGTTTCGGGCAGAAGCTCACCGGCACCGGCACCGCGATCTTCGACCGGGTGCGCGTCCCGGACGATGCCGTGCTGGACCGTACCGCCGGCAGCGCGGAGGCCGTCCACGAGGCCGCCTTCTTCCAGTTGGTGCTGCTGGCCGTGCTGACCGGCATCGCCCGGGCCGCCCGGCGGGACGCCGTGGAGACCATCGCCGCCCGCCGGCGGACCTTCAACACCGGGCTCGGCCTACCCTTCCGGGAGGACCCGCTGATCCAGGAGGCCACCGGCCGGATCTCCGCCAAGGCCTTCGCCGCCGAGGCCACCGTGCTGCACGCCGCGCGCGCCCTGGACGCCGGGATCGCCGCCGCCGTCGCGACCGGCGCTGACCGACCGGACTTCACCGGTACCCTCCCGAGGGCGTTGCACGAGTCCGAGATCGCCGTCGAGCACGCCCAGGTCACCGTGCCGGAACTGGCCCTCGGCGCGGCCCAGGACCTGTTCCTCACCGTGGGCGCCTCGGCCACGTCCACGGCCAAGGGCCTGGACCGGCACTGGCGCAACGCCCAGACCGTGGCCACGCACAACCCGATCGCCTTCCGCGCCCGCGCCCTGGGCGACTACCTCATCAACGGCACCCTGCCGGAAGGCCTCAACGCCATCGGCGACGCGAAGACCGACGCCGACCGAACCCCAGGAGCCTGACCCATGAGCACCCCCACCACGGCCGCCGCGGGACGCACCAGCATCGTCCACGGCAAGAAGCGTGTCCTGGCCTCGGCCTTCGCCGGCACCACCATCGAGTGGTACGACTTCTACCTCTACGGCACCGCTGCCGCACTGGTCTTCAATGTCCAGTTCTTTCCCATGGCCACCGAGCTCGGCGGTATCGTCGCCTCCTTCGCCACCCTCGCGGTCGGGGTGATCGCCCGGCCCCTGGGCGGGATCATCGCCGGGCACCTGGGTGACCGGATCGGCCGCAAGGCCCTTCTGGTGGCCTCCCTGATGCTCATGGGCGTGGCCTCCACCCTGATCGGCCTGCTGCCGACCTACGAGGTGATCGGCTGGTGGGCCGTCGTCGGACTGGTCGTCCTGCGCATCCTCCAGGGCCTGTCAGCCGGCGCCGAGTGGGGCGGCTCCGCGCTGCTGAGCGTGGAGCACTCGCCGGCCCGGCACCGCGGGTTCTTCGGGTCCTTCACCCAGATCGGTTCCTCGGCGGGCATGCTGCTGGCCACCGGCGCGTTCTTCATCGTGCAGAACGTCATGAGCGAAGAACAGTTCGCCACCTTCGGCTGGCGCATCCCCTTCCTGCTCTCGGCCCTGCTGGTGGCGATCGGCCTGTGGATCCGCCTCGGCGTGGCTGACGCCCCGGAGTTCCTGGAACACCGCGCCTCGGGCAACGTGGCCACGGCGCCCCTGAGGGAGCTGCTGATGCACCACCGCCGCCCGCTGCTGGTCACGATCGGCCTGCGCCTGGCCCAGAACGCCGTCTACTACCTCGTGACGGTCTACATGCTGACCTACCTGCGGGACGTGCGCGGGGACAACACCGCCGGCGTGACCGCGGTGATGATCGCCTCGGCCATCGGCCTGTTCTCCACCCCGCTCTGGGGGTGGCTGTCCGACCGGGTGGGCCGCAAGGTCGTCTCGGTGACCGCTTACGCAGCGATCGGCGTCTTCGGCTGGGTGGTGTTCGCTTTCCTCGAGGCCGGCCCGCTCGCCCTGCTGCCGCTCGTGGTCATCCTCGGCATCAACCTCATCCACGACGCGATCTACGGGCCGCAGGCGGCCTGGTTCGCCGAGCAATTCCCCGTGAACGTACGGTACTCGGGGGTGAGCTTCGGCTACCAGGTTGGCACCGTCCTGGGCGGTGGGCTGATGCCGATGATCGCCGCCCTGCTGTTCGCCGCCGGCGGGGACACCCCGTGGCTGATCGCCGGTTACCTCTCCGTGCTGGCGGTGCTCTCGATGGTCGCCGCCCTGGCCGCGAAGGACCCCGCCCGCGAGCACCGCGGCACCGAGCTCACCGACCTGCACGCCGGCCACACCGACACCGTGCCTGCCCGGGTCGCCGGAGCGGCCGGCGCCGAGAGCACCACCGAAAGGACCCCTGTATGACCCTCCCCATGCTGCTGAACGCCTTCGACATGATGGTGCCCGTGCACCAGTCACCGGGACTGTGGCGCCACCCGGAGGCCGGGGTCACCCGGTTCGACACCCTCGAGTACTGGACGTCCCTGGCCCGCACCCTCGAGGAGGGCGGCTTCGCCTCGCTGTTCCTGGCGGACATCCCGGGCGTCTACGACGTGTACGGCGGCGGAACCGAGGCCACCGCCCGCGGGGGAGTGCAGTACCCGGTGCTCGACCCGCTCGTCGCGGTGCCGGCGATGGCCGCGGCAACCGAGCGGCTCGGCTTCGGGGTGACCGCCTCGGTCACCTACGAGGCCCCCTACCTGCTGGCCCGCACCTTCGCGACCCTGGACCACTTCACCGGAGGCCGGGTGGCGTGGAACGTGGTGACCTCCTACCAGGACTCCGCCGCCCGGAACCTGGGCATGGACCGACAGATCCCGCACGATGAGCGCTACGACCGCGCCGACGAGTACATGGAGGTCATGTACAAGCTCCTCGAGGGCTCCTTCGAGCCCGGGGCGGTGAAGGCCGACGCCGGCGCCGGGGTATTCGTGGACCCGGACCTCTCGCACCCCGTCGGCCACGAGGGCACCTACTTCTCCGTGCCCGGCCATGCGCTGACCCACCCCGGTCCCCAGGGCACCCCGCTGCTGTTCCAGGCCGGCGCCTCCAAGCGCGGACAGCAATTCGCCGTCGACCACGCCGAAGCCATCTTCTTCATCGGCAACACCCCGCAACTCGTGCGCCGGTGGACCGACGGCGTCCGGGCCGAACTCGCCGAGCGGGGCCGGGCCGAAGACGCCGTGAAGACCTTCACCATGGCCACGGTGGTGGTCGCCCAGACCGACGACGAGGCCCACGCCAGGCTGGCAAGCTACCGCCGGCACGTGGACATCGAGGGAGCGCTGTCCCTGTTCGGCGGCTGGACCGGGGTCGACCTGGCCGGGGCGGACCCCGAGGCACCGCTCGAGTACGTGTCCACCGATGCCAATCAGTCCGCGCTGGCGGCGTTCACCTCACTGTCCCCGGACAAGACCTGGACGGTGCGGGACCTCGCTGAATTCGTGGCCATCGGCGGCCGCGGGCCCGTCATCGCCGGGGCTCCGGGCACCGTGGCGGACGAGCTGGAGCGCTGGCGCGAAGAGGCCGGCGTCGACGGCTTCAACATCTCGGCAGCCGTGCGGCCGGCGGACCTGGAGCGCTTCACGACGCTTGTGTCACCGGAGCTGCGGCGTCGAGGCCTGCTGCCGGAACCCGAGACCCTCCCCACCGGCAGGACGCTGCGTGAGGTCCTGACCGGAGCCGGTCCGCGGCTGGCTGATGACCACCGCGGGGCCTCCTTCCGCTGATAACCCCCGTTACCTTCTTCCCAGCTCCTCGGTCCGTGATGATGGGGAGTGTTGGCCGGTCGGTCCTCGGCATGATCGTTTGCCCCCAGTCGCCCATGATCCGGGGGGTGTTGTCACCGAGGGCCGGTCCGGTGGTCGCGGATCGCTAATAGAGGCAGGGCCCGCTGGTTCAGGGCCTTCGTAACGTGGATGCCGAGCGTGATCACCATCCGGCCGGCCAGCATGCTCGTGCAGCAGCGGATGAGAAGGAACTCGGCCATGTCAGAGCAACCACATCCGGCGGTGCTCGTCGGTCTCGACGTCGGCAAGTCCGACCACCACGCCGTGGCGGTGACGGTGGTCGGTAAGACGGTGTTCGACAGGGCCTTGCCCAACGACGAGGCCCGGTTGCGGGCCGTTCTCGAGGAATTGGCCACGGAGCACGGGCCGGTGCTGATGGTCGTGGATCAGCCGGCCACCATCGGGGCGCTGCCAGTGGCCGTGGCGCAGGCAATGGACGGGGTCGCGGTGGCGTATTTGCCGGGGTTGGCGATGCGGCGGATCGCCGATCTGCACCCAGGCACGGCCAAGACCGACGCCCGGGACGCGTTGATCATCGCCGAGGCGGCCCGGACCATGCCGCACACCCTGCGCGGCATCCGGGTCGACGAGGCTCAGATCGCCGAGCTGGCGGTGCTGGCCGGCTTCGACGACGACCTCGCCGCCCAGATCACCTCGACCTCGAACCGTCTGCGCGGGATGCTCACCCAGATCCACCCCGCCCTGGAACGGGTGCTGGGGCCGCGGGTGACGCATCCGGCGGTGGCCGAGCTGCTCACCGGCTACCCGACCCCGGCAAAGCTGGCCGCCGCTGGTCGTGGCCATGTGCGGGCGAGACTGCGCAAGCACGCCCCGCGGCTGGCCGAGCCGTTGACCGAGGAGATCTTCGACGCCCTGGGGCAGCAGTCCGTGGTGGTGGCCGGCACCGAAGCCGCGACCACGGTGATCCCGATCCTGGCCGGGCAGCTGGCCGCCCTGATCCACCAGCGCGCCACGGTGGCTAACCAGGTCGAGGCCCTGGTGGAGGCCCACCCTCTTTGCCCGGTCCTGACCTCGATGCCCGGGATAGGGGTCAGGACCGCCGCGAGGATCCTCACCGAGGTCGTCGGCAAGGACTTCCGAGATGCCGGGCACCTGGCCTCCTACGCGGGGATCGCCCCGGTCACCCGCAGGTCGGGGACCTCGATCCGCGGCGAGCACGCCGCCAGGGGCGGCAACAAACGCCTGAAGCGGGCGCTGTTCCTCTCGGCCTTCGCCTCGCTCAGCCACGGGCCCTCGAGGGCGTACTACGACCGGAAACGAGCCCAGGGCAGACGCCACAACCAGGCAATCATCGCCCTGGCCCGCCGACGGACCGACGTCCTGTTCGCGATGCTGCGCGACGGTACCCTCTACCAAGACCCGACCGAGCCTCAGACCTCGTCACCGGTGGCACTGGCCGCTTGACGGAAACCATAGAGGCACCCCCCCCCGGAAAGTCCGAGGGCTTTGGCTGGCGCCCAGGTACGCATGTTCGGGTGGAAGAACAGGACTGCTGCATCAGCAGATGTCCTCAAAGTTGGCTTGATGGCCGCTGTCTCGCCATATGCAAAGTGCGACGCTGCTGGGTCGACCTCTCCGGTTGTCAGTGCCCTGGCCCCGTGCCACCCCCGCTGTGGGTCTGAGGGCTCCGCCGGTTCCCATTGGCGTCCCCGTGTCCTGGCCGTGGCCGGAGTGGGGGCCGTTGTCGCGGTCGTGCTCGCGAGCCGGGTGGTCGGGCCCGGTTCCACGTCGGCTAGGACGACGGGCGGCGGGGACCGATCTCATACAGATGCAGATAAGCCCATCCTCGCACGGCGCCCCCCAGGTACAGGGTGGCCAGGACGGCCCACCCGGTGACGAGCATCGGCCACGGCAAGGAAGGCCACATCAGAACCCCTATTCCCGTGGTCGCTCCTACGGCCAGCACCAGAACCGCCACTTCGAGTTCGTCGCAGGAGCGGGCGGCGGCCCCGATGCGCAGTGACGGGGATTCCGGCAGCGTCCCGGTGCGCAGGGCTCGCCGGCGGGCAGTGTGGACGGTGGAGCGTTGAGAGAGCCGGCGCACTTCCGGACGCTGGATGCGTCCGAGCATCAGCACCAGCCACGACAGGGCGAAGGCCCCCACCCACCCCAGGACGAACCATCGGGATCCGTCCCCGCCCCTGGCCCACCAGGCCATCGACAGCCCCGCCACCAGGAACACCGCATCGGCCGGCATCGTGCCCATTAACAGGTGTCGTCGGGAGGGGATGGGCCGGTTGAGGTAGGTCAGCACCACTCCACCCCGGTCCCCGGGCGTCATGCGGTCCATATGATCACGCTCATAACTTCTCTTGATGAGTCGGTGGGCCCCGAGATGTCGGCGCCTGAGCCGGTTGCGGTCGTCGTTGTTCTGGCACTCCTTCGGGCCCGGCCTGCTTGTCGTGACCTGTCGTTCCGATGCGGGGACTGTTATGCCCTGCTCGTGTCCTCACGGTCACCGCGGCCGGAGCAGCCTCACGGAGTGAACCGGTAGCCCATGCCCAGCTCGGTGAGGAAGTAGCGGGGGTGGGAGGGTTCGGGTTCGAGCTTGGCGCGGATCTGGGACATGTAGACCCGCAGGGAGTTGGCCTCCTCGCCGTAGTCGGGGCCCCACACCGTGGTGAGAAGTTCCGTACGGCCGATGAGCCGGTGGGGATTGCGTGCGAACACCTCCACGAGCCGCCACTCGAGCTTGGTCAGCCGCACCGGATCACCGGCGACGGTGAGGGACTTCTGCGCCAGGTCGATGCGCACCCGACCGTCGGTGGTGGTCATCACGGCTCCGGCCGGGTCGGGCTGGGATCGGCGGAGTGCGGCACGCAGACGGGCCAGCAGCTCGTCCATCGCGAACGGTTTGGCCACGTAGTCGTCGGCCCCGCGGTCCAGGGCGTCGACCTTGCTGTAGGACTCGTTGCGGGCCGACACGACGATGATCGGCACCTTCGACCACCCGCGGATCCCCTCGATCACCTCCCGCCCCTCCATGTCGGGCAGGCCCAGGTCCAGCAGGATGACGTCGGGGTGTTCGTGGGCGGCCACGTCCAGGGCTTGGCGCCCGGTGCCGGCCTGGTGGGTGCGGTAGCCGCGGGCCTTGAGGTTCACGACCAGGGCACGGGTGATGTGGGGATCGTCCTCGACGACGAGCACGCTGGCGCTCACAGGTCCTCCTGCTCGGCCTCGGGGACCGCCGCCACCAGGGTGAGGGCCGGGAGGGTGAGAACCATGGTGAGCCCCCCTCCGGGGGTGTCCTCGGCGTGGACCTGCCCGCCCAGGCCCTCGACCAGCCCGCGCGCCACCGCCAGGCCCAGGCCGATCCCGGTGGTGTTGTCCCGGTCCCCCAGTCGCTGGAAGGGCTGGAAGATCCTCTCCCGATCTGCGGCAGGGACCCCGGGGCCGTGGTCGACCACCTGCAGTGCGACCGCCCCTTCGGCTGCGGCGGCCCGCAGGGTCACGTGCGTGTCGGTGCTGTGCTTCAAGGCGTTCTCCACGAGGTTGGCGATGATCCGGACCAGCAGCCCGTGATCCCCCAGGACGGGGGGCGTATCGAGCGGGATGTCGATGCTGATCCGGTGCAGCTGCAAGGCGCCGGAGGCATTGCGGACTGCGCTCTCGGCCAGGTCTGCCAGCTCCAGGGGCACACGGTGGACGACCAGGCGCCCGCACTGGATGCGGCTCATGTCCAACAGGTCGTCGATCCGCTCGGTGAGCTGGTCGGCGGACTCCTCGATGTTGGCCAGCAGCTCGGCGGTGTCCTCCTCGCTGAGCACCACGTCGCCCATCCGCAGACTCGACACCGAAGCCTTGATCCCGGCCAGCGGGGTGCGCAGATCGTGGGAGACCGCCGCCAGCAGCGCGGTGCGCATGGCGTTGCCGGCGGCCAGTTCCCGGGCCTGCAACCGGGCCTCGTCCAGGGCGTGCTGCTGCAGCACAGCCCCGATGCGCCCGGCGAAGGCCTCCACGATGCCCCGTTCGGGAGCATCGACGGTGACGCCGTCGACCAGCAGGAGGTGGCGCTCGTCCACGGTCACCGTGGCGTCCCAGTCGGCGGGCTCCGTCGGCGGCCGGCCCGAGACCAGCAGAACCGCCCGCTGGTCCGGGTCGCCTGAGCCGGACGGCCGTGCGGCCAGGGCCACCCCGGTGAGGGCGTAGGACTCCCGCAGCCGGTCCAGCAGGGCCTGCACACTCAAGCCCTCGCTGATCACGCCGCCGGCCAGCTCGAACAGCACCGCCGCCTG
Source organism: Kocuria himachalensis (assembly GCF_054784195.1). NCBI lineage: Bacteria > Bacillati > Actinomycetota > Actinomycetes > Micrococcales > Micrococcaceae > Kocuria > Kocuria himachalensis. The sequence goes on from NZ_BAAGPL010000029.1 coordinate 8,859, forward strand.
GTGACGGGCGGCACCGGCCTCGGCGGTGCGGCGGGCCTCGATGTCGACCACCCGGGCGACCCCGGCGGCCACGAGCAGGAACAGCACCAGCGCCCAGATGTTCAGCGGCTCGTGGATGATCAGCATCCCGGTGGGCGGGGTGAAGAACCAGTTGATGAGCATCGTGCCCAGCACGGCGGCGGCGACCGCCGGCCACCACCCGCCCACGATCGCCACGAACACCACCAGGGTCAGCTGGCACAGGAAGTTCAAGGTCAGGTTCTCCGGGCCGGTGCCGGCCCGCAGGAACGCGGCAGTCAACGCTACCGAGCCGCCCACCGCCAGGAACCATCCGGCCGCCCTGCGGCCCCCGCTCAGGGGCGGGGTCCGCCGGGACCACCGCGCCGAACGCGCTGTGGAGGGTTCAACCAACCGGTACTCGCTGTGAGAGTCCACGCGGATCTTGACCTCTTCTCGGGACGGTCGGGCGAATGTGACTGGTCGCCCGTTCTGCGGGTGAGCGTCCTGCTGTGTGTGGGTCGAACGGCTGGTGTTCCTGACCGCTTCCCCATTCTCTGCCCAGGGGCGTCGCTGGGGCCTCGAGGAAAGGTCCACGAGTCTCATCCGACGTGGATGCGGGGCCGGCGGGCCGGGTCGGGCTCGTGCTCCCGGATGATCTCGCGCACCACCGGGGCCGTGTCGCCCTGGCCCAGCAGCAGGTAGCGCACCATGTGGGTCACCGGGTTGCCCTCGGACCAGTCGAAGTAGGCGTGCGGAATCACCCCGGTGGCCTCCCGCAGTGCCAGCAGCACGGCGGCGATCGCGTTGGGGGCCGCGGGACTGGAGACCCGCAGGATGCGGTGTCCATCGATCTCGACCCCGTAGACCTGCAGCACCTCGGCGAAGGAGGAGGGATCACTGATGGCCACCTCGAGGAAGATCACATCCGCGGTGCCCGGGACCGGGTTGACCAGGCGTTGGATGGCTTCCTTGGTGGTGTAGCGGCGTCCGCTGTTGCCGTGGGGCTTGTGCGCGACGATGTCCAGGCGCCCGTCGAAGACCAGGGAGTCCATCACGAACTGCCGGGCGGTCTCGTCGAAGTCGATGCGCTCCGCGCGCAGCTCGGTGGTCCGCGTCACCCGGGAGATCAGCGAGATCACGATGATCCCGGCGACGAAGAACGCGGAGATCACCAGCCCGTCGGGCTTGTGGATGACGTTCTCCACCAGCGCGTAGCCCATAACCAGCACCAGCACCGCGAACCCGGCCGCGGCCTTCCGCTGATGGCCCCGATAGCAGGAGATGCTCACGGCCACGGCCCCGGAGACCATCATCGCCAGGATCCCCGTGGCGTAGGCCCCTGCCTGGGCGTTGACGTCGGCCTCGAAGGCGACGGTGATGCCGATGCTCAGCACCGTGTAGACCAGCACCACCGGGCGCACCAGCCGGCCCCACTCCGGGGCCATGCCGTAGCCGGGCAGGTACCGGGGCACGATGTTGATCAGCCCGGCCATCGCCGAGGCCCCGGCGAACCACAGGATGAGGATGCTGGAGAGGTCATAGACGGTCCCGAAGCCCTCCCCGAGGTGCTCGTGGGCCAGGTACGCCAGGGCGCGCCCGTTGGCGTCCCCGCCCTCCTCGAACTCCTCGGCCGGGATCAGCACCGTGGTCACGAAAGAGGACCCGATGAGGTAAACGCTCATGATCACAGCCGCCGTGGTGAGCAGCTTGCGGGTGTTGTGGATGCGGCTGGTGAGCTTGTCCTCCGCACTCCTCCCCTTCGTCGCGACCAGGGGCATCATCGACACCCCGGTCTCGAACCCCGACAGCCCCAGCACCAGCAACGGGAACGCCAGCACCGAGAGCGTCACCACCTCCCCGATACCGCCCCCGGTGTGGGTCAAGGCATCGGTCCACCCCGCCACGGCGCCGGGGGTGGTGAAGATCTCGGCCAGGCCCGCTCCGATGATCACCGCGTTCAGCACGAGGAACACGCCCACCAGCGGGATGGCCACCGCCACGGCCTCGGTGAAGCCCTTGAGGAACACTGCCCCCAGGATCAGCAGCAGCACCACGGTGATGGTCACGTTGTGCCCGTGCAGGAACTGGGGCGCCAGCGGGTTCTCCACCAGGTGCACGGTCGCATCGGCGGCCGAGAGGGTGATCGTGATGATCCAGGAGGTGGCCACGAACCCCAGCAGCACCAGCACGAAGACCTTGCCGCGCCAGAACGGCAGCAGATGCTCGAGCATGGCCACCGAGCCCTGCCCGTGCGGGCTCTCATGTGCCACCCGGCGGTACATCGGCAGCATCCCGGCCAGGGTCAGCATCACGATCAGCAGGGTGGCCAGCGGGGAGAACACCCCGGCGGCCAGGGCCGCGATGGCCGGCAGGTAGGACAGGGTGGAGAAGTAGTCCACCCCGGTCAGGCACATCACCTTCCACCAGGGCTGCTCCTGGTGCGCGGTCTCAGCCGAAGCCGGACCCACCGGATGGACCTGATGCGCCGAGAGCCACCGCACCAACGGATGCCGGGAGACCGGCTTCACCCCTGGGCGGGGGACGCTGGACACCATCGAGTACGACGTCGTTCGTTCCATGCTCTGCTTCCTCGAACCCCACCCGATGACTGTCTCGACACTGTGATCGAGCCCACAGGAAAGGACGGTCATGACAGGGGCCGCTGACCGGCTCCCATGATTCGGACCCTGTTGGGTCCCATCAGACAGTCCACACCCATCGGCGGTCCACGAGTCCGTTCTTAATGCCCCCCTAACGGGATCCGGGCATCTCTTGACTCTCTCTTAACACCCCCCGGTGCGGCGCCCTCCGCGCTACACGGAACCCCTACCGCACCGTCGTTCCCGCGGGCCATCTCCGGTAGCCGGCCATCTGCAGAACGGTGGACCGCGGCTTCGGCCCGACTCGCCGACGTCGCGCACTCTTGTCCCTGGCACACCGAACGACAGGCGGGCTGCACAGCCCGGTCTCCAGCGCCGGGAATCGGCCGACGGCACGATGTGGAGCCCTTCAGCTGAAGGGGGAGCCGCCGCACGCCGGAACTGGAGTCTGCCTCAGAGATCGTGCTCGCGCAGGAAGTCCCCGACCGCTCGGGCGTACTCATCCGGGCGCTCCAGGTTGGGGTAGTGCGCCGCACGGCAAATCTCCCGGTACGCACCGGCCGGCGCTAGCTCAGCGAGCCGATGGCCGTTCTCGAGGTGATCCGGGGCATCCAGCGCCCCGTTGAGCGCGAGCACCGGCACCTCGATGCCCGGTACCCGCCCCCAGGTGTCGGGGACCGGCGACGGCGGCGTCGGCGGGACAGGTACTCCGTTCGGGTCAAACCGGAGATGGCTCGAGAGGGTCTCGCGGGCCATCCGCTCAACCAGCGCATCGACGCTCGGGGCGAGATCGGCTCGGGTGCGGTACGGCCCGTGCGTGAACCGCATGAACACATCGATCCAAGCCTCCGCATCACCCGCCGCCTCGGCCTGCTTCCAGTCACGGAGTGCTGCCAGCGTCCACGGATCGGTGAAGCGCGGCTCGCTGGTGCCCGTGCCGGTGACGACGAGGGCTGCACACCGGTCCGGGTGCTCGAGTGCCACATCAACAGCCGTTCCACCTCCCATCGACACCCCGGCCAGCACAGCACGGTCGACCTGCAGCGTGTCCATCACGGCGACCACGTCGTCGGCGAGCCGGTACGGCCCCTCGGCGTCGGAGGAGCCGCCGTGTCCGCGGGCGTCCGGGGCGATGACGCGCCGTTCGGGGAAGGCGCCCCACTGAGGGATCCACATCCGTCGGTCGACCGCACCGCCGTGCAGGAGAAGTAGTGGCGTGCGCGGATGGGATACGGATGCGGTGACCTCGGAGAAGCTCACGGTGTGGTCGGCGAGATGCTGGCTGCGCGACATACCCAACATGACAACCAAGGTGTCATATCCGCGTCAGGGCGACAACCAAGGTGTCATCATTGTCGGTGTGCCCGACTCACTTCACCCTGACGCCCTCGCGGCCCGCCTGGCCCAGGTCTACCTCGTCGTCGGGCCCCTCTACCGCAAGGTCTCGCGTGCTGTGGAACGCGAGCAACCGGTCATGGGCATGTCAGTGGGGGTGCGGGCGGTGCTGGAGCAAGCGCAGCGCGAGGGCGACCTCACCGTCCCGACGATCGCAACCGCCCAGGAACTCAGCCGCCAGTTCGTCCAACGCATGGTGCACGAGGCGCGGGATGCCGGCTTCGTCGAGCTCGTCGACAACCCGCGTCACCGCCGGTCGCCCCTCATCCGGCTCACTCCCGAAGGACACAGGGCCATCACGGCGGTGACCGACCGCGAACACCACTTGATGACCCGGGTGGTGGGCGATCTCACCGACGCGGACATCGACACCACCCTGCATGTGCTGCGGTCCATGCTCGCCGGACTCGACTGAGGCGCTCTGCACATCCGCCGCTCGATGCGCTGGATCGGTTCTCCTCGGTGCCCACGGCATCCACCGGGTGGTCACCGACAACGTCGCCGACCACAAGGCCGGGACTTCACCCGCTGCATGCATGCCCGGGCAGGCCGTCACCAGCGGATCCTCCCCATACACACCCCGCCACAACGGCAACCCCTACTGCACTGTTGCCGTCGTCACCTTCCACCAGCGGCGCAGAGATCATCATGCCAGGCACCAGTCGGTAACGGGCCCTATCTGAACCAGACGGTCTCATGCTGGCCGGACGCCGGAGTGGTGCGGGCGGCACAACAGAGGGTCCGGCTGATGAGGGTCACTTCACAGCTGCCTGTGCTGATGGCCAGCTATGCCGTTCCTGACCCTCCGGGGGTGCAGGTTCGGCCAGGCCAGAACCGGCGATTCCAGGGGCATCTCACATCCGTCTCGGCCTCCTGGCTGGACCGCGTCGTGGTCCGGCTCGGCATCGTCGAGGCGAGGCTCTGCACCGGGCCGATGCCGTGTCCGTGGCCGGAGCTCAACGCGAGGATCCGAGCGTTTGTCACCGGTTGGAACGACCGCTGCTACGCCCCGGTCCGAGACAGGCTCCCCCATCACGGCCACCTGCATCACCGCGCACGCCGTCGACGCTCCAGGCCGACGGCCGGCGCATTCTGGACTAGCCCCTCACCGGCCCCCCTGGGTGCGAGGTCTCGGGACATCGGGGACAGTGCCATGGACCTCACAAGCCGCCGCACGTAGGATCTCAGTCGGCTCGCGGTTCGGGACATCGACCGTGAGCAACTTCGGGAGTGCCGAGCACTGTCTTGTCTCCGTCCGGATTCCGGCCCAGGAGCGCCATCGTTTCGGCTGCGCTCCTGCTCGTCGGTTCCTCCTCCATCAGCAAGTCGTGCAGCCCTCCCCTCGCGATGGGAGACTCACCATGTCGTATCACCCGCAGGTCCGGCTCGTCCCAGCAACGGTGCCGTTGTTGAGGGCGCTGAACGAGGACCGTGCCCTGTTCGGCGAGTTGATCGGCTCGCCCGTCCCGGACGGTTGGCCCGAGTTCCCGGAAGCCATCGGCTTCACCCTGCAGCAACTCCAGAACTCCCCGGAGACAGATCGCGCGTGGTCGATGCAGTTCTTCCTCGACTCCGCGACCGGGCGCCTGCTCGGCTCAGGCGGCTTCGCGGCCCCGCCGATCGACCGTGCTATCGAGATCGGTTACGAAGTCGCCCCGGAATTCCGCGGTCAGGGATTCGGGACCGCTGCTGCCCGGGCTCTCGTCGAGGGCGCCGTGGCCAGCAACGAAGTCGACCGCGTCATCGCGCACACGCTGCCAGGTCCCAACGCGTCGACGGGTGTGCTCGTGTCGCTGGGCTTCCGGCACGTCGCCGACCGGGAGAACCCTGAGGTCGGCGCGGTCTGGGAATGGAGTTGGACTCGCCCGCTGGTCGAGTAGCCCAGCACGCGGTCACTTCTTCTGGCGACCCCGGCAGATGCCGATGCCGATACGGGTCTCCCGCTCGATCGGCCGGCCATGGTGAGGACCTCGCCGTTGGTGTCGACGAACACGGTGCTGGTCTCGTCCCCGGCTGCGTCAGTGGTCGGCCCGGCTCATCGGCGTCGGGCCTCGCGCGAGCTCCTGCTGCCGGTGCACCAAAGTTCAGCTCCTCGGGCACCCACGTCCTGCCGCCGAGCCGACAGCGTGGAGTTTTCCCGGTAGCCTCCACGACCACGATTCACGCGCGCAGAACACCACCGCCCGGCCCGGTCCCGTCCACCGGGCGGTTATCTTCATCGACAAGCACCTCGCCCCGCCGATCGACCTGACCGAGATCGCCACAGCCCCCCGGCTGTCCCGCCGCCAACTGCTCCTCGCCTTCCGCCAGCACCTGGGCACCACCCCGGGCGCCGATCTGCGCACCACTCGACTGGACGCCACCCACCACGACCTACTGACCACCGACCCCTCCCAAGGAGCGACAGTCGCGGCCATCCCCTACCGCTGAGACTTCGTCGACCTACCCCGATTCACTGCCGAGTACCACCACCACTACGGGCACTCCCCCACCTGCACATGGAACTCTTGGACAGCGTTTGAACCCGACCTCCGGCCGCGGGGAACAGAACGGCCCAAGCGTCTGCCACCTTCGCGCCAGGGATGCCACCAGCAACAGCTGGCATGGGCAACTATGGCCACGAACGCAGTTCCGGCACACACGCGAGAAAGAACCCCGCCGCAGGCCAGTCCGCCGCTAACCGGCCAGATGTAAATATTCTTCCTGAAGGCCGACTAACGAAAACGTCAGATCAGGCGTCGCTCATCCACGCAACGGCCCTACGGACCGGCGGTGTTCCTTCTTGATTCCCAGGGAGCGGCCACTGATGACACGAGCCGGTTGTCGTGGGCTATGAATGGAAGAATCACAGGTGAACCCATAGGAGGACATCGGTGACGAAGCACAACGACTCCCATCCCATCACTTCTGTGATCAACACGGGCGAACTGATGCGGCAGCTCGCTCAAAAGGAGGCCAACCATCAACGTAGGGTCCAGTCTTGGACCTCCGACCGGGTGAAGGAGTTGACGGACGCGGCGGAGCTGCGGGACATCGCCTTGCACCACAGCGACTTCGACGTGGCGTTCGCCGCGCTCAGCAATGAGCACATGAACGCCAACGACCGTCGCGATGTGGCCGACAACGCCATCGACACGCGTGTGCGTGATGCCGCGAAGGCGGAAGCGACTCGCCGAGGCGAATACCGGGACGGGCAAAGATGACTGCCCGCCGCTAGATGCGTGACGGAACCCCCCACTGCAACATCGCTTTCGTGAGAAGTGGCCGGTAGCCGGCTATATGTAAAGCGGAGGCAACGAGTTCGTTCCTGGCCGCCCGGTTCACGGCCGGCCCAGCAACTGCTGCGTCAGCCGGGAAGCACGATGAGTGCGCCTCCGTGTGATCTGCGGCCGGCTCTTCAGTGAGGAATTCGCCCGGAGGCGGAGGCTGGCCGCCGTTCTGTGTCAAGACTTCCGGCTGTGCCAGGCGGTAGCTCAGCCCGTCCTGGATCAGGACGGGCGTAGGAGGGAAGGGGTCTCTCCACTGGGGCGAGAGCATCCTGATTCCTTCGACCGGACGGGTTCTCCAGGGCAACCCCCGGGGGCTCTCCTGGTCGTCGGTCCGCCGGCAACCTGTCGGCGGACATGCTCGTGCAAGCAGTCCCCTCTCCCGGAGGTGACGTCCGTGATCGGAAGACCTGCCGGAGATTCAGCCGGCGTCGGCCGGCTGGACGTCGATGACCCAGGTGAGGCCGAAACGGTCGGTCAGCATCCCGAAGCCGGGCGTCCAGGCCGAAGCGGCGAGGCTCTCGATGATGGTGGCCCCGTCGGTGAGGCCATCCCAGTAGCCGGTGACCTCATCGCGGGTTTCACCGCGGACCGAGAGGAAGAAAGGGCTGTCGGTGCTGGTCGCGCCATTGTTCCGGTGGGTGGAGCTCGTGAACTCCTCGGTGCGGCCGGGGATGTCGTAGGCCATGACGCGGAAGCCGTTGTCGGCCTGGAGCTGGCCGAAAACGATCTTTCCCGCGTCGGGCAGCTCCTGCGGCATGCCGAGTTCGCCGTAGGTGATGGTATGGACCTGGCCACCGAAGACGCTGTGGTAGAACTCGAGCGCTGCCCGCGCGGTGCCGGGAAGTTGAGGTGCGTGGTGATCGAGATAGCCATTCTGGTTCCTTGTCGTCACGGGATTACAGTCCGCCGAGGGGCGACCTGGAATGACCGTGACAGGGGTAGAGGACGGGTTTGGTCCTCGACCTCCGTCACCATGGGTCCCATGACCGGAACTTCATCGCGGATGCTGGCCCTGCTGTCGCTGTTGCAGACGCCTCGGGACTGGCCCGGACGCGTCCTGGCCGAACGTCTCGAGGTGACCACCCGAACCGTCCGACGTGATGTGGAGCGTCTGCGCGAGCTGGAATATCGGATCGAGGCCGCGAAGGGACCAGATGGTGGGTACCGGCTGGCCGCCGGCTCAGAGCTGCCGCCGCTGCTCTTCGACGACGATCAGGCGGTGGCCCTGCGCAATGTGTCCTCGAGCGGCGTCGACATCGAAGAAGCGGCGGTTCGGGCGCTGGCCACCGTGGGGCAGGTGATGCCCTCACGACTGCGCCACAGGATCGATGCTCTGCAGTTCACCGGCACCGCAAGCCGCACCCGCGTCGATCCCGCAGTGCTGGACGCGGTGAGCGGGGCCGTCCGCGGCCGTATGACACTGCGCTTCGACTACGGCGATCGCGGCACGCCCCCGCGGCGGGCGCAACCGCACGGACTCCTCGCCCGGCACGGCCTCTGGTATCTCGTGGCCTGGAATCTCGACCGCGAGGACTGGCGGATCTACCGGCTCGACCGCATGACCCCTCGGATCCCGACGGGCCCGTCTTTCACTCCGCGGCCGGTTCCCACCGGTGATGTCGGTTCCTTCCTCGCTGCCCGCTCGAAAGGATCCTCGGACGAGAATCGCTGGCCCTGCGTCGGACAGTTCGAGATCTCCCCGTCGGCGCGCGAGCTCGCCCCCTGGAACGGCGACGGGATGGTCGAGGCGATCACCGACCGCTCCTCGCTGGTCACCGCGGGATCGTGGTCGTGGACAGGTCTTCTCGCCCACATCCTGCGCCTCAACGCGCCTTTCCGCATCCTGGGTCCCCAAGAGCTGATCGCGGCCTCGGAGGGGTTGGTGCAGCGGCTCAACAGCTCACAGGCGCACAGTCGCCCCTCACCGGGGGCAGTCGGGAACTGTCCGCCCCCTCTCGAATCCTCAAGAACATGAGCTGCGACAACGACTCCACCGGGCCACTGATCCTCGCTGACATCACCGAGTGGCGCAGCTGGCTGGTGAGCAACGAGAGCACCTGTGACGGCATCTGGTTGGTGCTTGCGAAGAAGGGCGTCACCAACCCGACCTCGCTCACCTATCAGGAGGCGCTCGAAGAGGCGCTGTGCAGCGGGTGGATCGACGGCCGGCGCAAGACAGTCGATGCGGACACGTTCCAGCAACGCTTCACCCCCCCGGCGCACCAGGTCGATCTGGTCGCAACGCAACGTCGAGATCGTCGGGCGGCTTCTCCACGAAGGACGCCTGCGGCCACGCGGAGCGGTGGAGATCGAGCGTGCGAAGGCTGACGGGCGCTGGGAGCACGCCTACCCCGGCCAAGCCTCAGCAGAGATCCCGGCCGATTTGAGAAACGCCCTCAGCGCGGCACCGGCGGCACAGACAGGATTCTCCCGCCTCAGCCGAGCCGACCGTTACACCGCGCTCCATCCAATCCTGACCGCACCGAACCCGGCGGCCCGGGCGCGCCGGGTCACCAGCCTGATCGCACGGCTCAACGGGTTCGGCCCGACCGAGACGACCGGCGAAACCCTCAGCCCCGGACACGAAGCGGACCGAGGCCAGCAGGACAGCACCCAGGAACACCCAGCGGAACGAGAACCGAGTCACCCTACGGACAAGGGCCCGGGCGGCGGCTAATCCTCCCCGGTCACCAGGCTCTCGGCGGGTGCGTCGGTGGGATGCGGAACAGGTTTCTCGAGCCCAAGTGACGACTCCCACCCCCGCTTCGGCATGAAACATCCCTGCTCGACCAAAGACCCAATAAACATGTATTATGTAAAGTAATGGAAATGAGCCACCTCTGGGCCCGGTTTTCACCGGCGGCCCAGCAGCTGCACGACCACACCCCGGGGTGTGGCGGTGACCGCCGCCCGGGGCAGCCAGATCTGATGGCGGCGGACGGGGCCATGGGTGGCCGAATGCTGGTGGGGTCGTGTGTCAGATGAGCTCGATGACGTCGGCGATCGAGTTCAGGACCCGTCCGGGGCGGTACGGGTATTTGGTGATGTCGGTGGCCTGGGTGGACCCGCTCAGCACGAGGATCGTCTCGAGCCCGGCTTCGATGCCTGCGACGACGTCGGTGTCCATCCGGTCGCCGATCATCACCGTGGTCTCGGAGTGGGCCTGGATGCGGTTCATCGCGCTGCGGAACATCATCGGGTTGGGCTTGCCGACGAAGTACGGGTGGGCCCCGGTGGCTCGGGTGATCAGGGCCGCGACCGCCCCGGTCGCCGGCAACGGCCCCTCGGCTGAGGGTCCGGTGGCGTCGGGGTTGGTCGCGATGAAGCGTGACCCGGACTCGATCAGTCGGATCGCCTTGGTGATGGCCTCGAAGGAGTATGTCCGGGTCTCCCCCAGGACCACGTAGTCGGGGCTGGCATCGGTGAGGGTGTAACCCGCTTCGTACAGCGCGGTGGTCAGACCCGCCTCACCGACCACGTACGCCGAGCCACCGGGGACCTGGTCGGCGAGGAACCCGGCGGTGGCCAGTGCCGAGGTCCAGATCGACTCCTCGGGCACGGTCAGCCCGCTCTTGTCCAGCCGGGCCGCGAGGTCTCGGGGGGTGTAGATCGAGTTGTTGGTCAGCACCAGGAACCGGCGTTCCTGGTCGACGAGGCGCTGCAAGAAGTCCGCAGCACCCGGCAGGGCTTGGTCCTCGTGGACGAGCACGCCGTCCATGTCCGTCAACCAGCATTCCGGGCGACAGCGGTCCACCACAGCACCTCCTGGGTTGCGTTCTCAACTGTCACCGATGCTACTGCCAGCACCTGCCGCCCTCCCTCTGTGCTTGCCACGCTCTCTGCACGGTGACCGGCATCGGCCGTTGTCGACGCCGAGGGCGGCTCACCGCGGCCTGTCAGGAGAACCGTTGTCCGTCGGTGTGCAGATGCCGTGCTGTCAGGGCGTGCGGTGCCCGGTGAGGATCCGGCGGCGGGTGAGGCCGGCGCCACGGGTCACGAGGCGTTCGAGGGGTCCTTGTCCGA
>NZ_BAAGPL010000030.1:0-12614 GCF_054784195.1 Kocuria himachalensis
CCCTGTCTCTCGCCGGCCACGCGCATCTTCGCCGAGGTCTCCACCGCCCTGGGCCACACCTTCACCCCCAACCCTGAACGCTGACCACCACGCACCAGGACCTCATGGGTTACGCATCCTGAGCCTGCAGCGATGCTCAGCACGGGCAGCAGGCGGCTGGACTGGCCGCGAGCCCGCCGGGACTCGGTGAGCATCTAGCCGATAGGGGTCGCCCGACACCAGGGGAAGCGATAAATGTCATAACTGCGGTAGAAGCGATTATCAGCATTTGTGCTCGACGGCGGAACGGTGTCGTTCGAGGTGTGCAACATGCACAATCCCCCCGGCTCAAAAGACCAAGTGCCAGCTTTCGAAGGTAGAGCGTCGTCGCGCTGAACCAGGCCGCGCACAACCTGACGAGCAGTGCTGAGACGGTGGAGCTGACCAACGATCGGACCGGCAGGTCATGGCCGTACGGCCGACGACCACGGGGTCTCCGGGCCGCGGCCGCACTGGCCAGAGCGTCGAAGACGCACACAGCGCCGCACACCAAGAGGCAGTGGCAGCAACTCGCGCAGGACATTCGCCGGGCCCAGAGAGTTGAAACGATTCCTCGGGTGACCTCGGCTTCGCCCCGGGGCTCGAGCCGACGCCGCTCATGATTCAGGGCAGTACGCCTATTGTCGCGACCCCAGGATGTCGTCGAGCCAGTCGAGCACTCGGCGGTTGAGCAGGGAGCGGTTCATCATCTCGCAGTGCTCGCCCGCTCCTTCAGCCGCGCTGAAGCCGACGACCGTGGCCGGCGCCGACAGTGCAGCCGCGAACCGCTCGACCCCCGCCGCGAGAGGATCGTTCTCCGCCCTGGTCAGCAGCACCGGGCAGCGGATATCGACAATCCGGTCGCGAAGGGTGAACTGCGCGGTCTTCTCGAGGAAACTACGCATGTCACTGACACCGTTGGCCCAGAAACCGCGGTGGATAACCCCCCACGTCAGCTTGGGGTTAGCGCGCACTGCTGCGGTGATCCGCTCCAGCAGGGCGTCACTGATCAGACGCGGATCCGCGGCCTCCTCCGGTGTCGCCCCGAACCGGTGCACGAAGTCGCGGATGTTCTCACCCAGATCCCACTGGCCCGGGTCGGCGATGCACGCAGCGATCCGGGGGTCTCCGGATGCCGCGCGCGGGGCGAGGTAGCCACCCAGGCTCCAGCCGCTCACCGCGATGCGGTCGGGATCCACGATCGGGGAGCCCAGTGCGTGATCGATCAGGGCCGAGACGACGACTTCCCAGTCGGGCCGTAGTGGCACTCCCTGCTCGTAGAGGACCCCGCCCTGTCCGGGCCCGTCGAACAAGAGACAGTGGTAACCGCGGCGCAATGCGGCAACCGCGGAGGCGAAGTAGACGTCCGTGATGGTGGCGTCGTAGCCGTTCACGAGGATCAGCAACGGCCGGACCTCGGTCTCGTGGCCGAGGGCGGGAATGATGTAGACGGGCATGCGGACCGAATCGTGGACCGGGTACGTGAGAACGACCTCGCCTCGTGGCACCGGAACCTCGCGCAGCGCCATGCCCCGGTCGAAGGCCTGCATCTGCGCCCGGTAGGCGTGCAGCAACCGGGGGTCGACCGGCGCGCCGTACAGCGGATGATATGCACTGGCGTAGAAGGCGCTGGCCCGCAGGTACAGATCTTCGGCGCTTGAGCGGCGCCCGGCAGAGGCTGCGGACTCCGCTTCTGCCACGGCCCGGTCACCGGCGGTGACCCAGGCGCCGTAGAACACGCCGTCGTCACCGTCGCCCACCGCCGCAGCCACCGCGGCGACGTCACCGTGGTCGCCGCCGCCATACGGTGTGTACCCCAGCATCCAGGTGCCGAACTCGTCGTGCATCTCGTCGCTGAACAGTTGGCCGGAGACGTTGCCCATCGCCTGAGCGTACCGCCGGGGGCACCCTTATTCGCTTGCCCGCCGACCGTGACGCAGCTCCGCTCCGATTGCAGGACGACGTCGATGATCGGCTCCGGCATGACGATCTGCCGTTCCCGGACCAGCCCATCTGCTGGTCCCCGAGAACGATCTCGTCAGCCAGGTCCATTGGTGGGCCGGGGCCCTGTCGGGGCCACTTCCCACGACGCCTCACACCGACCTGTCCTGCCGGCTGTGGCCGCCCAATAAGTGGACGGTGCCATGGAAGGTCAGGGCGAGGTCGGGGTGTGGGAGGGCATGCGCGGGGTCGGAGGCGTGGCCCAGGGCGCGGGACGGGTTTGGCCGCGCATGCGCTGGTATCGGCGGCGGTTCAGCCGGCTGACTTGGTCGGCCGGACTCTCCTTCGGGGAGACGGGATCAGGCCCCAGTACCGGGTCCTCCCCTGCCTGGTAACGAGTGGTCCAGACCTGCAGCACCGCCCAGGCCACGGCGGTCAGCGGCACGGCCAGCACTGCTCCGGCGACCCCGGCGAGCACGGTTCCTGCGGACAGGGCCAGCAGCACCACCAGACCGTGCAGACGCAGGGTGTGACCCATGACCACCGGGTGCAGGAAATAGCCCTCAAGGTGATTGACGACCACTACGATCAGCACGACGATCAGCGCCGCGACCGGCCCGTTGGTCACCAGCGCCACCAGCGCGGCCAGTGTTCCGGCGACCAGGGCGCCGACGATGGGAACGAAGGCGGTGAGGAAGACGATGATCGTCAGCGGAACGGCCAGGGGCACCCCCACCGCCCAGAGCCCGATCCCGATGAACGTGGCATCGACGGTGGCGATCAGTGCGATACCTCGCACGTAGGAACCCAGGATGCTCACCGCCCGGTCCCCAGACTCGGCCAGCCTGGCCCGGGTGTTCCCGGTGAACCAGCGCAGCACAAAGCTCCACAGTCTCGGTCCGTCCGTGAGGAAGAAGAACAGGACGATGACCATCAACACGGAACCGGTCAGCACCTCGGAGGCGACCGTCAAACCGCTCAGGGCGCTCCGCCGGGCACCAGCGCTGGCGAGGTAGTCCCTGAGCTGGGCCAGGGCCACGTTGACAGTGTCCGCGTCCGCCAGCGCCGGCAGCGGCCCGGCGGCGAGGAGCTGCTGGAAGTGCTGCCAGCCGGTCGTAGCCGCGGTGACTAGGTCATCGAGCTGCTCGCGCACTCCCAGAACCACCCCGGTGATAATCCCGCCCATGGCCCCGAGCAAGCAGACGAAGACAGTGACGGCCGCCCCAGTGCTGCCCCACCCGTGGTGCGTCAGGGCCTGGACCAGCGGGCGGGCCGCACAGGCGAGGATGAGCGCGATCAACGCCGCCAGCACGACGACCTTCAGCGCCAGCACCACGTAGAGCACCATCGCGGCCACGGCCGTGAGCGCCAGCAGTTGCACCGCCCGTGCCCCGGCCCGGCCCAGCCCGTCGGCCCACGGGGACACCAGCTGCGGTACAGGCGGTGACGGGTCGCCAGCAGAGCCGGCTCCCGACGGCGAGAGTGTGCTGGGCGAAGGTTCGGCCTCCTGGCGCCCAGACTTGCGGCGAACAGGGAGGAGGTGCGGAAAGGTGCGCACAGGAACCACTTCCTACGGCCAGTGGACGCCGACGCGGCTCATCGTACGCCCATGTGTGGGAGAAGGATCCCCGCGTCGTGGCCACTGCGGCGGGCGCTGACACACGGCTCCGACGACTATCGGGGCGGCGGTGCCGAGCCTCGAGGGAGCGGCCACGAGTCCGGAGCGGCGTGACGGTGCGCCGGAAGGTCACATGACGGCCGACGTCAGTCGGCAGACATTGTCGAGGTAGCGCTGGTACCGGGGTTGTCTCCTCCACTCGGCCAGGGAGAGCTGGTGGGCGACCGCACGGTATTCCGTGTCGTTGGCTTCCAGACGTGCCACCAGGTCCCCGCCGAAGGCGAGCAACATGATCTCGTAGTCGAGGGTGAAAGAGCGGAAGTCCATGTTCGAGGACCCGATGGCGGCCACACTGTCGTCGATCGTCAGGTACTTCGCGTGCAACACCGTCGGGGCAGGATAGAGGTAGATGAACACGCCCGCCTCCAACAGGGCGCGATAGTACGAACGCTGGGCGTGCCCCACCAGGAACTGGTCGGCTTCCTTCCCCACGAACAGCTCCACCCGCACGCCTCGGTAGGCGGCCGTCGTGATCGCGGCCAACAAGGATTCATCGGGCACGAAGTACGGGCTGGTGATCGACACCTTCTCGACGGCCAGATGGACCAGACAGGTGAAGATGCGAAGGTTGGGTTCGGAGGGGAACCCGGGTCCCGAGGGGATGAGCTGCATGGCATTGGCTGTGCCTCCGGGAACGAGTTCCGGCTTCCGGACGAAGTGCTGGCGGGGGTCGAGCTGCTCCCCGGTCTCGGTGTACCAGTCGGTGGCGAAGACCGCTTCGACCGAGAGCACGATGTTGCCGCTGACCTTGATCGTGAGATCTTTCCAGCGGCGACCGAGTCGTGCATTCTTCGCGCTGCCGTAAGCCGGGTCGATCATGTTGTGGGAGCCGACGAAGGCGGTCTCGCCGTCGACGACGAGCAATTTGCGGTGGTTGCGCAGGTCGGGGCGCCGCCACTGACCGCGCAGTGGGGAGATCGGCATCATGAGATGCCACTCGATGCCTGACTCCGTCAATCGGCGGCGAAAGTGCCGCCACCCCGGATATTTGCGTGAGCCGAGATGATCCATCAGCAGACGTACCGCAACGCCGCGCCCTGCAGCCTCTGCCAACGCGGTGAAGAACGAGTCGGTGGTGTCGTCCCACGCCATGATGTAGAACTCCACGTGCACGTAGTGCTGGGCGGAGGAGACGGCGGCGGTCATGGCCGCGTAAGCCTCGCCCGTGTCGCCGAAGAGCCCTTCGTCGACCCCGGTGATGCAAGGCAGAGCGGTGAGCCGACGAGCCATGCGCAGCACCGACTCCAGGGCCGGCGAAGGTTCGGCCCCGGGTGGGATGGAGGGAAGGTGCCCGGTGTGTTCGATCAGCCGCTGATTGGCCTCGGCCTGGATGACGTGCCGGCGCCCCCGCACGTAAGGGCTACCGATCAACCAGTACAGCGGGAAACCCACGAAGGGCACGAACAGGATTAGCAGCAACCACGCCGAGGACGACGACGGGCGGCGATTCTCCGGCACCGTCCCGATGGCGACCAGCTTCAGCCCGTACTCCAGGACCAGAAACGAGGTCGTTATGACGTGCAGCCACCCCATGGCCAGGAAGTCTACGTCGGCCCGACCGAGGTGCCCTGCTCTCTTCCGCACCGGTTCTAGGCACGCCGAGGACGGGACACGTCTCACCAACGATCTGCGCAACCTTCGGGAACTCCCGTCCCGGGGCTCTTCCACCAGTGAAGAGCCCCGCGACCGCGGGGCTTGAGGCACGAGTCCCGGTGGTGCCTGGTGAGATCCGGGCTAGTCGATGATGAATCGGCCGATGGCGAGGAACCGCACCGCGTCCACGGTCAGGAACAGCCCCACTAAGCCCAGTGCCGTTCCGAGCAGCAGATGGGCCAGCGGGCCCAGGCGTTTTTGGGCAGCCGTCACGATGCGCACCATGGCGGTGTGCCTTTTGGCCATGATGGCGAGGAGGAGCAGGGTCAAGGGCAGCTGGGAGATCAGAGCCCAGAGGGTCCATCCGGCTCCGACCAGCCAGTGGGGTTGGTCGCCCGCCGCAGTCACGAAGATCTCGAATGGCACGTCGAACACGACGATGGCGACGAATCCGAGAGCGGTGAGATACAGGCCTGTCGCGTTGGGAGGGCGCCGGGTCGAGGTCCTCGCGCGGTGATGGCGACGGACCAGGCGGTGGGTGGCGTAGACGAGCAGCCCCGTGCCTACTGCAACCTCGATCCAGGCCGCGGTGGCCCCGTCGCGGAGCAGAGCATGCCAGTCCACCCGTGACAGGCGTGAACCGACCAGCGCGGTCATGGCGATCCCGCAGACCGCGGTTCCCGAGATCAGTAGGGCCCCGAAACCCAGCACCTGGCGATGCGGGATCCCGGAGCCCAGCGCGGCCGCCCCGATCAGGGCGGGGCCGGGGTCGAATCCGCCCAGGCCTGTCGCTGCCGCTGCTCCGATGAAGCTCCACAGGTCCACTGCTCGCCCTTCCACCGCCGCACGGGCCGCTTCATTTACGTGACAATCAACGTGATCTGTCTACCGCAGGACCGGCCCCCTTACCTAGGCTAGGAGCGGATGTCACCGGGAAGGATCTCCGCCCATGGGTATTTCCGCGCCGGTTGCCTTGGTTCCCACTGCCGCTGATGCCGACGGACCTGTGCCCGGGTCCGGACGTGCTCCGGTGCCGGTTGCCCGGGAACGGTGGGCGAAGGTGCTGGTCTGGGCCTTCGCCCTGGCCACGCTGCTCGCCCTCGTGCTGTGGTTCGTGCACTTGTTGCGCCCCTCCCTGGTGCACTGGCCGACCATGATTTTGGGTGCGCTCAACATCCCGTTGAGTCCCTCGCTGGTCTCGGTTGTCACCCTGTTCCTGCTCACCGGGGCTCTCATCCGGCGCAAGCGCATGGCCCTGGTGATCGTCGCCGCCTTCGAACTGGCCGGGATGCTGATCTCTGCGGGCATCCTCGTCGGGGTGTGGGGCTTCGACCTCGAGGTGGGCCCGACACCGAGGACAGGTCCCGCCCACCTCGTCTTCGAGGTGCTGGCGGTGGCGGTGGGTCCGCCCCTTCTGTGGCTGACCTGGTGGGTGCGGGACGCGTTCCCGGCACGCACCCGGTCCGGGGCCGGTGGGGCCGGTGCTCTGACGCTCGTGACCGGGATCGCTCTGTCGGTGGCCCTCACTCACGTCCTGCTGCTGGCAGTCACCGCGACGGCGGTCGACGACTGGCGCGTCCTGGCCGCGGCGATCTCCCGTGCTCTGGGAGTGCCGGTGGGGAATCCGCGCTTCCACGAGGCGGTACCCGAGTGGATCCCCTTGTTGACCTCGGTGCTGCTGGCCTTGACCCTCATTTCAACCCTCTACGTGTTCCTCCGCCCGTCCCGGCACAACGAGGACTGGTCGGGGGAGCAGGAGGTGGCGTTGCGCGCTCTCCTGGCCGCCCATGGAGAGGACGACTCACTGGGGTACTTCGCCACACGTCGTGACAAGGAGGTCGCCTACTCCCCTGATGCTCGGGCGGCGGTGGCTTACCGGGTGGTCGGGGGTGTGTCACTCGCCGCCGGTGACCCGGTGGGAGACCCGTCGTCCTGGCCCCAAGCGGTCGCGGCGTGGAAGGACCGCGCCCGCCGGTACGGCTGGACCCCGGCGGTGCTGGCGGCGTCCGAGGCCGGAGCGAGGGCGCATGCCGCAGCGGGTTTGGCAGTGACGACGCTGGGGGACGAGGCTGTTCTGCACACCGATCGGTTCTCCCTCGCCAGTACGTCGATGACCGAGGTGCGCCGAGCGGTGCGTCGAGCCGGCCGGGACGGGTTGAGCGTACGGATCCACCGTCACGCGGAGCTGTCCGCAGGTGAGCTGGGGCGACTGGGGGCCCTGGCGGATCAATGGCGTGGGGAGGAACCGGACCGGGGGTTCTCCATGGCACTGAACAGGTGGGGTGATCCGGCCGATGGGCAGTGCGTGGTGGTGACCGCGCACCGGGACGAGGGCGAGGTCGTGGGACTGCTCTCGTTCGTGCCCTGGGGGCGACGTGGTCTCTCCCTGGATGTGATGCGCCGGTCCCCTCAGGCGCCCAACGGCACCACCGAGCTGATGGTCGCCGAGCTCATGGAGCAGGGCTCGTCACGCGGGTTCACGAAGGTGTCGCTGAACTTTGCTCTGTTTCGCTCGGTCTTCGCCGACGCCGAACGGCTGGGTGCCGGCGGGGTGACCCGGATCAACAGTTCGGTCCTGGGGTTCTTCGACCGGTTCTTCCAGTTGGAGAGCCTCTACCGGGCCAACGCCAAGTACCGCCCGGAGTGGGTGCCCCGCTATCTGTGCTTCGAGGGTGCCCTGGCTCTGGCCCGCACCGGGGCCGCGGCAGGCCAGGCCGAGGGCTTCCTGCCCATGCCCTTCACCGCGCCAGCATCGCAGCACCGCCTCGACGAAGATGAGCTGCGCCGGATCCGCGCGCTCCAGGAGGCACCGGTGTCCGTGCGGGAGCCGCGACGCACCCAGCAGACCCAGCACCGGCTCCGGCACGCACGCATGCTCCGAGAGGCCGGAATGCCCCCGTACCCGATCGGAGTGGCCCCTGCCTCCTCCGTCGGACTCGTGGATCCGGCCGCGGCAACCGCCACGACGCCGTCCACCGGCGCGGACGGGTCACGGCCCCGATGGCGGGTGCACGGACGGGTGCGGGCGATCCGGCACCACGGCGGGGTGCTGTTCCTGGACCTCACCGACGCCGGAACCACCCATCAGGCCGTGCTCGAGCGCGAGGTCCTAGGGGTGGAGCGCTTCGGGGTGCTGGCCCGAGCCGTGGACACCGGGGACCTGATCGTCGCTGAGGCCCGCCCGGGTCGGTCCCGAACCGGGACGCCCTCCCTGCTCGTGTCGGCTCTCACGGTGGTGGCCAAGGCACTGCACCCTGTTCCCTTCTCCGGGTTCGAGGACCCGGAAGCACGGTTGCGGCGCCGATCCACCGACCTGCTCGTGCACCCCCAGGCCCTGGACGTCCTCGCAGGTCGTTCGGCCGCGATCACGGCGATGCGCCGATTCCTCGTGGAGGCCGGCTACCGCGAGGTGGAGACCCCGATGCTCAACACCATCCACGGTGGCGCCTCCGCACGCCCGTTCCGGACGTTCATCAACGCCTACGGCACCGCGCTGACCATGCGCATCGCCCCGGAGCTGGCCCTCAAGCGGCTGCTCGTGGCCGGCGCGGGACCCATTTTCGAGATCGGACGCAACTTCCGCAACGAAGGCGCGGACGCCACGCACAACCCCGAGTTCACCTCGCTGGAGGCTTACCACCCACTGGCCGACTACCACGTCATGCGGGAACTGACCGAACGTCTCATCAAGACCATGGCCACCACCCTGCACGGTTCACCCCTGCTGCCCCTGCGCGACGTCCACGGCGCCGACCGGGTCTCCGTGCTCTCCGACGTTTCCGGACCCTGGCCCGTGGTGAGTGTCACCGACGCCGTCTCCCAGGCGGTCGGACGCCCCGTCTCGATCGACACCGATCTCGATGAGCTGCTGGAGATCGCCACCGAGCACGGAGTCGCCATCGGACCGGGCAAGGGAGCGGGCGCCGTGCTCGAGGAGCTCTACGGTGAGCTGGTAGAGCCAGCCACCATCCCCCCCACCTTCTACTGCGACTTCCCGGCCGAGACCTCTCCGCTGACCGCCCCGCATCGGAACGCACCCGGTCTCGTCGAACGCTGGGACCTGGTGGCCAACGGGATGGAGATCGGCACCGCGTACTCAGAACTCACCGATCCGGTCGAGCAGCGGCGACGCCTGACCGAACAGTCCCTCAAAGCGGCCGCCGGGGACGTGGAAGCCATGGAGATCGACGAGGACTTCCTCTACGCCCTGGAGACGGGCATGCCACCGGCCGGAGGCCTGGGCATCGGGGTGGACCGACTGGTGATGCTCCTCACGGACAGCACCAGCATCCGCGAAGTCCTCACCTTTCCCTTCGTTCGTCCTCCTTCCCCACGCAGTTGAACCCGCAGGATCCAACCTCGACATGATCGCGTCCATCGCCCGGGGCGCCCCTGCCTGGCACGAGCGAACTGCCCCTCACCTCCCGGGGCCACCATCCCGGGCCACCATCCGAGGCCGGGCAGGAGACGGGAGGGGCAGTGCCTGACTACGAACTCACCGAGTGGGTGCCGCTGGTCACCACGGTGGTGCTCCTGGTGGTCACCGCCGGGTTCGCGGTCCTGTGGCTGCCCGACCACCGGAGGCATGGATGGGCCAAGTACCTCCTGCAGGCCCTGGCCTTGGTCCTGGTCACCCTCCTCACGGTCCTCACCCTGTTCCTGAAACTCAATGCGGACAACCGCTGGTACTCCTCCTGGGCGGACCTCCTCGCCGGTGACGCATCCCGACCGACGACGGAGACAGTGATCGGCGCACCACCCGGGCGCGTGAACTCCCCCGCACCACTGGACGGTCCGACGTTCAGCGACCTTCAGCGCAATCCGCGGTCCAATCCTGACATCGGGTCCCAGATCGCCCAGGCGTCGGATGAAGGGCAGTGGGTGTCCTTCGACCTGACAGGGCCCACGACCGGCATCACCCAGCAGCTGCTGGTGTGGCTGCCCCCGTCCTACCTCAACCACCCAGACCGCGCCTATCCGGTCCTGACCGCCTTCACCGGCTATCCCGGAACCCCCGAGGCCTACATCCACACCTTCGACTTCGACCGCATCGTGCGGGACCAGGTCGCCCAAGGGCAGCTGCTCGAGCCGATCGTGGTCATCCCCGACGTCTACCCCTCCGGGCTGGACACCGAGTGCGTCGACGGCTCCGGCGGGCACTACGAATCCTGGGTGACTGTGGACGTGGTGGAGTGGGTGAGCACGAACCTACGCGCCGCCGACGCTCCCCAAGCATGGGCCACCCTGGGCTACAGCGCCGGCGGCTGGTGCGCCACGATGCTCTCGGTGCGCCATCCAGACCAATGGCCCCGATCGATCAACATCGCCGGCTACTTCTCCCCGATCTACACACAGGACCAGCAGTGGGCGGCCCCCGACGACGCCCGCTACACGCTGGGAACCAGCGTCGCCCAGCTCCGTCCCTACGTGGACATATGGTTCTTCAGCGGCGGCGGCGACCTGATACCGCTGCAGTCGCTGGCCGAGTTCCAGCCGCACGTACGGGCGCCGACCTCGCTGACCACCCGCATCACCCGCTCGGGCGGACACCGCCCCGAGGTGTGGCGCCCGGCCATGGCCGAGTCCCTGACCTGGCTGGGAGACACGTCGTCCTACTTCGCGCCCAGGGCCTGACTCTCAGACGCCGCACCCGACCTGAGCCTGACGTCCCCACCCTGCGGACACACGCATGGAATCGGCGCTGGTGCCACTCGGCGGGCCGATTCACGGGATCGTCCGGTGATCCTGCCGGACGGGACTGCTCATCCGTCGTCGGGGCCGTCTCTCGGCGCCCCGAGCGGGCAGACGTTGATGATGGGCAGATCCCCGTCCGTCTCGATGGCGTCCCCGCCTCCATTGCGGGCGTGATAGCCGGTGGAGTACTGCTGGACGATGTGGACCGTGGCGCCGGCGGAGAGCAGGGAGGAGACGATGAGGTCACGCTCCCGGTCGGTGTCTGCGGCGATCTTGTGCGTGATCTGGAGCGTGAACAGGGACAGTCCCACCCGCCGGTCGAAGGTGGCCGCCCCGATGAGGTCGACGGCGAACCCACCGGGGAGCCTCCACCCCGGCGGGCAGACCCAGAACCGGACGTGGTGGCGCTGGGCCGGGCTGCCGGCCACCTCTCGCTCAAACGCCAGGGACTGCCTTTGGCCGAAGGCGAACAGGGAGCTGACGGGCGCCGCCGGGTAGCTCTGGCGGAACATGAACGCCCGCACGATGTGCCAGCCGGTGCCAAGGGTCAGCGGATCCGCGGCGGTCCAGCCGGCCCCGACCATCGCGGCGGACAGCCGCGCAGGGGTACCCACCACCGCCAGGTTGACCGGGTCCCCCAGCAAGCCGTCGGAGGTGCGGGCCCGCCCGATGAAGTAGTTGGGGACATAGATGGCGGTGAGCAGACGGTTCAACCGGGGCAGGAGCACATAGGCCGACAGCACCCACAGCGGCAGGAACAGCCAGGGCAGGCGCCCGTCGTCGTCGATCTCCTCGAGGAGGAGGTGGTAAACGCCCCAGCCGGCCAGGACGCTGGTGATGAGGAAGCCGAACCGGTGTCCCCACAGGACCACAGTGGCCCATCGGGCGCCGCTCTTGGGCGACGAACTTTGTTCATCACTGTCGGGGTTTTCACTCCCTGCGTCCACCTCGTGCTCCCCGCCCCGTGTCCCACACCGGACGTCCCCGGCGCCGGTCATGGTGCCTCCAGGCTAGTGGCGACACCAGCATCGGCGGAAGCGCCGCCGGGGACTGCCGCACGATCGGGTGATAACTGAGCTGACTGATGGCCGCTATCTGGGCCATATGTAATGTCGAACACCTTGTGACTTCGAGCGTCGGGAGGGGGTCATCCAGCGATCAGGGCCCTGCGCGACGCTGTCCATAGCTCGAATTTTCAGGAGTGTTGCGGTCCTGACGAGGAACCACCCCGTCCAGAAGTGATCAGAGGCCCTGTGCGGGAGCGCGATGGGGCCCCGTCCCATGGGTTCCTGCCTGGTTCCTGAGGGCGTGCAGGGGGGCAGACAACGCAAGTCATTCTCGTGGTGGAACATGCCAGCGGGTGGGGAACCTGTTCCGGCCCGTACGTGATCATTTACGGTGACCCCATGGCGCGAGGTCGAAAGCCCCAGTCTTCATGGGGCTCCGGATTAGCTTTTCGTCCCGGGGCGATCTGTCTTGACTTCGGCTACACCGGTGGCTTCGGCGCCGGTCTCCCGGGCGGGGAACGGTTGCGGGGGCCCGAGGACCTGACCCAGTGGTTGCGTCAACACATCCCACCCACTGTGGCTGCCGCCACCGAGCAGGACCTGGCGCACGCCCTGGAGTTGCGGGGTGGCATCGTCGAGGTCGCCCGCGCGCTGGCCCGTGGTCACGAGCTCCCCGAGGATGC
>NZ_BAAGPL010000031.1:0-5176 GCF_054784195.1 Kocuria himachalensis
GCCGGTCACGGCCGGCGAGGTCGCCGCCGCCCGCCGCGGCGCGCTGCGGCGGGCCGCCCTCGTGGGTGCGGCCGCGCTGTCCCTGCTGCTCCCGCTCTGGACCGCCGTGCCGTCCGGGCGCGCCGCCGCGGCGCTGCTGCTGGTGCTCGCCGCGCTCGCCCTGGCCCGCCTCGCCGCGGTCGTGGCGGTGCGCGTGCCGGGCCGCGAGGGCATGGACGAGATGGGGCGTGCGGCTCTCGTGGTGCTCGTGGCGGTGGCGGTCTGGGCCGGTGCCGTCCTGGCCGGGCTCCCGGACCGCGTGCCGGACGGCGCCGGGCCGCGGGCCGCCGCACTGGCCCTGGCGCTGCTCGTGGTCGGCGCCCTGCTCCTGGCGGGATGGGTGCGCTCCGCCTGGGCCCTCGTGGTCGTCGTGGCCGCGGCGGTCCTCGGGGGCGCCGCGGCCTGGGTCCTGTGGTCCTGGACGGGCGGACCCGGGTCCTCCTGGGCGGACCCCCTGGCCGTGGCCGGGGCGGGGTACGCGTGGGCGGCCGTCCTGTGGTGGGCACCCTCGGAGCGCATGCTGCGGCGGTACGGGCCCGGCGAGGAGCTGCTGCCCCGCCGCTGAGCCGGTGGGGCGTGCGCCGGACGTGGCGTGCGCCGGCGGACGCGTGCCCCGGGCGGGCCAGGCGTCAGAACAGGCCGGTGACGCGCCCGTCGTCGTCGATCCCGATCCGCTCTGCCGCCGGGGACGTGCCCAGGCCGGGCATGGTGCGCATCGTCCCGCAGATGGCGTAGAGGTAGCCGGCGCCCACGGCGGCGCGCAGTTCCCGGACCGGCAGGGACCACCCGGTGGGCGCTCCCTTGCGGGCCGGGTCCGCGGTGGTGGACAGGTGGGTCTTGGCGATGACGACCGGCAGCCCCCCGTAGCCGAGCTCCTCGTAGCGGGCCAGCTGGTGCTCCGCGGCCGGGGTGATCTCGAGGCCGTCCGCGCCGTAGACGCGGGTGGCGACCGCGGTGAGCTTGTCCTCGAGGGACTCGGTGAGCCCGTAGGTCGGGGTGTACCCGGCGGGGTGCTCGCACGCGGCGGCCACGGCGTCGGCGAGCTCGGCCGCTCCGGCCCCGCCCTGGGACACCGCCGTGCACACCGCCACCTCCGCCCCGGTCGCCCGGGCGATCCGGCGGATCGCCTCGTGCTCCGAGGGGTGGTCCCCGGGGAACGCGTTGATCGCCACGACCGGGGAGATCCCGAAGGACCGGGCGATCGCCAGGTGGTGCAGCAGGTTGGCCGCCCCCGCCTCCACGTCCTCGGGGTTCTCCTGGAGCATCTCCGCCGGCAGCGCCTTGCCCGGGCGCACGGTGTAGCGGCCGGAGTGGGTCTTCAGCGCCCGCACCGTGGTCACGAGCACCGCCGCGTCCGGGGTCAGGCCGGAGGCCCTGGCCTTGACGTTGACCAGTCGCTCGAGACCCATGTCCGCGCCGAACCCCGCCTCGGTGATGACGTAGTCGGCGTGGGCCATGGCCACGTAGTCGGCGACCACGGAGGAGTTGCCGGTCGCGATGTTGCCGAACGGCCCGGCGTGGACCAGCGCCGGGGTCGCCTCGAGGGTCTGCAGCAGGTTCGGCTGGAAGGCGTCCTGCAGCAGCACGGCCATGGAGCCGGCGGCCTTGAGGTCCTCCGCGGAGACGGGTTCGCCGCCGTGCGTGGCGCCGACCACGATCCGGCCCAGGCGGCGGCGCAGGTCGGCGAAGGACGTGGCGAGCGAGAGGATCACCATCACCTCGGACGCGGCCGTGATGTCGAAGCCCGTCTGGCGCGGCACACCGTCCTGGTGGTCGCCGAGGCCCACCACCACGGTGCGCAGCGCCCGGTCGTTGACGTCCAGGACCCGCCGCCACGTGATCGAGCGGACGTCCAGGTTCAGGGCGTTGCCGTGGTGCAGGTGGTTGTCGATCATCGCCGCCAGCAGGTTGTGGGCGGCCGTGACGGCGTGGAAGTCCCCGGTCAGGTGCAGGTTCAGCTTGTCCATGGGCAGCAGCTGGGCGTACCCCGCTCCTGCGGCGCCGCCCTTGATGCCGAACGTGGGGCCCATGGAGGGCTGGCGCAGGGTCAGGGCGGCGGAACGGCCGGTGGCCGCCATGCCCTGGGCCAGGCCCACCGCCGTGGCCGTCTTCCCCTCGCCGAGCGGCGTGGGGGTCAGCGACGTGACGACCACGTACCGCACGCCCCGGGCGTGCTTGCGCTCGGCGGCCTCCTCGGGGGTGGACACCTCGTCCGGGCGGGGGTCGACCTTCGCCACGAAGCGCCCGTAGGGCTCCAGGCGGTCGGCGGCGATCCCGGCGGCGGCCGCGATCTCGGTCACGGGGCGGGGCCGGGCGGCCTGGGCGATCTCCAGGTCCGAGGGCAGCGGGGCTGTGACGTGCGTCATGCGCCCAGTCTGCGGGACCGGGGTGCGTCCCGGCGAGTGCCCCGCCGTCGGTGACGGAGCACGGGTCCCCGTGGCGCGGTCCGGGCACAGGCCCGGGCGGGCCGTCCCGATACAGTGGAGGACGATGAAACTCCTCGAAGCCCTCTCCTCCGAGCTCGGCACGCCGGGCCACCCGTACTACCGCGGCGACTTCGCCACCAACGCCCTGTCCGGGGACGAGGTCTACGAGGGGTTCCTCGGCTGGATCGCCTCCCGGGACATGGAGCTCTACCCCGCCCAGGACGAGGCCGTGCTCGAGTTCGCGAGCGGGTCCAACGTGATCCTCGCGACCCCGACCGGGTCCGGGAAGTCCACGGTGGCGGTCGCGGCGCACTTCGCGGGTCTCGCCGCCGGGCAGCGCTCCTACTACACCGCCCCGATCAAGGCGCTCGTGTCCGAGAAGTTCTTCTCGCTCGTGGAGATCTTCGGCGCGGAGAACGTCGGCATGGTCACCGGCGACTCCGCGGTCAACGCCGCCGCCCCCATCATCTGCTGCACCGCGGAGATCCTCGCCAACGTCGCCCTGCGCGAGGGCCGGGACGCGGACGTGGGACCCGTGGTGATGGACGAGTTCCACTTCTACTCCGACCCGCAGCGCGGCTGGGCGTGGCAGGTGCCGCTGCTGGAGCTGCCCCAGGCGCAGTTCCTGGTCATGAGCGCCACGCTCGGGGACGTCTCCCGCTTCGAGGAGGGGATCACTGAGCTCACGGGGCGCCCGACGACGACGGTGTCCTCCGCGGAGCGGCCCATCCCGCTGCACCACTACTGGTCCGAGGACCCCATCCACGAGGCCCTCGAGGAGCTGCTGAGCACCAACCAGGCCCCGGTCTACGTGGTGCACTTCTCCCAGCTGCAGGCCATGGACCAGGCCCAGAACCTGATGTCGGTCAACGTGCTGACCAAGGAGGAGAAGGAGCGCATCGGCGAGCTGATCGCCGGGTTCCGCTTCTCCGCCGGCTTCGGCAAGACCCTCAACCGCCTGGTCCGCCACGGCATCGGGGTCCACCACGCCGGGATGCTCCCCAAGTACCGCCGGCTCGTGGAGCAGCTCGCCCAGACCGGGCTGCTCAAGGTCATCTGCGGCACCGACACCCTGGGGGTGGGCATCAACGTGCCCATCCGCACCGTGGTCATCACGGCGCTGTCCAAGTTCGACGGCGAGCGCACCCGCCGGCTCAACGCCCGCGAGTTCCACCAGATCGCCGGCCGGGCCGGGCGGGCCGGCTACGACACCGCGGGCACCGTGGTGGTCCAGGCCCCCGAGCACGTCATCGAGAACAACAAGGCCATGAAGAAGGCCCACGCCAAGTTCGGCGACGACCAGAAGAAGCTGCGGCAGGTGGTGCGGAAGAAGCCGCCGCAGGGCTTCGTGTCCTGGGGGAAGCCGACGTTCGAGACGCTGGTCGCCGCCGAGCCGGAACCGCTGAGCTCGTCCTTCACGGTGACCCACTCGATGCTGCTCAACATCCTGCAGCGCCCCGGGGACCCGGTGCTGGCGGCGTGGCACCTGCTGACCCACAACCACGAGACGCGGCAGCGGCAGCGCGCCCTGCTGAAGCAGGCCATCGGGATCCTCAAGGAGCTGCGCGCCGCCGGGGTCGTCGAGAAGCTCGACGAGCCCGACGCGGAGGGCCGCACGTGGCGGCTGACCGTGGAGCTGCAGGAGAACTTCGCCCTCAACCAGCCGCTGTCCCCCTTCGCCCTCGCCGCCCTCACCCTGCTGGACCGGGAGGACCCCGGCTACGCCCTGGACGTCGTCTCCGTCATCGAGGCGACCCTGGAGAAGCCCCGCCAGGTCCTGAACATGCAGGAGAAGAAGGCCCGCGGGGAGGCCGTGGCGTCGATGAAGGCGGAGGGCCTCGACTACGACGAGCGGATGAAGGAGCTCGAGGACGTCAGCTACGCCAAGCCGCTCGAGGAGCTGCTGGGCCAGGCGTTCGAGACCTACCGCACCGGCGCCCCGTGGGTGGCGCAGTTCGAGCTGACGCCCAAGTCGGTGGTGCGGGACATGTACGAGCGCGCCATGACGTTCGGCGACTACGTGCAGTTCTACGGTCTCGCCCGGTCCGAGGGCATCCTGCTGCGCTACCTCTCCGACGCCTACAAGGCGCTGCGCCAGACCGTCCCGCTGGACCTGCTCCGGGAGGACCTCGAGGACCTCGTGGAGTGGCTGGGCGAGCTCATCCGGCAGATCGACAACTCGCTGCTCGACGAGTGGGAGAAGCTGGCCGCCGGGGAGGAGTCCCCCATGGGCACCTCCGCGGACTCCCTCGAGGAGCTCATCGACGAGCAGCCCCCCGTGATCACGTCCAACCCTCGGGCCTTCCGGGTCATGGTCCGCAACGCGCTGTTCCAGCGCGTCGAGCTGTTCGCGGACGAGAAGGACAAGGTCCTGGGCGCCCTCGACGGCGAGCACGGCTGGGACCGGGACCGGTGGGCGGACGCCATGGACGCGTACTTCGCGGAGCACGAGGACATCTACACGGACCCCCAGTCGAGGGGGCCGGGGCTGATCCGGATCGACGAGCAGCCCGAGGGCCTGCCGGGATACTGGACCGTGGTGCAGGTCTTCGACGACCCGGACGGCCACCACGACTGGGGCATCAACGCCCGCATCGACCTGCGGACCTCGGACGAGGACGGCTTCCCCGCCGTGGTCGTGGACAACGTCGGGCCCGTCACCGAGTCCGGCCGCTGAGCCGGGTCCGCCCGCCCGGCGGTCCGACGACGAC
>NZ_BAAGPL010000031.1:5193-36378 GCF_054784195.1 Kocuria himachalensis
GGCTCCTGCTCCCGGTGCGCGGGGCACCGGGAGCGGATGCTCAGACGGCGGAGCTGCCGCCGTCGCGGGGAGCGTCCGGCGTCGTGGTGCCGGCCGCGTCCCGGGTGTCGGAGCGGGCACCGGAGAGGGCCTCGGCCTCCGGCTCCGGCACGGCGTCCGGCTCGGGGGCCACCCCGGTGCGCTCGAACTCGCGGTGCTTGCCGCGGGCCCGGTCCAGCAGCTCGCGGAAGTGCTTCTCGGACTCGAGCAGCTCCTCGCGGTGCTTGTCGGAGATCTTCGGCATCTGCCGCTGGTACTTGGCGGCCTTGTCGGCGAGCTTCCGGCGCTCCCCGGCACTGGCGTCCTGGGGCAGGGTCACGTACTTCTCGGCGACCGTCTGCAGGCCGTTGAGCACCCGCAGGGCGCGGCCCTTCGGGCTGTACAGGGACGCGAGGACGGTGAGCACCAGGACGCCGAGGATCACGGTCAGGGACATGCCGATCGTCACCTCGACGACCTCCACGTGCTCGCCGTTGTTGATGAACGCCAGGCTGTTCTCGTGCAGGGCGTGGATGATGAGCTTGATCCCGATGAAGGCGAGGATGATCGCCAGGCCCCAGGAGAGGTAGATGAGCCGGTCCAGCAGCCCGTCGATGAGGAAGTACAGCTGGCGCAGGCCCATCAGGGAGAACGCCACGGCCGTGAACACCAGGTAGGTCTCCTGGGTCAGGCCGAAGATCGCCGGGATGGAGTCCAGGGCGAAGAGGACGTCGGTGCCGCCGATGGCGACCATGACCAGCAGCATGGGGGTCATGGCGCGCTTGCCGTTGTGGACGGTGAACAGCTTGTCGCCGTCGTAGTGGTCCGTGGTGTGGATGAACCGCTTGGCCAGCCGGACCACGAAGTTGTCCGCCTCGTCGTGGCTGGACTCGGAGAGCTCCCCCTTGATCAGCGAGCCCGCCGTCAGCAGCAGGATCAGGCCGAAGAGGTAGAACACCCAGGCCCACGCGTTGATGGCGGCGGCGCCCACGAAGATCAGGGCGGTGCGGGCGATCAGGGCGAACGTGATGCCGAACAGCAGCACCTTCTGCTGGTCCGCCCGCGGGACCTTGAAGGAGGCCATGATGATGAGGAAGACGAAGAGGTTGTCGACGGACAGCGCCTTCTCCGTGATGTACCCGGCGTAGTACTCGCCGGCGTAGCGCCCGCCCCACTCGATGAGGACGAACAGGCCGAAGAGGAGGGCGAGGCCCACGTAGATCGCCGACCAGATGGCGGCTTCCTTCAGCTCGGGCTCGTGGGCCTTGCGCACGTGGAATACGTAGTCGAAGAGCAGCAGGCCGACGATGGCCGCGATCGTGACGATCCAGACGGTGGATGAGACTTCCATGGTCCTACTTTCGGGGTCGCGTACGGGACGCCGTAAGTCTCTCCGCCACCCGGGCAGGACCGGTCGGGTCCACCACGTCGGGTTCGGCCGCTGTGTCCGGCCGGGCTGGGGCCCGACGTGCTGACGTCCACAACGCTGAGGGATACTCCCCTAGGCTCCGTCCAGTGTATACGGATCCGTCCGGGCCCACGGACGGCGAGGGGCCTGACACACCGTCCGGCGTGTCAGGCCCCTTGTCGTCGCGACCCCCTCGGCGGTCCGGTGCGATCAGACCAGGGGCCGGCGCGGGCCGTTCTCGCCGGGCTCACCGGTCGTGAGGTCCTGCTCGGAGCGCGTCTCGCCCTGGCTCTCGACATGGTGCTCGTCCGCGGTCTTGCCCGTGTGCTCGTGCAGGTCGGGGAGCTCCACGGAGGAGCGCTCGGCGGCGCCGCGCGCCGCGTGGTGCTTCTTGACGAGCTCGGCCTGCACGAGGCGGATCTCCGTGGTGGGGGTGCCCTCGGGGATGCCTCGGTAGACCTCGATGGCCCGGTGCAGCTCGGCGACGGCGTGCGCGGCGCGGCCCTTCGGGCTGACCATGGAGGCGACGGTGGCGACCACGATGATGGCCACGATGACCCCGAGGGAGACGAAGGTCGGGATCTCGGGGGCCCACTCGATGTGCTCACCCCCGTTGATGAAGGGAAGCTCGTTCTCGTGCATGGCGTGCAGGATGAGCTTCACGCCGATGAACGCGAGGATCAGGGACAGGCCGTGCTTGAGGTAGATGAGCCGCTCCATGAGCCCGCCCAGCAGGAAGTAGAGCTGGCGCAGACCCATCAGCGCGAAGATGTTGGCCGTGAACACGATGAACGGGCTCTGGGTGAGGCCGAAGATCGCCGGGATGGAGTCGAAGGCGAACATCAGGTCGGTGAGACCGATCGTCACGAAGACGACGAGCATCGGCGTGAACACCTTCTTGCCGTCCACGACGGTGCGCAGCTTGTTGCCGTCGTACTGCTCCGTCATGGGCACCACCGTGCGGAGCTTGCGGATGACGGCGTTCTCCTCCGACTCGTCCTCGCCGTCGTCCTTGGCCTGGTGGTAGGCGGTCCACAGCAGGAAGACGCCGAAGATGTAGAAGACCCACGAGAAGTTGGCGATGATCGTGGCGCCCAGCAGGATGAAGATCCCGCGCAGGACCAGCGCGATGATGATGCCCACCATCAGCACCTCCTGCTGGTACTTCCGCGGCACCGCGAAGCGGGTCATGATCACGATGAACACGAAGAGGTTGTCGATGCTGAGGCTGTACTCCGTGATCCAGCCGGCGATGAACTGGGTGCCCGGCTCCACTCCTGCGAAGGCGAACATCAGGCCGCCGAAGACGAGCGCGAGGGCCACGTAGATGGCCACCCAGATGCCCGCCTCCTTCATGGAGGGTTCGTGGGGGCGCCTGGCGACGATGATCAGGTCGAAGAGCAGGATGAGCCCGAGGACGACGAACGAGCCGATCTCGAACCACGCTGGTAGTTGTGTGTGCACGCGAGTACTTTCGCTTCGAGGTGGCGGCGCCCCGCCCACCGCGTCTGCTGACGTGGTGGTGAGGGCGCCGGAATGAGCCGCAAGTCTCTCCGCCGCCTCGGCCGGGCCGGAGCCCGCATGCCGAGGCCGACCGTTGCGCCCGGCCGGGCCCGTGGCCCGACGTGCTGACGTCCGCAACGCTGAGGGATACTCCCCTACGCGGGGAGCAGTCTATCGGACCCTGGGAGAACACCGGGAACGTGTTGCGCCCGGAGCCCGTCCGGCGCCGTCCGGGCTCAGGCGTGCCCGGCCTGCTGCATCTGCCGCAGCTCCTTCTTCAGGTCCGAGAGCTCGTCGCGGATCCGGCCGGCGAGCTCGAACTGCAGCTCCGCGGCCGCGGCCTGCATCTGCTCCGTCATCTGGGCGATGAGGTCCACGAGGTCCTCCGCCGGCGCGGCCGCGAACCCGTCCTGGCGCAGCTTGTCCTCCGCGGCCGCCACGGCGTCCCGCCCGCCCCTCGCCCCGGTCGGGGCGGTCTTCTTGCCGGCGGCGGCGCGCCGGGCGAGCAGCTCGCGGGTGTCCTCCTCCTCGCGCTGGAGCTGGTCGGTGATGTCCGCGATCTTCTTCCGCAGGGGCTGCGGGTCGATCCCGTGCTCCGTGTTGTAGGCGACCTGGATCTCCCGGCGCCGGTTCGTCTCCTCGATGGCCGTGGCCATTGAGTCGGTGATCCGGTCGGCGTACATGTGCACCTGGCCCGAGACGTTGCGGGCGGCACGGCCGATGGTCTGGATGAGCGAGGTCGTGGAGCGCAGGAAGCCCTCCTTGTCGGCGTCCAGGATCGCCACCAGCGACACCTCGGGCAGGTCCAGTCCCTCCCGGAGCAGGTTGATGCCGACGAGGACGTCGAACGTGCCCATCCGCAGCTCGCGCAGCAGCTCCACGCGGCGGAGGGTGTCGACGTCGGAGTGCAGGTACTGGACCTTGACCCCGTGCTCCATGAGGTACTCGGTGAGGTCCTCGGCCATGCGCTTGGTGAGGGTGGTGACGAGCACGCGCTCGTCCCGCTCGACCCGCACGTTGATCTCGTCGAGGAGGTCGTCGATCTGCCCCTTGGTGGGCTTGACGACCACCTCGGGGTCGATCAGCCCGGTGGGCCGGATGATCTGCTCCACGTAGCCGTCCGCCTGGGAGAGCTCGTACTTGCCCGGCGTGGCCGAGAGGTAGACGGTCTGGCCGATGCGCCCCAGGAATTCGTCCCACTTCAGCGGGCGGTTGTCCATCGCGGAGGGCAGCCGGAAGCCGTGCTCCACGAGGGTGCGCTTGCGGGACATGTCCCCCTCGTACATGCCGCCGATCTGCGGGATCGTCACGTGGGACTCGTCGACCACCAGCAGGAAGTCGTCGGGGAAGTAGTCGATGAGGCAGTGCGGGGCGGACCCGCGGGGACGGCCGTCGATGTGCAGGGAGTAGTTCTCGATGCCGTTGCAGTAGCCCATCTGCTCCATCATCTCGAGGTCGTAGGTGGTGCGCATGCGCAGCCGCTGGGCCTCGACGAGCTTGTTCTGGGACTCCAGCTCCTTCAGCCGCGCGGCGAGCTCGTCCTCGATGGACTTCACGGCCGTGGCCATCCGGTCCGCGCCGGCCACGTAGTGGGAGGCGGGGAAGACGTACATCTCGGTCTCCTCGCGGATGATCTCCCCGGTGAGCGGGTGGAGGGTGTAGATGGACTCGATCTCGTCGCCGAAGAACTCCACGCGGACCGCGTGCTCCTCGTACATCGGGATGATCTCCACGGTGTCCCCCCGCACGCGGAACGTGCCGCGGTGGAAGTCGACGTCGTTGCGCGCGTACTGCATGTGCACGAACCGGCGCAGCAGCTCGTCGCGGTCCATCTCCTCCCCCCGGCGCAGCGTCACCATCTGCGCCACGTACTCCTCGGGGGTGCCCAGGCCGTAGATGCAGGACACGGTGGCGACCACGATGACGTCGCGCCGGGTCAGCAGGGCGTTGGTCGCGGAGTGCCGCAGCCGCTCGACCTCCTCGTTGATGGACGAGTCCTTCTCGATGAAGGTGTCCGTCTGCGGGACGTAGGCCTCGGGCTGGTAGTAGTCGTAGTAGGAGACGAAGTACTCGACGGCGTTGTTGGGCAGCAGCTCGCGCAACTCGTTCGCGAGCTGCGCGGCGAGCGTCTTGTTCTGCACCATGACGAGGGTCGGGCGCTGGACCCGCTCGATGAGCCACGCGGCGGTCGCGGACTTGCCGGTGCCGGTGGCGCCGAGCAGCACGACGTCCTTCTCCCCGGCCTCGATCCTCGCGGCGAGCTCCTCGATGGCCTTGGGCTGGTCGCCGGCGGGCACGTAGTCGGAGATGACCTCGAAGGGGGCGACGACACGGTTGATCTTCTGGGCGAGGCTCATGGCACCAGGCTACGCGCCGCCCCGGACACGGGACCCGTGTTCCTCCGGAGGCGATCGGCCCCGCGGCCGCCGGGACCGCCGGCCGGAAATACGCCGCGGGCGGCGCCCGTTGCACAGGGCACACCGCCGCGCCCGGCGGGACGCCGCCGGAGCCCGCGGGCCGCCGCCGGGCCACCATCGAGAGGAACACCGTGTCGATCGTCATCACCGGCGCCACCGGCCAGCTGGGCCGCCACGTCATCAGCTCCCTCCTGCGCCTGGACGTGCCGCTGCCGGACCTCGTGGCCGCCGGCCGCAACGAGGACAAGCTCGGCGCCCTCCGGGAGCTGGACCTGGCCACGGTCCGGGTCGACTACACCGACCCCGCGACCCTCGACGAGGCGTTCGCGGGGGCGGACACGGTCCTGCTGGTCTCCAGCAGCGAGGTGGGCGTGCGCGTGCCCCAGCACCGGAACGCGGTCGACGCCGCCGTCCGCGCCGGGGTCTCCCGCCTCGTCTACACCAGCGCCCTCGGGGCCGACCGCGGGAAGCTGCTGCTCGCGGACGAGCACCTGGCCACGGAGCAGGCGATCGCCGACTCCGGGCTCCCCTACACGATCGTGCGCAACGGCTGGTACACCGAGAACTTCGAGCCGGCCCTGCGGCACGCGGAGACCACCGGCGTGGTCCTGGCCAGCGCCGGGGACGGCCGGGTGGCCAGCGCCACCCGCGAGGACTACGCGGAGGCGATCGCCGCGGTCCTCGCCCAGGACGGCCACGCCGGGCAGACCTACGAGCTCTCCGGGGACGTGGCGTGGAGCTTCGACGAGCTCGCCGCCGCGCTCACCAAGGTCCTGGACCGGGAGGTGACCTACCGGCGCCTCACGCCCGAGCAGCACCTGGCGGAGCTCGAGCGGACCGGCGTGGACGAGGACACCGCGCGGTTCCTGGTGGCCCTGGACGCCAACATCGAGGACGGCGCCCTGGACCTCGTCACCGGGGACCTGTCGCGGCTGCTCGGCCGGCACACCACTCCGCTGGTCGACGCGCTGCGCGCGATGCGCTGAGGCGCCCGTCCGCCGCGGCCCTGCGGCCCGTCAGTTGCGGGAGGTCCCGGCCCGGGGACCGCCGCGGGAGTCGTCACGGTGGTAGAGGTACTCGTTGCCGTGCTCGTCCTTCTCGATCACGAAGTGCTTCTGGCACTCCTCGTACCAGGCGTGGGCCCGTGCGCTCTCCTCCGCGCCGTGGGTCTCCGGCGGGACGCGATCGGCCGCCCCGTAGATCCTGAGGGCGATCTGGTTCAGCCGGTCCAGCAGGCGGTAGCCCGACGACGGCGCGTCCTCGTTGACGGTGTGCTGCTCTTCGGACATGGCGTCCCCCCGGTGACCGCGATGCGGATGGGCACCATTCTATTCCTCGTGCCGCGGACGGCGAAGGCCGATCGATCAGTTGCCCCGGACGCCCCGGGCGGCGTCACATCCGCTGGAACTTGGCCCGGACCACCATGAACGCCCCGTAGCCAATGAGACCCAGGGCCACGGCCCCGAGGATCCACGCCCCGAAGGGCTGCTCCTGGAGGCTCTTGAGCGCGCCGTCCAGACCCGTCGACTGCTCGGGGTCGCTCCGCGCCGCGGCCAGGACGAGGAGCGCGCCGAGCACGGCCAGCGCGATGCCCTTGGCCACGTAGCCGGCCGTGCCTAGCCACACCACGGCCGATCCGGCCGTGCCCGGCGGCAGGCTCGTCAGGTTCTCCCGGAAGGATCTCGTCATGCCCCGGTGGACGAAGAAGGCACCGGCGACGACGAGCCCCAGTCCCACGGCGATCAGCAGCACCGTGCCGGCCGGGTGCGCCATGAGCCGGGCACTCATCGACTGGGTGGACTGGCTGCTGTCGCTCGAGCCCCCGAGGGCGTAGGTCCCGAACACGGCGCCGATCGCGCCGTAGGCGAGCGCCTGGCCGACCATCTTGAGGCGGTGCTTGAGCCGCTCCCGGTCCGATTGCTGCGTCGCGCCGAAGAACACCTCGCTGAGCAGGAAGACGGCGAGCGCCGCGCAGCCGAGGAAGCACGCCCACAGCAGGACCGTGCCGCCCGGGCTGCCGGCGAGCGCGGCGACCGCGCCCGACTGGTCCGCGGAGCCCGAGCCGCCGGTGGCGACGCGCACCGCGATGATCCCGATCATGACGTGCAGCAGACCCGACGCCACGTATCCGGCGCGGGCCGCAAGGATGAACCCGCGGGAGTCCGTCGCGTCGTCCGCGGCGTTGGCCGCCCTCGTGGCCTTCCGGCCGACCTCGCCCATGGTTCCTCCTGCGGTTCGGAACTCCATCGTCCGCCTGTGGACCGCCGGTGTCCACGACGCCGTTCGGCTGACACCGGACGGAGCGCGCGCCCGCTGCCGTCCCCGCCGCACGCCGCGTCGTGGCCGGCGCCGCGGTCCTGGTCACCGCGGTCTCCGCGACCGTGGCCACCGCCCTGCCGGCCCAGGCCGACCAGGCGACGCCCGCGATCGTGGACTCCACGGTCCACGACGGCCAGTACGTCAGCCTGACCTTCGACGACGGCCCCGATCCCGTCAGCACGCCCCGGCTGCTGGCCGTGCTGAAGAAGCACCACGTCAAGGCGACCTTCTGCCTGTGGGGCGACCACGTGCGGCAGCACCCCGACGTCGTCCACCTGAGCGCCGCAGCCGGGCACCGGCTGTGCAACCACACGATGCACCACGACGACATGAGCGGCTGGGACACCGAGGCCATCCGCGAGGACCTGGAGCAGACCAGTGCGGCCATCCGCGACGCCGTGCCCGGAGCACGGATCGACTACTTCGGGGCGCCCTACGGCAGCTGGGGCCGGACCCCCGAGGTCGCGGCCGGGCTCGGCATGCAGCCGCTGGGCTGGCAGCTGGCCGTCGGCGACTGGGCCCCGCCGGGCACGGCCGAGCTCGTGCGCCGCATCGAGGAGGGCGTCACGCCCGGGGCCGTGGTCCTCCTCCACGGCGGCGGCGGCGACCGCAACCAGACCGGCGAGGCCGTGGACCAGGTGATCCCCCAGCTCAAGGCCGACGGCTGGCGCTTCGACAAGCCGGCCCGACCCGGCTAGGACCACCGCTGCGCGCCGTCCGCGGGGCCGGCCGCCGTCGTCGCCTGTCGGCCGGCCCCGCCCACGGCTCCTCCTGAGGTGCAGAACCCCCTCGTGCGCCCGTGGCCGGCCCGTGTCCAGGCGACCGGCCGGCTGACCCGGGCTACTGCTTGAAGGCGGCGTCGAACGAGGCGCCGGAGGGCGCGAAGTCGAAGCGCTTCAGGAACGCCAGGGCCTCGGGGGCGCCCCGGAGGCGGTCCATGCCGGCGTCCTCCCACTCCACGGACACGGGGCCGTCGTAGCCGATGGCGGTGAGGGCGCGGAAGCTGTCCTCCCACGGCACGTCGCCCCGGCCGGTCGAGACGAAGTCCCAGCCGCGGCGGGGGTCGCCCCAGGGCAGGTGGGAGGACAGGATCCCGTTGCGCCCCCCGCCCATCCGCATCTTCGTGTCCTTGCAGTCCACGTGGTAGATCCGGTCCGCGAAGTCCGAGATGAACGCCACCGGGTCGATCTGCTGCCACAGGAAGTGGCTGGGGTCCCAGTTCAGCCCGAAGGCCTCGCGGTGGCCGATGGCCTCCAGCGCCCGGTGCGTGGACCAGTAGTCGTAGGCGATCTCGGAGGGGTGGACCTCGTGGGCGAAGCGCACCCCGCACTCGTCGAAGACGTCCAGGATCGGGTTCCACCGGTCGGCGAAGTCTTGGTAGCCCGCATCGATCACGTCCTGGGAGACCGGCGGGAACATCGCCACGTACTGCCAGACGGAGGACCCGGTGAAGCCGACCACCGTGTCCACGCCCAGCTTCCGCGCGAGCCGTGCCGTCAGCTGCATCTCCTCGGCGGCACGGGCGCGCACTCCCTCGGGCGATCCATCGCCCCACACCCGGGGCCCCACGATGGACTCGTGCCGGAAGTCGATGGGGTCGTCGCAGACCGCCTGTCCCTTGAGGTGGTTGGAGATGGCCCACACCCCGAGACCGTGGCGCTCGAGGATGTCGAGCCGGTCCCGGACGTAGGCGTCGTCGTCCCACCGCCAGGCGTCGAGGTGCTCGCCGGAGACGGCGATCTCCAGACCGTCGTAGCCCCAGCCGGCGGCGAGTTCCGCGACCTCCTCGAGCGGGAGGTCGGCCCACTGGCCGGTGAACAGCGTGTAGCGGTGGTGTCCCATGGGAGTCCTTCGGGTCGGGGAGAGCGGTTCTCCGCTGGTCCGGGGTCAGAGGTGGACGGTGGCGCCGGACCGCGCCGCGCTGTCCGTCACGGCGCCGAGCACCCGCTGGACCTCCAGGCCGTCCTCGAACCCGGGGGCGGGCGGGGTCCCCGTGTCGATGGCCCGCAGGAGGTCGGCGGCCTGGCTGGTGAACGTGTGGTCCCAGCCGAGGACGTGTCCGGCCGGCCACCACGCCCCCACGTAGGGGTGGGTGTCCTCGGTGACGAGGATCCGGTTGTAGCCCTGGGTGTCCGGCGCCGCGGCGGTGTCGAACAGGTGCAGCTCGTTCAGCCGCTCGAGGTCGAAGCGCAGTCCGCCCCGCGATCCGTAGACCTCGATCTCGAGGGCGTTCTTGCGGCCGGTGGCGCAGCGGGAGACCTCCAGGCTGACCACGGCCCCGGAGGCGGTGCGCAGGGTGGCCCAGGCGGCGTCGTCGACCGTCACCGGCTCGGGGCCGGCCGCGCCCTCCCGGGTCGGGACGAACGTGGTGACCGTCCCGGAGACGGACGTGACCGGCGAGTCCAGGAGGAAGCGCACCTGGTCGACGGCGTGCGAGGCGAGATCGCCCAGCGCCCCGGACCCGGCGGTCTCCCGGCGCAGGCGCCACGTCATGGGCGCGTGCTCGTCGGCGAGCCAGTCCTGGAGGTAGCTGACCCGGACCTGCCGGACCCGGCCCACGCGGCCGTCCGCGATCAGCTCCCGGGCCAGCGCCAGGGCCGGCACCCGGCGGTAGTTGAAGCCCACCATGGACCGGACGCCGCGGGCCCGGGCCGCCGCCGCGGCGGCCACCATCCGCTCGGCCTCGGCCACCGTGTTGGCCAGCGGCTTCTCCACGAGCACGTGCTTGCCGGCCTCGAGGGCGGCCACGGCCATGTCGGCGTGCAGGTGACCGGGCGTGCAGATGTCGACGACGTGGATGTCGTCCCGTTCCAGCACCGACCGCCAGTCGGTGCCGCTCTCCTCCCAGCCGTACCGCCGTGCGGCCTCGGCCACGTGCCCGGCGTCCCGGCCCACCAGCACCTTCTGCGCCACGCGGGGCGTGGGGTAGAAGGCGTTGACGTTGCGCCACGCGTTGGAGTGGGCCTTGCCCATGAAGGAGTAGCCGAGCACGGCGACGCCCAGGGCGGCAGGGTCGGGCACGGTGGTGGTCATGGCTGTCCTCCTGGGGACCGGGCGCCGGTCGAGCGCAGGAACGCCAGTCCGTGCTCCGCGAGCTGGTCCTGGGTCTCCGCCAGGGGCCGCCAGATCGAGGCGGCGGTGGCGATGCTGGCGTTGAGGGCGGTGAAGCTCTCGATGGTGAGGGCGCCGGTGTAGCCCACGGCGTCCAGGGCGTCGAAGATGCCCGTCCAGTCCGTCTGGTCCCCGCCGGGGGCTCCCCGGTCGTTGCCGCAGACCTGGACGTGCACGAGGTGCTCGCCGGCCGCCCGGACGGCGTCGGCGGAGGAGCGCTCCTCGATGTGCAGGTGGTAGGTGTCCAGGGCCAGGCCCACACCGTGGCCGAGCAGCGGCCCGAGGGCGTCGAGCGCCTGTGCGGTGGTGTTGATCAGGGACGTCTCGTAGCGGTTGAGCGGTTCGATGCCCAGGACGACCCCGGCGGCCTCGGCCTCGGCGGCCAGCGGTGCCAGGTTGCGCCGCAGCTGCGCGTACGCGTCCGCGCGCTCCGCCGCGTCCATCCGCCACAGCCGTCCCGTGTGCGCGTAGAAGGGCCCGCACACGGCCGGTGCGCCGACGTCGTGGGCCAGCTGGATGCAGGCCCTGAGGTAGCGCTGGGTCCGGGCGATCACGGCGTCGTCCGCCAGGACCAGTTCCCGTCCGGGCGCCATGGCGCCGATGACGAACGGCCTGAGCCCGGCGAGCGCGTCCCGCACTGCCCCGGCCGAGAGGTCGCCGACGTTCTCCAGCGGGAGCTCGACGGCGTCGAAGCCCATGTCCGCGATCTTCCCCAGCAGCGGGGGCAGGTTCGAGTCGGTGAGCGGGGACTCCCACACCCAGGTGTTGACGCCGATCAAGCGCTGCACGGGCCTGCCTCCTCTCGGTGGACTGTCGTGGATGGCGCCCTGCCCGCCGCCGGGAGCTCCCGGGACCGGGCCGGTGGCGGGCAGGGCGTGGTCGTGCGGGTCAGGGGATGACGCGGTCCCGCCAGACGTCGGGGTAGCCCGGCAGGTCCTCGCCGCCGAACTTCGCGTAGTGGCCGTCCGGCATCCCCTCGTTGTCGGCGAGGAAATCCGCCCGCTGGTCCTCGGTGATGGGCTCCTGCGGCAGGACCCACTCGGCGGGGACGTCCTCGCCGGCGAAGATCTGCTCGAGCGCCAGCAGCGGGGTGCGCCACTGGAAGTTTGAGTACACCGGGGCGAGGCCGGTCAGGCCGGTGTCCTCCCACTTGCGCAGGAAGCTCATCTCGTCCTCTCCGGTCATCACCGGGTAGTCCGCGCCCGCGTCCTCGAACGCCTCGATGGCGGCGACGGCGCCGTCACCGGCGTCCATCCACACGCCCTGCACGTCCCCGGTGGCGAGCTCGTCGGAGATGATCTTCTTGATCTCGGTGGGGTCGGCCCCGGTGAAGTAGTCCGTCGCCTCGATCCCCTTCTCCTCGAAGATCCGCTCGGCCGCGGCCCAGCGCTGCTCCAGGACGTCGACGCCCGGGAGGATGCGCAGGGCCACCACCTTGTCGCCCTCCTGCAGGTTGTCGACCAGGAAGTTCGCCGAGTCGATGCCCCAGGCGAAGCCGCCGATGGGGTGGATGAACGTCGTCGCGCAGTCGGTCTGCACCCCGCGGTCGAAGACCACCACCGGTTTGCCGGTCTCGCACGCGCGCTCCACGGCGGGCGTCAGGGCGGCGGTGGAGTTCGGCGAGATGATGAACCCGTCGCACTCGCCCTCGGCGATGAAGTAGTCGATGTCGGCGATCTGCGTGTTGTCGTCGTCCTGGGCGTCACGGGTCTCCATCTCGGAGATCACCCCGGAGTCCTGGAGCACCTTGAGCTGCTCGTTCATGGTGATCCACCCGGTCTGACGCCAGGGGTTGGAGATGGAGGCGTTGGAGAAGCACACCTTCTGCGGGCCGTCGGCGGCGAACTCCCCCGTGGCGGTCGTCTCCCCGTCGATGTACTGGGTCCAGGGCCGCTCCGGGTCCCCCTCGAAGGAGGCCGAGCGCTGCTCGAGCTGCCGGTCGTACTCCGCCTGGTCGAACCACTCGTCACCGCCCTCCGGGGCCGGTGTGGCGGCCGCGGACGCCCCTCCGGTCTCGGCGGGCGGCGGCTCCTCCATCGACGAATCGGTGGTGCAGGCGGTCAGCCCCAGCAGCGCTGCCGCTGCCACCACGGTGACCTTTGACTGGATGCTTCGGCGCATCATGTTCCTTCCTCGTCGGTGCCCGGGGTGGGCGGTGCTGCGATGGCACGTCTCGGCTCCTGCGCCGCTGCGGTCCGGCCGCGCCGGCGGCGCTTCCACGTCTGGGTGCCGGCGGCGACGGCGAGGATGATGATCGCGCCCTGGACGGTGTCCCGCCAGGTCGACTGGACGCCCAGGAAGTTCAGGAGCGCGAAGAGCGTCTCGAGGGCGAAGGCGCCGGCGGCCGCGGAGAGCACCCAGCCGCGCCCGCCGCCCAGCACGACGCCGCCGAGGACGACCGCGGTGATGGCCGTGAACTCGTAGCCGCGCCCCACGGAGGGGTGCACCCCGGCGTAGCCCACCAGGATGATCCCCGCCACGGTCGCGGCCAGGGAGGAGAGCATGAACGCCCGGGTGCGCACCCACCAGACCCGGGCACCGGTCAGGGCGGCGGCCCGGGGGTTGTCGCCCACGGCGACGAGCGTGCGGCCGTAGGGCCGGCGCATGAGCCAGAAGGCGGCGGCCGCGACGACCGTCACCAGGACGACCGGATAGGGCAGGACGCCCAGGACGGGGACGTCCTGGATGCCGCCGCGGCCGATCTGCCGGAAGCTGTCCGCCGGGTTCCCCGTCGCGGCGCCGCCCGTCCAGTAGAGCACCAGGCCCAGCAGGGCGAGCATGGTGCCGAGGGTCACGATGAAGCTGGGCACCTTGAGGAGCGTGGTGACCAGCCCGTTGACCAGGCCCACGAGGGCGCCGAGGACGAGCATCAGCACCAGGACGGGCACGGTCCGGCTGTCGTCCTGGCCGATGAGGTTGCCGGCCACGAACACCTGGGCGGTGACCACCGAGCCCATGGACAGGTCGAACTCCCCGGAGACGATCACGAAGTACTGCCCGATGGCCGCGATGGCGATCGGCGCCGTGCGGCCGACGAACCGGATCAGCGAGCCCGGTTCGCCGAAGGACGGGTTGACGGCGATCGCCGCGGCCAGCAGCACCACGAGGAGCACGAAGACGGCTCCGCCGGGCGTCCGCAGACCGCGCAGCACCCGCTCGTGCCAGGGTGACCGGTTCTGCTGCAGGACCGCGGCCCGGTCCGTGACGGCGGCGCTCATGCCGGGACCTCCTGCTCGGTTCGCCCGCTCCGGTGCTGGTCGAAGCGCGCGGGCCGGCTGACCACCCGGCGCCGGGCGTACACGGCGACGGCGACGACGATCACGATGCCGCGGACCACGTCCTTCAGGAACGGGTTGATCTGCATGACGCTCATGATGTTGTCGATCATCGCGAAGATCAGGACACCGCCCAGCGTCCCCACCAGCGACCCCTTGCCACCCGCCAGCAGCGTTCCGCCCAGGACCACGGCGGCGATGGAGAGCAGGTCGTACCCGCCCTGCGAGCCGATGGTGGGGCTGCCCACCCCGAGCCGCGCCGCGAGCAGCAGGCCCGCGAGACCGGCCATGACGGAGCAGATGACGTGGGCGGCGACGATCGGGGTGCCGGTCTGGATCCCGGACATCCGAGCGACCCGGATGTCCCCGCCGACCGCGTACATGTGGTGGCCCAGCCGGCTGCGGGTCAGCATGAGCAGGACCGCGCCCGCGCAGGCCAGCATGATCAGCGTGGAGACCGGGACCGGGCCGATGCCCGTGGCGCCGATGAGGCGGAAGGCCACGGGGGTCTGCCCCGAGCTGCCCTTGTAGTTGGTGGCGAGATAGCCGCTGACGACCAGGCCGGTGCCCAGCGTGGCGATGAAGCCGTGGACCTTCAGCCCGGACACCACGAGACCGTTGACCAGGCCGATGCCCGCGGAGACGACCAGGGCGAGTGCCACGCCGGCCAGGATGTTGCCCGGCTGGTTCGCCATGAGCCCCGCCGAGAGCAGGCTCGCGAGGCTGATGACGTACGGCACGGACAGGTCGAGGCTCCCCACCAGGATCACGAGCGTCTGGCCGATCGCGATGAAGCCGAGGACGCTGGTCCCGGTGAGGACCGCGGAGATGTTCCCGGCGCTGACGAAGCTGCGCCCGGTGGCGCCGACCAGCACCATGCCGACCACGAAGGTCAGCAGGACCACGAGGTAGACGATGTGGGTGGACGTGAGCCTCGAGAACGTCATCACGGTCTCGCCCCTTCCGTGCGGGCGCCGGTGGCCAGCTGCAGCACCTGCTCCTCGGTGGCGTCCGGCGGGAGCTCGCCGGCGACCCGGCCGTCCCGCATGACGACGATCCGGCTGGACATGCCCAGGACCTCCGGCAGCTCGCTGGAGACCATGAGCATGGCCTTGCCCTCGGCGGCGAGCATGCGCATGAGGTTGTAGACGGCGATCTTGGCGCCCACGTCGATCCCGCGGGTCGGCTCGTCGAGCAGCACGACCTGCGGGTCCACCGCCAGCCACTTCGCGAGGACCACCTTCTGCTGGTTCCCGCCGGAGAGGTACTGCACCTCCTGGTCCAGGTCCCGGGCCACCACCTCGA
The DNA here is from genome assembly GCF_054784195.1 of Kocuria himachalensis. NCBI lineage: Bacteria > Bacillati > Actinomycetota > Actinomycetes > Micrococcales > Micrococcaceae > Kocuria > Kocuria himachalensis. The sequence goes on from NZ_BAAGPL010000031.1 coordinate 20,550, forward strand.
GCGAGGAGAGCACCCCGGGGACGTCCCTCCTGGCCGCGGCGGTCCGCCGCGGGAAGACGGAGCGGATCACGCCCAGGGCGTTGTCCAGGATGGACTGGCCGAGACTGAGCCCCTGCGTCTTGCGGTCCTCCGTGATCAGGGCGACGCGCTGCCGGACGGCCTGCCGGGGCGAAGAGGCCGGGTACGGCCGGCCGTCCAGCTCCATGGACCCGCGGGTGAACGGGTGGACGCCGAAGACGGCCTCCACCAGTTCCGTGCGCCCGGAGCCCTGCAGTCCCGCGACCCCCACGATCTCCCCCGCGCGCAGCGTCAGGTCGATGCCGTCGAGCTGGTCGTTGCCCCCGCCGTCGATCCTCAGGAGCTCCCGCCCCACCCCCGTGCCGGGCACCTCCTCCGGGAAGTAGGCGGAGATCGGGCGGCCCACCATCATGCGCACCAGGGCGGCGTCGTCCATGGCGGACGCGGGCTCGGTCCCCACCACGCGGCCGTCCTTGAGGACCGTGATGGTGTCGCACAGGTCGAAGATCTCCTTCAGCCGGTGGGACACGTACAGGATGGCGGTGCCGCGCTCCCGGAGCCGGCGGATGATCGCGTACAGCAGGTCCACCTCGGGACCCGCGAGGGCCGCGGTCGGCTCGTCCATGGAGATGATGCGGGCGTCGTAGCTGATGGCCTTGGCGATCTCCACGATCTGCTGCTGGGCCACGGACAGCGAGCTCACGGTGGTCGTCGGCGGGATGCTGGTGATGCCCAGGTCCTCGAGCAGGGAGCTCGTCATCGTGTTCATGGCTCGCCGGTCGACGAGCAGGCCCCTGCGCGGCTCGCGGCCGAGGAAGACGTTCTCGGCCACCGTGCGGTCGGGCAACAGGTTGAACTCCTGGAACACCGTCGACAGCCCGGCCACGTGCGCCTGGGTCGGGTGGTGGAACTCGACGGGGGTGCCGTCGATCTCCACGGTCCCCGCGTCCCGGTCGTGGACTCCGGCGAGCACCTTCATCAGGGTGGACTTCCCGGCGCCGTTCTCGCCGACGAGCCCGTGCACCTCGCCCGCGTGCAGCCGGAGGTCCACGTCCTCGAGCACCGGCACCCCGAAGTAGGACTTCGACAGGCCGGTGACGGTCAGCACCGGGGAGCTCGCACGCTCGTACATGCGGCCACTGTGACACGGGCCACACACTTCTGTCGACGATCCGGCAAAAGCTGTTCTCAGGTTGTGCGATTGTGACATGCTTGACCCCCATAAGGGGGCGTGCTCTACTGAAAAAGTGCTGCAGAGTCCACCGCCGGCGCCGGCGCCGGCGCCGCGTTCCTCGGACTCGCCCGCTCCGGGGGCGAGCGAAGTCTTCCAGCTGCTGCGCGACGGCCGCCCGAGGACGCGGGCGGAGCTCGCCCAGCTGACCGGACTGGCCCGCTCCACCGTGGCGTCCCGCGTGGACACCCTCATGGCGCTGGGCCTCGTCGCCCCCTACGGCGGAGCCGCCTCCACCGGGGGGCGCCCACCGTCGCTGTTCGCCCTGAAGCCCGGCGCCCGGGTGGTGGTCGGCGCGGACATCGGGGCGACGCACGCCCGGGCGATCCTGGCGGACCTCTCCGGCCGGGAGCTCGCCGAGGAGCGCGAGGCGCTCGCGATCGGCGAGGGCCCTGAGGCTGTCCTGGGCTGGCTCGTGCACACGGTCGCCACGCTGCTCGAGCGCGGGAACCGCCCGGCCGCGGAACTGGCCGCCATCGGCATCGGGCTGCCCGGTCCGGTGGAGCACGAGACGGGCCGGCCGATCAACCCGCCCATCATGCCGGGGTGGGACCGCGTGGACGTCCCCGCCCTCGTCCAGGCCCGCTATGACGTGCCCGTGCTGGTGGACAACGACGTGAACATCATGGCCCTGGGCGAGCGCAGCTTCTTCTGGCCCGAGACCACCGAGCTGATGTTCGTCAAGGTGGCCACGGGCATCGGCGCCGGGATCATCTCCGGCGGCACCCTCCAGCGCGGGGCCCAGGGCACCGCCGGGGACCTCGGCCACGTCCGGGTGCCGCGCGGCGACGAGCTCCTCTGCCGCTGCGGCAACACCGGCTGCCTCGAGGCGCTGGCCGGCGCCCCCGCGCTCGTGCGGACGCTCAACGAGCAGGCACCCGGCACGCTCGCCACCAGCCAGGACGTGATCGACCTCGTCCGCTCCGGCGACCCCCGGGCCGTCCAGGCGATCCGCCAGGCGGGCCGGGACATCGGGGACGTCCTGGCCACCTGCGTGAACCTCATCAACCCGTCCGTGATCGTGATCGGCGGCAGCCTCGCCCAGGCCGGGGAGCACCTGCTGGCCGGCATCCGCGAGGTCGTCTACCGGCGGTCCCTGCCACTGGCCACGGAGCACCTACGGGTGGCCCCCTCGGTGGCCGGGGAGCGGGCCGGCGTCATGGGGGCGGCGGTGCTGGCCATCGACCACGTCCTGTCCCCGGAGTCCATCGAAGCCGCCTGCGCCGCCCTGGCCACGGGCTGAGGGCGCCCGCCCGCACACCCGGCTGCCCCCGGGCCGCGCGGGCTCCGGTCGCTCACCCTCGGAACCGGGCGTTGAGCCGTGCGGCCTGGCGCGTGAGATGGTCGCGCTCCGGAAGGCTGGGCGCCGACCGGGCGGCCTCGGCGTAGAGCCGAGCCGCGGTCACGGGGTCGCCGTCGCGCTCGTGGAGATACGCCGCGGCGGCGGTGCACCGGGGCAGGGACGGGTCGAGCCCCGCCAGGGCGGCCAGACCGGCCCGCGGGCCCTTGGCCTCGCCGAGCGCGACGGCGCGGTTGAGCCGGGCCACGGGGCTGCCGGTGAGGTGCACCAGCTCGTCGTACCACTCGACGATCTGCGCCCAGTCGGTCTCCTCGGCCGTGCGGGCGTCGGCGTGGAGCGCGGCGATCGCGGCCTGGGCCTGGTACTCGCCCAGGCGGTCGCGGGCGAGCGCCGCCTGGAGCAGGTCGACGCCCTCGGTGATCAGGCGGGTGTCCCACCGACCGCGGTCCTGCTCGGCGAGGGGCACGAGGCTGCCGTCGGGCCGGGTCCGGGCCGGGCGCCGGGCGTGGTGGAGCAGCATGAGCGCGAGCAGCCCCGCCACCTCCTCGTGCTCGATCCCGGCGGCCAGCTGGCGGGTGAGCCGGATCGCCTCGGCGGCGAGGTCGACGTCGCCGGAGTAGCCCTCGTTGAAGACGAGGTAGAGCACGCGCAGGACCGTGGCCACGTCACCCGGCCGGTCGAACCGCACGCCGGAGACGGTGCGCTTGGCCCGGCTGATCCGCTGGGCCATGGTCGCCTCCGGCACGAGGTAGGCCCGCGCGATCTGCCGCGTGCTGAGACCGCCCACCGCGCGCAGCGTGAGGGCGACCGCCGAGGCCAGTGTCAGGGAGGGGTGCGCGCACAGGAAGTACAGCTGGAGGGTGTCGTCGGCGGTCTCCGCCGGGCCGGATGCGGGCTCGTCCTGGGTGCGGATCTCACGCCGCCGGCGGGAGGTGTCGGCGCGGGCGGCGTCGAGGAACTTGCGCCAGGCCACGGCGACCAGCCAGGCCTTCGGGTCCCGCGGCGGGTTCTCCGGCCACACGCGCACCGCTTCGACCAGGGCGTCCTGCACGGCGTCCTCGGCCGCCGCGGAGCCGGCTCCGCGGCGGCCGAGGATCCCGATCACGGTGGGAGTGAGGGTCCGCAGCAGTGCCTCGTCCACCGTGCGTCACTCCGTGATGGTCGGCGGCGCGGTCAGGAACGGGCGGATCTCGAGCCACTCGTGGATCGGCTTGCCGCCCGCCCCCGGAGCCGCGGACAGCTCACCGGCCAGTTCCAGCGCACGATCGTAGGACTCGACGTCGATCACCATCCAGCCGGCGATCAGGTCCTTGGTCTCGGCGAACGGGCCGTCGGTGACCGGCGGCTTCCCCTCGCCGTCGTAGCGGACGAACGTGCCCTCCGGGGACAGGGCCTGCGCGTCGACGAACTCGCCGGTGCCCTCGAGCCGGGCGGCGAAGTCCGACATGTACTGCATGTGCGCCGACACCTCCTCCGGGGTCCACCGGTCCATCGGCACGTCGTTGACCGGTGCCGGAGCGCCCCGGTAGTGCTTGAGCAGCAGGTACTTGGCCATCATGTTCTCCTCACTGAGGTACGGCCCATTGTGGCCGTGCTCACCCCAGGGACGGAGCGGTCGGCGGGTTCTCGACGTCCCGCGGCGACATCTTTCGGCGATCTTGCACGAAGGGTCATGGAACGTCCCGCGCGCCCAAGTGTCCGTCATCGGGTGCGCCGAGCTCCGGGCAGCGCTGCTTCGACTGTCTGCGGGACGGCCGTGCACAGATCGGCGCCCTGACCACGGGATGCGTCAGGGCGCCGGTACTGACAGCTCTCGGTGACACAGCGCACACGGACAGCCCGTGCGGTCGTCGCTCGGTCCGGCGGTCCGGGCCGGATCGGCGTGGCGGCGTCAGGCGGTGGGCGCTGTGACGGACTGGTCCAGCTGGGCCAGCTCGACCGCCTCGGTGCGGGTGGTGTGCAGGTCGTCGATCTGACCCAGGGTCCTGTCCTTGGTCTCCCCGGCCGTCAGGGCGGTGACCACGGCGATCAGGCAGGCGCCGGTGACGAACCCGGCGACGCCCAGCCAGTTGTGCCCCTCCGCCCCGGCCAGGGAGCCGGCCAGGACCGTGGCGAAGCCCCCGGAGACGGCGGAGAGCCAGAACGGCCGGTCCCGGGTCCACCACGGGGGTCGGTGCGGCTACGGCAGGTCCCGCACGGCTCGTCCCATGCGGGTCACCGCCTCGGTGAGGATCTCCTGCGAGGTGGCGAAGTTCAACCGCACGTGTCCGGCCCCGCCGGTGCCGAAGACGTGTCCGGAGCTCAGGGCGACCCGGGAGCGGTCGAGGAACATCCGGGCGGTTGCGGCCATGTCCGAGACGACGGCGAGCCCCTCGGGGCCCTCGTCGGACTCCAAGCCCAGCCGGCGGCAGTCCAGCCACGCCAGATAAGTGCCTTGCGGCGGGGTGTACCGCACACCCGGCAGGTGCTGTGCCAGCAGGCGGGTGAGCAGCGCCCGGTTGGCGTCCAGGCCTTCGAGGAGCGCGTCCAGCCACGCCTCCCCCGCAGCGAAGGCAGCGGTGTGGGCGATGATCCCGAGGTGACTGGGCCCGTGACCGACCTCCTCGGGCATGCGCTGCAGGTCCGCAGCGGCCTCCGGGCCGGCAATGGCCAAGGCGGCCTTGAGACCGGCGAGATTCCACCCCTTGGAGGCCGACATCAGCGCGAACGCGTCCTCGGCACCGGGCACGCTCAGATACGGGGTGAATCGGGCCCCGGGCAGCACCAGGGGCGCGTGGATCTCGTCGGAGACCACCCGCACTCCGTGCCGGCGGGCCAGCTCGGCCACCGCGGCCAGCTCCTGAGCGGTGTGCACGGTCCCGGTCGGATTGTGCGGGTTGCTCAGCAGGTAGGCGACCCTGCCCCCGCGCGCCCCCGCTCGCCGGAACGTTGCCTCCAGGACGTCCAGATCGAGCCGCAGATCCTCGCCCAGCGGCGCTTCCACGACCCGGCGGGCGTCGTGGGAGACGAAGGCGTAGAAGGGGGCGTAGACCGGGGAGTTCACCACGACCGCGTCCCCCGGATCGGTCAGCAGGCGCAGCACGTCGACCACCCCCATCATCACGTCCGGCACGAGCGCGGTGCGCTCCACGGCGATCCCGTCCCACTGCCATCGCCTCGTCGCGAAGGCGCTCAGCGCCTCGGCGTAGGCGGTGCCGGCCGGGTATCCGGTGTCACCGAGGTCGATGGCCTCGTGCACGGCCCGGGCCACCGCCGGAGCGAGGAAGACGTCCATCTCGGCCACCCACAGCGGCAGCACGTCCTCGGGGTGGGCCCGCCACTTGCTGCTGGTGCGCCGGCGCAGCTGATCCAGCGTCAGTGTCTCCAGTGGATTCGACAGCTTTTCCATCATCACGGAACCTTTCTGGCCATCGGATCGACCGTACGCGGCCGGCGACCGTCCGAGTCACAACTCCAGTGCTGAGCGCCTACGATGCCACAGCCTGCCGTGCGTGCCGGTCCCCGCGACCGGTGCTCGTCCAGCGACACCGGGCCGGCAGCGTTGACCAACATGAAGGGTGTCGCTGAAGCCATCACTGGGAGCTGTCCAGCTCCCGCTTCTCACGGTGAGAAAATGACCTCGACCGATGCCGAATCCACAGCGGCAGGTGCCAGCGTGGCCGCGCCGCCACTGAGGGCGGGCTGCGACGCCGAGGGAGCAGAGTTCGTTCCATCGCGGGCGGCATTTTCCTGATCAATGACTCCAAGTCACGCGTTCCAGGACGCCACAGCTCCCGCGGGTACCTCTTGTACAACGCAGTTCACCTCATTCGAGGTCGATCCAGCTCCAGAACCATCTCGATGACATTGCGAGCAGGTCCACCGCTGACCGGCCATATGTACAGCGGTTCCCCGCCGCTGGCGGGAGTACCCCGCGCCCCGGGAGGATGGGCAGATGAGCACTTCTGATCAGCTGCGCCCGCCGCTTCCGCCCTTCACCCACGAGAGCGCCCTCGCCAAGGTCCAGGCCGCCGAAGACGCCTGGAACAGCCGTGACCCCGAGCGCGTCGCCGGCGCCTACTCCCTCGACACCGAGTGGCGCAACCGCGACCAGCGCCTCCGCGGGCGAGCGGAGGTCGTCGCCTTCCTCACCGACAAGTGGGACCACGAGCTCGACTACCGCCTGCGCAAGAACCTCTGGTCCTTCACCGACAACCGGATCTCAGTGCGGTTCCAGTACGAGTGGCACGACAGCGACGGGCAGTGGTGGCGCTCCTACGGCAACGAACTGTGGGAATTCGACGCACTCGGCTACATGCGCCGCCGCGAGGCCTCCATCAATGACGTCGCCATTGACGAGTCCGACCTGCGCGTCACCCCCAGCGAGGGCGAGCTCCCTGTCTGGTGACGACGGCGGAAGTCCCTCCCCTGCCAGCCACAGCAGCTAGGGATGGCCAACCTTGTGGCTGGCCCTTCCTGGTTCCGAGGAACGACGTGTCTTCCGCCGATGCCGCTGGCCCCGAAACACCGTTTGAACATTGCCGGGCTGGTCGTCGACGGCGGGAGACCGAGCTGCAGGGTCGCTGCCCGATTCCAGGTCTTGTCACCGACCATGCCCGTTCGCACAATCTGCGTCACCCGACGATGCCCGCAGGGGAATCTCAACTGCATCATCATTCCCGCGGGCAATGTCCGGGAGCACCGCAGCCACCCTGATGCTCACCGAGGGCTGGGACTTGAACGTCGTCGCCCAGCCGCTGGGTCACTCTGCGGTGACCACCACCTCCGAGTACCTCGACGAGCTGCCCGGAGAGCTGTCGGTGGCGGTCAGCCCCCACCCCTGATTCCGGTGGATCCGTCTGAGTTCGCTACACCGTTGCCGTGGGGGGCTTGCTCTGCTCCTATGAGCGTCATGACGGCTACCACATGAGATCACGCCTCGAATAGCCATTCGCGTGTGATGTTGATTACTATGTCTCCACCATTTGCGGAGCTGCTCGTGGGAGCAACTCCGGCTCCCTTGGGCGACCGTTGTTCTGAGGGAGTCTGATGTCCATCACCTTTGAGCCCGTGCCCCTGACAGATCGACGGCTCTTCGAGGCCCGGGTCGGTGAAGCCGTGGTCGCCCTGCATCACGAGGGCCACGATTCGGAGAGAATCTGCCAGGAAGCGACGCGGATCGGTCAGCGGTACCTCTGGGTGGACACCCGCACGGTGGCCAACGCCCTGGTGGACGCCTTGGGCCCGGGTTGGGGCGCCATCTACCTGCATTGGCTGTGGAGCCAGGACGACGACTCCTGACCCATTGTTCCCCGGTGACAGCATCCCCGTGAGGAGGGTGCAAGCACCGTCAGCACGCCCATCAGGACAGGGCCCGCCCCCGGACGGGGCAACCTCACGAGGAAGGCCCCCACGGGCTGCGATCACGCGACCGAGGGCGCCGTAGTGCGTGACCGCCACCAGGGCGCGCTGGATCCGGGCGCTGACCAGCACGACCCGCGGGGCGGTACCAGAGACACCGGCCTTCACGAGCTGTTCGACAGGGCGGCAGAACTGGTCCGGCTCCCCCGTGGAAACGGTGCCTGTGTACGGGTGAGCCGGGCGAGGGACCGGGTGCCCACCATACTGCGCGCAGGACCGGCCCCCTTTCAGGACCTGGTCGACAAAGACCGGGAAGTGTCCCGAGACGGGTCTGTTGGAGGCTTTCACTCCATAGAGGAATGAGGGGCATGGCAACGCCGAGAACATACCCGTAGGAACTATGTGAGCGTGCGACCCGGATGGCGGTCGAGGCGCGACGGGACCGGCGACGATGGTCGGTGCGCTGGCGCGTATCGGGCAGCAGCCGGGGATCAATGCCGATACCTCGCGGAACTGGTTGAGACAGGCCGAGGTCGAGGAGGGATACCGCCCGGGATCACCACCGATGACACCCCGCGGCCGGCGGAGCTGGTAAAAGAAGTACGAAAGTGACGCTGGGCCAACCCCAACTGCAATCTCGTTCTCGTGGAGCGGCTGAACACCGGCCATATGTAAAGCGAGAGGCGCCGAGCCGCTCCGGTAGCCGTTGTCACGAAAAGTTCAGTAGCTGTTCGTGCAGTCCTTGGCGTGCGACTGGACCAGTGGCCGAGCTTGGCTGGTCACGGTTGCTCGGGGGTGACCGGGAAGCGTTGCTGGTAGGCCGGGAGCAGGGCGGGGTAGTAGTCGCGCTCGAAGTCGATCGCGGCGACGTCCCCGCCCGTCTCGGCCGCCACCAGTCGGTCCAGGTAGTAGTCCCAGCCGGGGCCGATGCTGTGCGCCCACTCCGGTTTCGGCAGGATCTGGCCGAAGTGCAGCGTCGTGCCGGAACCGTCCTCGGTGAGCCGGATCTCCACCCTCCAGTCGTGGTCCTGTCCGTCCAGGCCCTCGCTGCGGGCGCGCGTGCGCAGCAACCGCGGAGGCTCGCAGGCCTCGATGTGGTGTTCTTCCTCCGGCATGCCGTCCTCGGCGGTCATCCGGAAGGTGACACTGCCGGAGGCCGGGTCACCGCGCCAGGTGCCGATCCAGCGCCCGAGGCGTTCGGAGTCCGTGACGGCGGCCCACACGTCCTCGATGGGGGCGTTGAAGTGGCGGGTGAGCACGATCCAGTCACCGTCCTGGCGGGTCTCGGGCCGGCCGGTGGCCTGTGGTGTCGTCATCCTGCGCCCTTCCTCTCGGTGCGGATCGGCCGGGCAGCGGTCCGGTCGCGGGTGGCCCGGCGGACCTCGAGGTCGAGTCCGTCCAGGACGTGCTCCGGGACCCGTGGTGTGCGGGCGCTGAGCTCGCCGAGCAGGGCGGCCACCGGTTCCAGGGCGGCGGGCACCAGCCTGTAGTGGCGTTCCCGCCCCTGCGTGAGCCCGGCGACGAGGCCCGCGTCGCCGAGCACCTTCAAATGCCTGCTGACCGCGGGACGGCTGATGTCGTGATCGGCCGCGAGGTCGACCACCCGAGCGGGCCCCTCGGCCAGGCGCCGCAGCAGAGCCCGCCGCACCGGGTCCCCCAGGGCCATGAACACGTCCACGACTCTTATGGTAACCAGTCAGTTACCAATCCGCCAGATGTCGCGGGAGGCTGCTGCGGGGCATGCCCCAAGGCGGCAACAGCACCGGCGACCACGGCGGGGCCCTTGTGGGTGATCGGGGATGGAGATGTCCCCTGGCTCCTGCGGCACGGCGTCACGGCTCCGGCCCGAGTCAACAACACCCTGGACTCGTGCGCCTGGCACACCGGACGGCAGGCGTGTTCCACAGGCCAACCCCTACTGCAACGCGGTAGGCCAAGGAGCCAAGCGAACCGGGGGCAGGCCCGTCAACGGCGCACCCGATAGCGCAGGTGAAGCACCCTGTTGCCCTGAATCACCACGTCGGGATCCTCCAGCAGGTGCTGTGCGCGGACCGACCCGAAGTAGCGCTTGCCGGACCCGAACACGACGGGTACGACGTCCATGCGCACCTCCTCGACCAGGCCCGCGGCAAACACCTGGCCACCGACCTCGCCGGCGGCGACCTCGACGATGCGCTCACCGGCGAGCTCCTGCGCCGTGGCCACGGCTGCCTCGACGCCATCGACGAAGTGGAACGGCGCCTCGGGGTCCCACCCCTCGGGCGCCGGCCGGTGGGTCACGACCACCACGTGCTCGATCCCGCCCGGAGGCTTCCCGTCCCAGCCCTCCGTCATGTCGAAGACGTGGCGGCCGACGACGGTGGCCCCGATCCGGTCCCAGTACGGCTTGGTGTAGTCGTAGGACTCCTGCGACACCTTCAACGCCCCGCTCTCGTCCAACGGCACGTCACCGCTGAGCAACCAGTCGAACAGTGGCCCGGGCTGGTCGTTCTCGTCGGCGATGAAGCCGTCCACCGACACCGAGCTGTACATCACCACCGTGCCCACGGGCCCTCCTCTGCTTCCGGGGTTGGCCCCAAACTAGCGTGCCGCCAGCTGTCGCTCTAGTACGAAACTAATCGGCCGGCCGCGGCCGGCTGTCCAGCACCTGGCCGCGATGTTCGCGCAGGGACCCCTTACTGCACCATCTGTACCCAGCTCACGCGTCGGCGGTGAGCACCTGCGGGTAGGTCCGGCCGGCTCATCAGCGGATCGACCAGCCACAGGGCTCTCAAAGCGCAGGGAAGTGGGCGACGTATCGGCGCTGCCAGGCAGTCTCGACCGCCCGGGGGTCGTAGTACTGGCGGACGTAGGCCACTGCCGCATCGGCGGGCACGCCATCCAGCACCGCCACGCAAGCCAATGCGGTGCCGGTCCTCCCCCTCCCACCACCACACGCGATCTCCACCCGTTCCGCGCCCGCTCGGCCCCACGCTTCGATCAGCGCCTCACGCGCGTCGCTACGGTCGGTGGGCAACCAGAAGTCCGGCCAGCGAACCCACCGGGCATCCCAAGGTATGGAGGGCGGCTGTGCGCTGAGGAGATAGACCCCGAAGTCCGGGAGGTCACCGTCAGGCAGCGGGTGGCGCAGGCCGCGGCCGCGAATAAGCCGCCCTGACGGCAGAGCAAGCACTCCAGGATCCGGACCCCATACGCTCACGAGATCGAAATTACCAGTGGCGAGGCACAATACCCGCGCCGGTCACCGAACCTCCACCGCGGCACAACCCACCGCTAATCCGCCATATGTAAGGCATCGCTAGGTTTGCTTGTCTTTCCCTCTGCCTCCCGGTCGGGACCCATCCCGCCACGCTCGACCATCGCCCCGGAGATCCGGGGGCGCATTGGCGACGCGGCCTGTCCCACCGTGCCCCCTGGTGTCAACGACGTCGCATTTGCTCAGTGTTCGCCCGTCGTCGACACCTGGTGATTCGTTCCTTTTCGGGGCAGTGCGACAGGAATCCTAGGTGTCTCCACGGCCTCGTCCCGTATCGGCGCAGGACCTTCAGCAGCCGTGGAGGCCGGCGGAAGTTCAGCGTTCGAGCGTCCAGCGCGGGGTGACCCCGTAGGCGGCGCGGTAGGCGCCGGCGAAGCGGCCCGGGTGGGGAAAGCCCCATCTGATCGCGATCGCTCTGACCGTGTCCCCAGACGTGGGATCGCCATTGACAAGGTCCTCGTGGGCGCCGGCCAGCCGCACCCGCCGCAGATCCTGGGCCGGGGTCAGGCCCAGGGGGTGGTGGGCCCGGAAGGCCCGCAGCAGGGTGGTCGTGGTGGTGTTGGCAGCGCGGGCGACGTCCTCGACGGTGATGGGCCGTTGGGCGTTGTCGTCGAGGAACGCCACGGCGATCCGATAGCGGCGGGCCTGGGCGGCCATCGACAGGGACCGGATCTCACGGTCTCCGGTGAGCGGGAAGCACTCCAGCATGCCCACCGCCAGACGACGGGTGAGGTCCGTGCGCACCAACGGTTCCTCCAGGAGTGCGGCGGCCTCGGCGGCCCAGCCGACCAGCCCGGACCAGTAGTGTCCCAGGGCCGGGCTGGCCGGGCGGGAGGAGACGAAGGCCACCGGTGTGTGCTCGAGGCCGTAGACCGTGTCGGCTACCTGCTGCAGCACGGCCGCGGTGAGGTAGACGTTGGTGGCCTCCAAGGCCCTGGCCACGACCAGGGCCGGGTGTCCGGGACGGAACAGGACCGGCTCCTCCAGCCCGGACCCCTGCTCGTCGGAGGTCGACCAGTCGTAGCGGGCCCCACGCACCTGGACCACGCCGAAGACCTCGGTGTCGCCCCAGGTCGAGAACTCACCACCCATGGACAGCCGGGCCACGCTCACGTGCTCGTCCCCGTCCCGGGTCTCCCGGTAGGAGAAGCCGGGCCCGGCCGGATCGAAGGAGAACCGCACCCCGAGCTGGGCGAACAGCTCCGTCACGGCCTCCGGCTCGCTGGCGGTGGCCTCGTGGTGGACCGGCCGGCTGCTCATCGGCTCTCCCCTCCTCGGCCCGCCCCGCAGTGTTGCCGGTCTCCCCGCGGGCAGCGCGTGCTCTCCCGCCCCCGGGCCGTGATCACCGGCATCCGTGACGGCCACTGCGCCGGGAACCCCCTCCGGGAGCACGCCGGTGGATATGTTCGTGCCAGTTTAGGCGCGCACCAGCCCCCAGCAGGGGCCTCAGCAGTCAGCGGAGCATCACCGATGCCCCGCTGACAAGGCCCAACCGGGCCCCCCTTCAGGGCGGGGGCAGGTGCGGAGGCGCGTTCAGGTGTGCAGGGTGGCCGAGGGCGCCTGCCCGTAGCGGTCGCGGTAGGCGGCGGCGAACCGACCGGCATGGGCGAACCCCCAGCGGGCGGCGATCACCGCCACGCTCACCCCCGTCGCGGGATCAGCGGCCACCAGCTCGGCGTGGACGGCCTCCAGCCGCCTCATCCGCAGATACCCCAGGGGCGTGGTCCCCTGCTCACGCCGAAAGGCCGCTTGCAATCCCCGGGGGCTCATCCGGGCGGCTGCGGCGATCTCGACGATCCCGATCGGCTCCCCCAGGTGGGCCTCGATGAACGCCACCGCCCGCCGCACCCCCCTGGAACCGGGCCGGGGTTCCGGGGCGGGGGCCCGGAGGCGCTCCAGGAACGAGTTCGGGAAGGAGTGCAGCAGAGCGGTGACCAGAGACCGAGTCATCTCTGCTTGCAGCAACGGGTTGCTCATGACCTCATCACCAGACTGCAAGCTCCGGCTCAGATGGGTGACGCCGGTCGACCAGTACCGGCCCAGGGCCGGACTCACCGGGCCGGCCCCGGTGAACTCCAGGCGCAACGTCTCGGACCCCGACAGGGCCCGGGCCTGGTCCTGGACCACCGCAGCGTCCAGGGACAGCGACAGGATGTCGAGACCCTCCCACCAGCTGAGGTAAGGACCCCGGGGCAACAAGAACGGGCCCTGGCACGCCAGGACGTCCCGGCCACTGGAAATGTTGACCGACCCTCCCAGCACCTGCCCGACCCGCAGCACCTCGGGGTGCTCCCCGACCCCGCCCGCCGGGGTTCCTTGCCAGCACACCCGTTCCAGGCTCACCGGCCCGACCCCGGCCGTGGACACGCGCATGGAGAAGTCCTCGTCCGATCCCCGGCGCGCCCCCTGGACGGCATAGATCTGCTCCAGCACTGCCAGGCCCTCAGCCCGGTCACGGGTGTCAAACACCGACCGGCGCACCTTCTCCCCCATGCCCTCGAAGTTACGCGCCACCATCGGTTCCGTCGATGCCCCAACCCCAGCATGAGGAACCCCCACGACCGGCTCATTGCCAAGGCAGCGACATCACCTCTCTCCCGTGATGCGGCCGCCGCACGACGCAATGAACTCCTACTGCAAAGCGCCCTCGTGAAAGTGGCCGGTAGCTGGCCATATGTAAAGTGCGGCTTGGCGGTCTAGGTCCTCCCTGCATCAACCGGTGTCCTTCTCCACCGCTCGGATGTCCCCCGTCGCTGCGGGTAGCCCACCGGTTGTTTCAACCTGTCTGCGCCCGTCCTCGGCACAGCGCCCAGGGCACCCATAGGGTGGGCTCAGAGCACCGATGGCATGCCCGCCGCAGGCTGAGGAGAACCGATGAGCCGTGATCTGCCGTCCGCTGTTGATGCCCTGGTCGTCGGTGGTGGTGTCGCCGGCTTGTCTGCGGCGACCTGGCTGGGCCGGTATCAGCGCTCCACCCTGGTGATCGACGCCGGGCAGCACCGCAGCCGCTCCACCGACCACACCCACGGCCTGCTGGGCCGGGACCCCATCAGCCCGCACACGCTACTGTCAGAGGCCCGCGCCGGGCTGGATCAGTACCCCCACGTGATCGTCCACGACGGAACGGTGACCGCCCTGGAACGCACCCAGGACGGCGGGTTCTTGGCCACCGTCGACAGCATGGAGATCACTGCCCAGCGGATCGTGCTGGCCACCGGGGTGCGGGATCAGTTCCCGCGGATCGCCGGCTTCGAGGACCACTACGGCACGGATGTGTACCACTGCCCGTCCTGCGATGGATTCGAGGTCCGGGGTCAGGCGGTGATCGTGCTGGGCACCGGAAGTCACCTGCCCGCCTATGCCTCGGAGATGCTGGATTGGGCCGACACCGTGCGGGTCGTCACCGACACCACCGACCGGGCCTTCGCCGAGAATCAGCGCGCGGCTCTGCATGGGCACGGGATCGAGGTCGTGGACGGCGTGGCCGAAGCTCTGCTCGGGGCTCCAGGGGCGTTGGAGGGCCTCCGGCTGGCCGACGGGAGCCTGGTGGAGGGCACCACGGTGTTCTTCTCCTACGCCCACCACCCCACCAACGGCCTCGCCGCCCAGCTGGGGTGCGAGCTCGACGACGAGGGGCACGTCGTCGTCAACGTGTGCCAGCTCAGCAGTGTTGAAGGGGTCTATGCGGCCGGGGACCTCGCCCCGGGCCTGCAACTTGTGCCCATTGCCATGGCCCAGGGCGTCGCCGCCGGAGTCGCCTGTGCCACCTCCCTGCATGGTCACGGCACCACCGACCAGGCGCCCGATTCGGCCCCACCCACCCAGCAGTTCACCACCGAATGATCACCGGCAGTCACCGGTGAAGCGACCCACAGCGCTGAGGCCGGCCGCAGTCAGTCCCGAGGCAAGGAGTCCAGGACGATGGGGCTCACTTCACTGCCTCGGTTCCGACTTGTCGTGTCCGGGTGGCTGCAGCAGCCGGGCCAGCACCGGCAACCGGACCAGCTCTGCGGTCACGGTCAGTCTGATCGACCCGAGACCGTCCCCGGGGTGATGCACGCCCAGGTACACCCGGCTCCAGCCTGCCGTCACGGCGAAGCACAGGCCCAGGAGAATCCCTGCCACCCGTGTCACCACCCCTCGAGGCCAGCAGAACACCAGGACCACAGCGCACGCGATCCCGGCACCGATCGCCGCGTGGGCGCTGGGAAAGCTGTGCGGACCGACCTCCTGCAACTGCCCGAATAAGGCAACACCCCGGGGGCGGCGGGGCCGTTCCACCACCACCTTCATCCCAGCGGTGACCACCCAACCCGGTACCAGCAGGGACACGAAGACCACGGCACGCCGCGAGGTGCGGTCATGAACCCACAACACGGTCCCGGCCAAGACCAACCACCCGATGGCCACCGGCACCGACAACCCGTAGCGCACCACCACAGCGGACACGGCCGTGGTGCTGGGCCACAGACAGCCAGTTCCAGTCCGAGTCCCCCGGGGAGGTGTCCCGGGCGGCGTACTTGCGGAAGTTCCGCAGGATGTGCGGCTCGATCTGCTCGCTCGTCGACCCCCGGAGCCGGAAAAGGTTGGTGTGCAGGTCCCGATCGGCCACCGAATGGCCACGTTGATCCGCAGCACCCCGCCGGGGGGCTGCCAGTCGTTGTGGGTCGGGGCCGTGATCAGC
>NZ_BAAGPL010000032.1:0-23611 GCF_054784195.1 Kocuria himachalensis
CGAGCCGGCGGCCTCGGCCTCCTCCTCGTGCCGGGCGCGGGCCCGTTCCGCGGCGCCGGCCGCGTCCCGGGCCGCGAGCGCCAGGTTGTCGGCCTCGGTGCCGGCCTGCACCCGGCGCCGCCCGGCGTCCGCGTGGGTGGTGTGCAGGCGGGAGAGCTCGTTCTCGGCCGCCTCCACCCGCGAGCGGGCCGCCGCGACCGCGCCGGTGAGCCGGGCCGTGCCCTCCCGGCGGTCGGCGGCCGCCCGGAGCAGAGCGGTGACCACGCCGTCCTGGTCCCGGGCGGCGGCCTCCGCGTCCTCGCGCTCCTGGATGGCCTCGGCGAGGGCGTCGACGGCGTCCTCGACCTGCTCGAGGAGCTGGTGCTGCTCCTCGCGGGTGCGGGCCGCCTGGGCGTCGAGCCGGTCCGGGTCCCGTCCCGGCTCCGCGGGCTCGGCCGCGGAGCCGAGCAACCGGCGCCGTTCGGCGGCGAGCGAGGCGAGGGACCGGTAGCGCTCCTGCACGGCGGTGAGCTGGTACCACGTGTCCCGCGCGGCGTTCAGGGCGGGGGTCGCCTGGGCGGCGCGGGCCTCGACGTCGGCCTGTCGGGCGCGGCCGGCGTCGAGGGCCTGCTCGGCCCGGGCCCGCTCGGCGCGCAGCCGGCGTTCGACGTCCTCGTCGACGGCCAGGCTCGTGCGGGCCTGCACGAGGTCGTCGGCCAGCAGCCGGGCGCGGGCGTCGCGGACGTCGTGCTGGATCCGCTGGGCGCGGCGGGCCGTCCTGGCCTGCCGGCCCAGCGGGGTGAGCTGGCGCCGGATCTCGGCGGTGAGGTCCTCGAGCCGGTCGAGGTTGGCCTGCATGGCCTCGAGCTTGCGCAGCGTCCGCTCCTTGCGGCGGCGGTGCTTGAGGATCCCCGACGCCTCCTCCACGAAGCCGCGGCGCTCCTCCGGGGTGGCGTGCAGGATGCGGTCGAGCTGGCCCTGGCCCACGATGACGTGCATCTCCCGGCCGAGCCCGGAGTCGGAGAGCAGCTCCTGGATGTCGAGCAGCCGGCACGGCCGGCCGTTGATCGCGTACTCGGAGCCCCCGGAGCGGAAGAGCGTGCGCGAGATCGTGACCTCGGAGTACTCGATGGGCAGCGCGCCGTCGGCGTTGTCGATGGTCAGCGACACGTGCGCCCGCCCGAGCGGGGGCCGGCCGGCGGTGCCCGCGAAGATGACGTCCTCCATCTTCCCGCCGCGCAGCGACTTCGCGCCCTGCTCCCCCATCACCCACGCCAGGGCGTCCACCACGTTGGACTTGCCCGAGCCGTTCGGGCCGACGACGGCGGTGACCCCGGGCTCGAACTCGAAGGTGGTGGCCGAGGCGAAGGACTTGAACCCCCGCACGGTCAGGGTCTTCAGGTGCACGGGGGTCCGGTCTCCTGGGGTGGGCGTGGCGGGCGGGGGTCGCCCCCACTGTACTCGCGCGCCCGGACAGCGCTCCTGGTGGGGCGCGGTGAGCCGCCCGCGGAGCGAAGCGGCGCAGAAGATGATCAGCCTACAGAGAAACGGCCGGGCCCGGGCCGCCACCGCGGAACCGGCCGGTAGACTGACCGCGACCAGCACGACCTGCCCTCCCCGCGACCGTGCCCTCCGTGGACGGACCGGGGCGTCGGCGAGACCCTAACGAAAGCCAGAGACCTTGACCGGTAATTCCACGATCCGCCACCGCAACGCCGCCCTCCTGGCCATCACCAAGAAGGAGGCCGACGAGGTGGTCCCCTCGTCGCGAGCCGACGAGATCCTCGAGGAGACCTTCGCGAGGCTGAAGATGCCAAAGGGGCTGCTCGAGCGCCTCGCCGGCGTCAAGGAGCGGCGCGAGTGGGCCCCGGGGCGCCACTTCACCGACGGCGCCGTGGAGGCGGCGGAGGCTGCGCTGGCCCAGGCGGGCGTCCGCCCGGACCAGGTGGGGCTCCTGATCAACGCCTCGGTGACCCGCGACGGCTACGAGCCCGCGGTCGCCGTCGCGGTCCACGACCGGCTCGGCCTGGCCACCTCCGCCCTGAACTTCGACGTCACCAACGCCTGTCTGGGCTTCGTCAACGGGCTCACGATCGCCTCGACGATGATCGACTCGGGCGCGATCGACTACGCCGTCGTCATCGCCGGCGAAGACCCGAGCCCGTGGCACCGGGAGACCTACGAACGGC
The DNA here is from genome assembly GCF_054784195.1 of Kocuria himachalensis. Taxonomy (NCBI): domain Bacteria; kingdom Bacillati; phylum Actinomycetota; class Actinomycetes; order Micrococcales; family Micrococcaceae; genus Kocuria; species Kocuria himachalensis. The sequence goes on from NZ_BAAGPL010000032.1 coordinate 2,169, forward strand.
TCCAGGGCCCCGACGTCACGCGTGACCAGGTGGTGCGCGAGTTCGCCACCCTCACCCTGGGCGCCGGCGCCGCCGCGGCCGTCGTCGGCCCGGCCGACCGGCACCCCGAGGGCCACCGCGTCACCGGCTCCGTGGCCCGGTCCGCCACCCAGCACCACGGGCTGTGCATCGGCGGCTTCGACGGCATGTACACCGACGCCACGGGACTGCTCAAGCACGGCGTGGGCCTGCTCGTGGACGCCTGGCACGACGCCCACGAGGACGGCTGGGACTGGACCGACATGGACCGCTACATCGCTCACCAGGTGTCCACGTCCCACACCGACAAGCTGCTGGAGGACACCGGGATCATCCCGGAGCGCTTCCCCCGGACCTTCCCCTTCTGGGGCAACGTGGCCGCCGCGGCCCTGCCCATGACCCTGGCCATGGAGGCCGAGCAGCTCGAGGCCGGCCAGCGCGTCCTGCTGCTCGGGGTGGGCTCCGGGCTCAACGCGACCTACATGGAGATCGACTGGTGAACCGCCGGCGCTGACGCCGCGCCCCCACGAGACGCCCCCGCACGAGACGCACCCTCGAGGAGCCCCCACGACCATGGCACGCACACGACCGTCCACGACCCAGCAGGCCGGAGGGCCGGAGGCGCCGCGGCTGCCCATGACGGAGGTGCCCCTGCCCGGGGTGGACCCGGCGTGGTCCCGCACGGTCACGGTCGCCTCGACCGCCCCCGTGGAGCCCGTCCCCGGCCGGCGGCGACGCTGGCACGTCCTCGACAACGCGGCCTCCCTGGAGGCCGCCGGGCTCACCCCGCGGGGCACGGTCATCGCCGTGCACGGCAACCCCACGTGGTCCTACCTGTGGCGCGACGTGCTGGCCGCCGGGACGGACCCCGAGAACCCGTGGCGGGTCGTGGCCGTGGACCAGCTCGACATGGGCTTCTCCGAGCGGACCGGGCTCTTCCGCCGCCTCGACGACCGGGTCCGCGACCTGGGCGACCTCACGGCCGAGCTCGGCCTGGACGCGGGCGCCGGCCCCGTGGTGACCCTCGCCCACGACTGGGGCGGGCTCGTGTCCTCCGGGTGGGCCCTGGGGCACCCGGACGTCCACCGCGCCACGATCCTCACCAACACCGCCGTCCACCACGACAACGCCGAGCAGATCCCCGCCTCCCTGCGGCTGGCGCTGGCCCCGGCCGCGCACGGACTGCTGACCGAGCGGACCACGAGCTTCCTCGACGTGGCGCTCGCCCTCGCGGACCCGTCCCTGTCCCGCGAGGTGCGGGCGGCCTACCGGGCGCCGTACGCCACCCGCGCCCGGCGCGAGGCGATCCGCAACTTCGTGGCCGACATCCCCGTCGCCCCGGACCACCCCTCCCACGCCCGCTACGAGCAGATCGCCGCCGGCGTGGCCGCCCGCGACGTCCCCGCCCTGCTGCTCTGGGGCATCGGCGACCCGGTGTTCCAGGAGCGCTACCTGCAGGACCTCATGAGCCGGATACCGCACGCCGACGTCCACCGCTACGAGGGCGCCCTGCACCTGCTGCCCGAGGACCGGGACGTCGCGACGCCGGTGATGGCCTGGCTCGCCGACCGCTTCGGCCCCGGCCCCCGGCGCCGCGAGCTGCACCTGCAGCGCCGTGCCACCTCCCGCGGCGAGCACGTCCCGTTCCCCGCCGAGCTCGACGCGCGGCGCGCCGACCTCGGCCTCGCCGTCGTGGACATGGCGCCCGCCCCCGGCGACCCGCACGCCGGGGCCCGCGTGCCCCCGGTGCGGGCGAGCCTGAGCTGGGCGGAGCTCGCCGACCGCGTGGACCGCCTCGCGGCCGGTCTCGCCGGCATCGGCGTGCGCCCCGGGGACAGGGTGAGTCTCATGGTGCCGCCGGGATCCGACCTCACCGCGCTGCTCTACGCGTGCCTGCGCCTCGGCGCCGTCGTCGTCGTGGCGGACTCCGGCCTCGGCCCCAAGGGCCTCACCCGCGCGCTGCGGGGGGCCGCCCCGGCCTGGCTCGTGGGCATCCGCAGGGCGCTCGTCGCCGGCCGGGCCCTCGGCTGGCCGGGCGCCCGGATCTCCCTGGAGGCCCTCGACCCCGTCTCCCGCCGGGCCCTCGGCGTCGCGCACGACGTCCCGGGGCTGCTGACGTCCGCCCCGCGACCGGACCTGCCCGCGCCGGACCCGGACGCGGACGCCGCGGTGCTGTTCACCTCCGGGTCCACGGGCCCGGCCAAGGGCGTCGTCTACACCCACCGCCAGCTCTCCGCCATGCGGGACGCCGTCCGCGACACGTACGGTCTGACCGCGGGCACGGGGCTCGTGGCGGGCTTCGCGCCGTTCGCGCTGCTCGGGCCCGCCATGGGGACCACCTCGGTGACCCCGGACATGGACGTGACCGCCCCGAAGACCCTCACCGCCCGTGCCCTGGCCGACGCCGCCTCGGCCATCCAGGCCACGGCGGTGTTCCTCGCCCCCGCGGCGATCGCCAACGTCCTGGCCACCCGGCACGAGCTGGACGAGGGGCAGCGGCGAGCCCTCGAGCTCGTGGAGCTCGTGCTCTCGGCCGGGGCACCTCTGCCGGAGCAGCTGCTGGAGCAGCTGCAGGAGCTCGTGCCCGCGGCGACGCTGCACACCCCCTACGGCATGACCGAGGGGCTGCCCCTCACGGACGTGACCCTCGGGACCATCCGGCAGGCCGGCCGGGACAGCGAGGGATCCGCCGTGGCCGGCGCCGGCAACGGCGTGTGCGTGGGCACCGCCGTGCACGGCGCCGAGCTCGGGGTCACCGCCCTGCGCCCGGACGGCGCCCCCGAGGACGGGATCACGACGGAGCCCGGGGTCACCGGCGAGATCGTCGCCCGCGCCCCGCACGTCAAGGACCGCTACGACCGGCTGTGGCACACGGAGCACCTCAGCACCCAGCTGCCCGGCTGGCACCGCACCGGGGACGTCGGGCACTTCGACGCCGCCGGGCGGCTGTGGGTCGAGGGCCGCCTCGCCCACGTCATGGTCTCCGCCGGCGGCGTGCTGACGCCGGTCGCCGCGGAGCACGCGGCGCAGACCGTGCCCGGGGTCGGCCGCGCCGCCGTCGTCGGGGTGGGCCCGGCGGGCGCGCAGGTGCCCGTGGCCGTCGTGGAGACCGCTCCCCCGGCCCCGCGGCCGGGTCCCGCCGACCCGCTGCTGTCCGGGGCCGTGCGCGCCGCCGTGCGCGAGTCCACGGGCCTGGACCTCGCGGCCGTGCTCGTGGTCCCCGAGCACCCCACCGACATCCGGCACAACTCCAAGATCGACCGAGCCCTGCTGGCCGGATGGGCGGAGAACGCCCTGGCCGGAGGAAGGATCAGGAACCCGTGAACGGCAAGCACCGCCAGGACGGCACGCACGACGACAAGGTCCCCGCCTACGACGCCTCCGTGACGGAGGGCGCCCCGCCGGCCGGCACCGGCAGCCACGAGGTGGAGCGCGGGCGGCAGGAGCTGACGGGTGCGGGGCGGACGGTGCTCGTCACCGGCGCCTCCGGGATGCTCGGGGAGCACGTGGCGCGGCTGCTCGCGGCCCGCCACTGGACGGTCCGGCTGCTCCAGCGCGGGCACGCGCCGCTGGCCGACCAGCCGAACGTCGAGGAGGTCCTGGGCTCCGTCGCGGACCCGGACGCCGTCGCGCGGGCCATGGAGGGCGTCGACGACGTCGTCCACCTCGCCGCCAAGGTCTCCTTCGCCGGGGACTGGGACGAGTTCGTGCTGACCAACGTCACCGGCACCCGCGTGGTCCTGGAGACCGCCCGGCGGGCCGGCGTGGACAACGTCGTGTTCGTCTCCTCGCCCTCGGTCGCCCACACGGGCGACTCCATCGTCGGCGAGCCCGCCCGCACGGCCGACCCCGTGCACGCCCGCGGCAACTACGCCCGGTCCAAGGCCGCGGCCGAGCTGCTCGCGCTCGAGGCGGACGGCCACGGGCTGCGCGTCACGGCCGTGCGCCCGCACATCGTGTGGGGCCCCGGGGACACCCAGCTAGTCGAGCGGATCGTGGGCCGCGCGGCGAAGGGGCGGCTGCCGCTGCTCGACCACGGGGCGGCGCTGATCGACACCACCTACGTCGACAACGCGGCCGAGGCGGTCGTGCGGGCGCTCGAGCGGATCGAGTGGGCGCACGGGCGGGCGCTGGTGGTCACGAACGGCCAGCCCCGCACCGTGGGCGAGCTCGTCGCGGGCTTCTGCCGGGCCGCCGGGGTGGAGCCGCCGGCGCGCCGGGTCCCGGGCGCGCTGGCCCGGCTGGCCGGCACGGTCATCGAGAAGGTGTGGGCGCTGCGGCCGGGGGCGGACGAGCCGCCGATGACGGCCTTCCTGGCCGAGCAGATGTCCACGGCCCACTGGTTCGAGCAGCAGACCACCCGCGAGGTGCTCGACTGGACGCCGTCCGTGACGGTCGAGGAGGGCATGGCGCGGCTGGCCGAGTACTACCGGACCCATCCGCTGGGCGCCGGCGACGCCCCGATGCCCGCCACCGGGTCCACGGCCGCCGGCTGAGCCCTCGCGGCGGCCGCCTGACGGTCGGCCCCGCGCAGTGCTCCCCCGGAGGCGGTGCTCCCCCGGGGTGGGCGGTCGCCCCGGGGGTCGAGACGGACCCGGGATCAGGCCAGCGTGGCGGTGTCGATCACGAACCGGTAGCGCACGTCCGAGTTCTGCACGCGCTCGTAGGCCTCGTTGATCCGCTCGGCGGGAATGACCTCGATCTCGGCGCCCACCCCGTGCTCGGCGCAGAAGTCGAGCATCTCCTGGGTCTCGCCGATGCCGCCGATCATGGAGCCGGCGAACGTGCGGCGGTTGGCCAGCAGCGAGAACACGTTGACGTCCAGCGGCTCCGCCGGGGCGCCCACGTTGACCATGGCCCCGTTGACGTTCAGCAGCGACAGGTGGGCGTCGAGGTCGATCTTCGCACTGACCGTGTTGAGGACCAGGTCGAAGGTGCCGGCCAGCTCCTCGAACGTCGCCGGGTCGCTGGTGGCGTAGTAGGCGTCGGCGCCCAGCGCCAGCCCGGCCTCCTTCTTGCGCAGCGACTGGGACAGGACCGTCACCTCGGCCCCCATCGCGTGGGCGATCTTGACGCCGAGGTGGCCGAGGCCGCCCAGGCCCACGACGGCCACCTTCTTGCCGGGGCCCGCCTTCCAGTGGTTCAGCGGGGAGAAGGTGGTGATGCCCGCGCACAGCAGCGGCGCGGCGACGTCGAGGTCGATGCCCTCCGGGATGCGCAGCACGAAGTCCTCGGTGACCACCACGTGCGTGGAGTACCCGCCCTGGGTGACGGTGCCGTCGCGGTCCTCGGCGCCGTAGGTCATGACCGCGCCGTCGAGGCAGTACTGCTCGTCTCCGGCCCGGCAGTTGGCGCACTCGCCGCAGGAGTTGACCATGCAGCCCACCCCGACCCGGTCGCCGACCGCGTGGCGGGTGACGTCCGGGCCGACCTCGGCGACGATCCCGGCGATCTCGTGCCCGGGGGTCAGCGGGTACTGCTGGGGGCCCCAGTCCCCCTGGACGGTGTGCAGGTCGGAGTGGCAGATCCCGGCGTACTTGATGTCGATGAGCACGTCGTGGGCGCCGAGGTCCCGGCGCTCGAGAGTGGTCGGGACCAGCGGTGCACCGGCGGAGGGTGCGGCGTAGGCGTTGACAGTGAGCAAGAGGTACTCCTCGGAGGATGTGGGGACAGCAGAAGTGGAGGATCGGGGTGGTCGCCCGGGCGCGCGGCGGAGGCCGGACCGGGGGGCCGGTCCTGGCACCGACGACGACCGGGGACGCGGCCGCGGAGGCGGCCGACACGGGGAGCGGTACGGGCGCAGGCTTGCCCCTGGCGGGGTCCTGGCCTGCCGCGCGTCCCCGAAGGAGCCTACACGCGCTGGAAGTTGAAAAGGAAGCTGATGGTTCTCGGACCGTCGGGGGCCGCTGCCGTGGGCCTCCGCACGGTGCGGCCTAGTGCCCGTCCGGGCGCCGGGTCAGAACCGGCCGTTGCGGGGCGTGCGCTGGCAGACCGGGCAGCGGTAGGAGGAGCGGTTCATGAACTGCTCCCGCACGATCAGGGCGCTCCGCCCTTCCTCCGCGCAGCGCGGGCAGGGCAGCGCGGCCCGGCCGTAGGCGGAGAGGGAGCGCGCGAAGTACCCGGACTCGCCGTTGACGTTGACGTAGAGGGAGTCGAAGCTCGTCCCGCCCGCCGCCAGGGCGCGGTCCATGACCTCGCGGACGGCCTCGAGCACGCGGAGCGTCTCGGGCCGCCGGAGCGTGTCGGTGGGCCGGGCCCAGTGCAGGCGCGCCTGCCACAGGGCCTCGTCCGCGTAGATGTTGCCGATCCCGGAGACGAGCGACTGGTCCAGCAGCGCGCGCTTGAGACCGGTGCGGCGCCGGCGCAGCCGGTCGTGGAAGCGCTCCGCGTCGAAGGCGGGGTCCAGCGGGTCCCGGCCGATGTGGGCGGCCCGTTCCGGCACCAGGGGGGCGCCCGTGGCCGAGCGGCCGCCCGGGGCGCCGTCGCCGGTGGGCACGAGCCGGTCCAGGAGCATGCCGCCGAACATCCGCTGGTCCACGAAGCGCAGCTGCCCCGGGGTGCCGGGGCGCTCGGACAGGCCGATCCGGACCTTCAGGTGCTTCTCGTCGGGCAGGGAGGCGTCCTTGACCAGCAGCTGCCCGCTCATCCCGAGGTGCACCAGGAGCGCCTCCTGCGGCGGGGCGCCGTCCGCGCCGGTCAGCGGCAGCCACAGGAACTTGCCGCGGCGCACCGCGTCCGCGACCACCGCGCCGTCGAGCTCGTGCCCGAAGGAGACGGGGCCGGCGTCGTGGCGGCGCACCGAGCGCGGGTCCAGGACCTGCACCGACTCGACCCGGCGGCCGACCACCCAGCGCTCCACGCCGCGGCGGACGACCTCGACCTCGGGCAGCTCAGGCACGGGCGCCCCGGGGCGCGCGCTCAGCCACCGCGGCGGGCCACCAGGGTGGCGTAGGCCTGCGCCGCGGCGGACCGCTCGGCCTCCTTCTTGGTGGTGCCGGTCCCCGTGCCGTGGTCCTGACCCCCGACGAGCAGGTGCGCCTCGTAGCGGCGGTCGTGGTCGGGGCCCGTGCCCTCCACGGCGTAGCGGACGGAGCCCAGGCCGCGGGCCGCCGCGAGCTCCTGGATCTCGGTCTTCCAGTCCCGGCCCTCGCTCATCACGAAGCCGTCCTCCAGGAGGGGCACCACGAGCCGCAGCACGAAAGCCCGGGCCGCCTCGAGCCCGGAGTTCACGTACACGGCGCCGATCAGGGCTTCCATGGTGTCGGCGAGGATCGAGGCCTTCTCGTGCCCGTTGGTGCGCACCTCCCCCTTGCCCAGGCGGATGTGGGGACCCACGTCCAGGGCCCGGGCGAGGTCGGCGAGCGTACGGGTGCTCACCACGGCCGAGCGGATCTTCGCGAGGTTGCCCTCGGAGTCGTCGGGGTAGCGGTGGAAGATCTCGTCGGTGACCGCGAGGCCCAGCACGGAGTCCCCCAGGAACTCGAGCCGCTCGTTGTGGCCCTGGCCTTCGTGCTCGTACGCGTAGGACCGGTGGGTCAGGGCAAGACGAAGCGTCCCGGCGTCGATGTCGACGCCGAGACGCTCCAGCAGGTCCTGAGGTGTCGCGGTGGAGGTCACCGTGGTCAGGCGTCGGCCACCTTGCGGCCCTTGTACTCCAGGAACAGCGCGGTCCCGGCGGAGTCGGTCACGACCTTGGCCTGGTGCGGCAGGCTATAGGTGACCTTGCCGTTCTCGACGGTCTTGACCAGCTTGGGCGCGGTCGCCTTCCACTGCGAACGGCGTGCACGGGTGTTGGCACGGGACATTTTCCGCTTCGGAACAGCCACGGCTATCTCTCTTCTCTCGGTTCGGTCGTCTGGGTCGAGGTGTCCTGCTCGAGCAGCCCCGACAGGGCGCTCCAGCGAGGATCGAGCACCTCGTGGTGGTGACCCGGGTCGTCCTCCAGGCGCGCGCCGCACTGGGCGCACAACCCCTGGCAGTCCTCCCGGCACACCGGTTGGAACGGCAGCTGCGTGATCACTGCGTCCCGAAGCATGGGCTCGAGGTCGATGGTCTCGTCCTGAACTTCATACATCTGGTCGTCCTCGGACTCCTCCCCGCCGTCGGCGGCGGGGTCGAAGACGTAGAGCTCCTGCACGTCGACGTCCAGATCGTAGTCGATCGGGTCGAGGCACCGGCTGCACTCGCCGTGGATGGCCACGGCGGCCGTGCCGGACACCAGGATCCCGTCGTGGACGGATTCCAGCCGGAGGTCCAGATCGATGTCCGAGCCCTCCGGGGCGCCGATGAGTGCGTTGCCGAAGTTCTCCGGCGCGGGCACAACTTCTTCCAGGCGTCGCATCGTCCCCGGGCGGTGCTCGAGGTCCCGGACACCGATGGTGAGGGGCGAACTGTTCTCGCGACTGATGACTGACTCCTGGTGAAATTCTGACCGACAGACCATGTTAGCGTGCCGTGCCGCGCGTTCTCAAACGGGCGGGGCCCGGGCGCGCCGGGACGGGGCCGGCCCGCTCAGCCCTGCAGGGCCCGCAGGACGGGCGCCGGCACGTACCCGGAGACGTCGCCGCCGAGGCCCAGGACCTCCTTCACGAGCGTCGAGGACAGGTGCAGGAACCGGGGGTCGCCGGGCAGGAAGACCGTCTCCACCCCCGTGAGATCGCGGTTCATGCTGGCCATCGGCACCTCGTACGCGTAGTCCTCCCCCGAGCGCAGCCCCTTGACGAGGGCCACCGCCCCGCGCTGCGCCGCGTACTCCGCGAGCAGGCCCGCGCCCATGGGCTCGACGACGACGCCGGCGACGCCCGCGAGGCTCTCCTCCGCCAGGGCCAGCCGCCGGTCCGCGTCGAAGCGGTAGCGCTTGTGCGGGTTGGTGGAGACCGCGACGACGACCTCGTCGAAGAGCGCCGCGGCGCGCACGACGATCTCCACGTGGCCGTTGTGCAGGGGGTCGAAGGAGCCGGGGCAGATCGCTCGGTGCATGGGTGCCATCCTAGGGGCACTCGTGCGGCCCGGCGCTGGTCCGCCGCCCCCGGACACCGGTGCGGGACCCTAGACTGGCGGCCATGGATGCCACCGACGCCGCCGTCCCGTCCACGTCCCTGTCCGCTCCTCCGTGGGAGCGCATGGCCCGCGGGGGCGGTCTGCTGACCGGCACCGGGGAGCTCTCCGGGACCGTCTTCGAGGAGATGTCGCGGCTGGCCGCCCGGACGGGGGCCATCAACCTGGGGCAGGGCTTCCCGGACGTCGACGGGCCGCGGGAGATGCTCGACGCCGCGGCGGCCGCGCTGCACGGCGGCGGCAACCAGTACTCCCCGGTGGCGGGGCTGCCGCAGCTGCAGGAGGCCGTCGCCGCGCACCAGCACCGCTTCTACGGCATCGACCTGGACCCGGGCACGGGCGTCGTCGTGACCGTGGGCGCCTCGGAGGGCCTGGCCGCGAGCCTGCTCGCGTTCTTGCAGCCCGGGGACGAGGTCGTGACGTTCGAGCCGCACTACGACCTCTACGGCGCCGTCGTGGAGTTCGCCGGCGCACGCCTGGTCACGGTCCCGCTCGAGCCGCCGTGCTTCTCCCCCGACCTCGACCGCCTCGCGGCGGCCTTCGGGCCCCGCACCCGCATGGTGATCCTCAACGACCCGCACAACCCGACCGGCACCGTGTTCGACGACGCCGTCCTGGCCCGCGTGGCCGCGCTCGCCGCCGCGCACGACTGCGTGGTGGTGACCGACGAGGTCTACGAGCACCTGCGCCACACCGGCCGGCACCGGCCGCTCGCCGCGCTGCCGGAGGCCTTCGACCGGACCCTCACCGTCTCCTCCGTGGGCAAGTCCTTCTCGGCCACCGGCTGGCGCGTCGGGTGGGTCAGCGGGCCGGCGCACCTCATGGGCCCCGTGCGCGCCACGAAGGCCTATCTCACGCACAGCGCCGCCACGCCGCTGCAGCTCGGGGCGGCCACCGCGCTGGGCCTGCCGGACGCCTTCTACGAGCGGCTCACGGAGGACTTCCGGCACCGCCGGGACGTGCTCGTCCGGGGGCTGGCCGCGGCGGGCGCGGAACCGTTCGAGCCCCGGGGCACGTTCTTCGTCGTGGCGGACGTCCGCGGGCTGTGCGACCGGTACGGGGTCGAGGACGCGGAGCACCTCGCCCCGGTGCTGGCGGAGCGGGCCGGCGTGGTGGGCGTGCCCGTGCCGGCCCTCGCCTCCGCGGAGCACCGGGCGCTCTACGCGTCCTGGATGCGCTTCTCGTTCGGCAAGCGCCTGGACGTGCTGGAGCAGGCCGGGCAGCGTCTGGCGGGCTGAGCCGCGACGACCCTGCCCCGCCCCAGCCCCGTCACATGTGGTCAGCACCCTTGGCGCTGCGGGAACGGATGGCTAGCGTGGAGCTGACACGCGGCGCCCGCGGACAGCAAGGGCACCGCGGGTCGGGCGGTCGGAGGACGACCGCCGTCAGCAGGAGGCCGGTCCGTCCCGCCGGTTCCGCCCGCACACGGTCGCCGGCTTCCTTCCGGAGGGATGTTTCCGAAGGGGGAACCATGCCAGCAGGACAGGGCAAGAACATCCGGCGCGTCACCAGCGTCGACGTGATCCGCAGCACGCAGGGTGAGGGGAGCGCCGGGTCCTACACGTTCGAGCTGACGCTCGACGACGGCGTGGAGGAGTACCTGCTCGTCGTGCCGGAGGACGAGGCGAGCACGGTGGCCCGGCTCATCCAGCACAGCAGCTCGATGCAGCTGGACAAAAACACGGACGACCTCATCTTCGAGAAGTACGGGGACTGAGTCTCCCGCCCGTCACGTGCCCGGCCGCCGCCGCCACGGCAGCGGCGGCCGGGCACCGGCCCGCAAGGCCCCCGGTGCGTTCCACCGGACGGGGCTCAGACCGAGGCCGCCCGGCGGCCCAGCGCCCGGTAGCAGAAGCCGGCGGCGGTCCAGCGGTCGGGGTCGAGCACGTTGCGGCCGTCGAGGATCTGCGGGACGGCCACCAGCGGGTCCAGCTGCTCCGGGGTCATCGCCTTGAACTCGGGCCACTCGGTCAGCAGCACCACGACCTCGGCCCCGGTGACGGCGGCCTCGAGGGAGTCCACGTAGTCCAGGCGGGGATAGCGCTTGGCGGCGTTGGCGTTGGCCTTGGGGTCGTAGACGGCCACCTCGGCGCCGATCGAGTGCAGCCGGGCGGCGATGTCCAGGGCCGGGGAGTCGCGCACGTCGTCGGAGTCCGGTTTGAAGGCCGCCCCGAGCACGGCCACCTGCCGGCCCACCACGGAGCCGCCCAGCATCTGGGTGACCGTCTCGACCGTGTGGCCCCGGCGGCGGACGTTGATGTCGTCGACCTCGGCGAGGAAGCGCACCGACTGCTCCACCCCGAGCTCGGCGGCCCGGGCCCGGAGGGCGCGGATGTCCTTCGGCAGGCAGCCGCCGCCGAAGCCCACGCCGGCGTTGAGGAACTTGCGCCCGATCCGCTCGTCGAGTCCGATCGCGTCGGCCAGGGTACGGATGTCCCCGCCGACCGTCTCGGTCAGCTCGGACAGGGCGTTGATGAAGGAGATCTTGGTGGCCAGGAAGGCGTTGGCCGCGACCTTGACGAGCTCGGCGGTCTCGTAGTCGGTGACGATCAGCGGGACGCCGGCCTCCAGCTGCCGGGCGTAGACCCGGCGCATCACGGCCTCGGCGGCCGGATCCTCGGAGCCCAGGACCATCCGGTCCGGGGTCAGGGTGTCCTCCACGGCGTAGCCCTCGCGCAGGAACTCGGGGTTCCACACCAGGGACACGTCCACCCCGGGCCGGGCGGAGGCGCGCGCCAGATCGGCCAGGCGGCGGGCGGAGCCCACGGGAACTGTGGACTTGCCCGCGATCACGCAGTCCTTCGTGGCGGCCGCGGCGATCGAGCCGACGGCGGCGTCGACGTAGCGCATGTCGGCCGCGAAGGACCCGGCCCGCTGCGGGGTCCCGACCCCGACGAAGTGGACGTCGCCGAAGGCGCCGGCCTCCTCGTAGCTCGTGGTGAAGCGCAGCCGGCCGGTGCCCACGTGCTTGCGCAGCAGCTCGCCCAGGCCCGGCTCGTGGAAGGGCAGCTCACCGCGGGACAGGGCGTCGACCTTCTCCGGGTCCACGTCCAGCCCCAGCACCTCGAAGCCCATCTCCGCCATCGACGCGGCGTGCGTGGCCCCCAGGTAGCCCGTTCCCAGAACCGTGATCCTCATGGACGTCCTCCGTTCCTCCCGGGCGGTGGCCCGGGCTCGATGCTGCCTGTCGAATCTTGTCAAAGCGGGTGCGCGCAAGGGCGCAGGTGTCAGTCCGGCGCGCCGGGCGACGAGGGGGATGTGACGTCCGTCTCGGCGAACCACATGGTGGTCTCCCCGTGCCGCTTCTGCTCGAAGCGGCGCAGGCCGGCCGGCCAGTCGGGCTCCGGGGACCGCGAGGAGCGCTCGACCACGAGCACCCCGCCCTCCCGCAGCCGGCCCACCAGCGGGGCGAGGACCGTGGCGAGCTCCGCCTCCGGGAGGGGGTAGGGCGGGTCGGCCAGCACCAGGTCCCACGGCCCCTCGGCGGGATCGGCCAGGTAGGCGCCGACCGCCCCGTGCCGGACCGTGACGACGTCGTCGCGCCCGAGGGCCCGGTGGACCGTCCCGGCGTTGGCGCGGCAGACCCGGGCCGCGCCCGCGTGCCGCTCCACGAGGGTCACGGCGGCCGCGCCGCGGCTCGCGGCCTCGCAGCCGAGGGCCCCGGAGCCCGCGAACAGGTCGAGGACCCGGGCGTCCCGGAGCATGCCCCACGCCTCGAGCCGCGCGAAGAGCGACTCCTTGACCCGGTCGGTCGTGGGCCGGGTGTCCCGGCCCGGGACGGACTGCAGGCGCAGCCCTCCGGCGGCCCCGGCGATGATCCTGCTCATGCGTGCTCCTCTGCTGTGCTCGGCGGCCCCGCCCGCGGCGGCACGGGGCCCCGCGGCACGGGTCCGCGCGGCCCAGGGCTCTGCGGGGCGGCGCGCGGGGGCACGGGATTCGAGGGCACGGCGCTCTGCGGCACGGGGCTCAGCCCCGGTCCAGGAACGCCTCGGCGTCCGGGTCGAGGTAGCGCTCGATGGCCTCGGCCAGCTCGGGGTGCTCGAGCAGCTGGGGGTCCTCGCCCAGGATCGTCACGGCGTCCCGGCGGGCGCGCTCGATGAGCTCGGCGTCGTCGAGGGCCCGCAGCAGGCGCAGGGTGGAGCGGCCCCCGGACTGGGCCGCGCCGAGGATGTCGCCCTCGCGGCGCAGCTCGAGGTCCGCCCGGGCCAGCTCGAAGCCGTCCGTGGAGGCGGCCACCACCTCGATCCGCTGCCGCGACGGGTGCTCCGCGGGGCGCCGGGTGACGAGCAGGCACGTCCCGGCGTGCCCGCCGCGCCCGATGCGGCCGCGCAACTGGTGCAGCTGGGAGATGCCGAACCGGTCGGCGTCGACGATGATCATCAGCGTGGCGTTGGGCACGTCCACGCCGACCTCGACCACGGTGGTGCACACGAGCAGCTGCACGTCCCCCGCCGCGAACTCCTCCATGAGGCGGGACTTGAGGTCCGTGTCGAGCCGGCCGTGCAGCACCTCGGCGCGCACGCCCGCCAGGACCGGCTCGGCGGCCACGAGCTCCGCGAGCCAAGTGACCGACGCCATCGACGCCTCGGACTCCTCGTCCTCGGAGGCCGCGGCGAGGGCCGACTCCGCGAGGGAGGCGTGGGGCGGGGGCTCGTCGTCGTCGCCGATCTTGGGGGCCACGACGTAGACCTGTCGGCCCGCGTCGATCTCCTCCCGGGCGCGCCGCCACAGGCGCCGCTCCCAGCCCGGGTGCTCCACGAGCCCCACGGTGTGGGTGGCGATCGGCTGCCGGCCCGCCGGCAGCTCGTCGAGGACGGAGACGTCCAGGTCCCCGAAGACGGTCATCGCCACGGTGCGCGGGATGGGGGTGGCGGTCATCACCAGCAGGTGCGGGGGCCGCCCGGCCTTGTCCCGCAGCCGGTCGCGCTGCTCGACGCCGAAGCGGTGCTGCTCGTCCACCACCACCAGTCCGAGGTCGGCGAACTGGACGACCTCCGAGAGCAGGGCGTGGGTGCCGATGACGATCCCAGCCTCCCCCGACGCGATCCGCAGCAGGGCCCGCTTGCGCGCCGCGGCGCCCATCGACCCGGTGAGCAGCACCACCTGCGTGCCGTCCGGGTCCCCGCCGAGCAGGCCGGCCTGCGCGAGCGGGCCCAGGGAGCGGACCACGGAGCCGTGGTGCTGGGCGGCGAGCACCTCGGTGGGGGCCAGCAGCGCGGCCTGGGCGCCGGAGTCCACGACCTGCAGCATCGCGCGCAGGGCCACGAGCGTCTTGCCCGAGCCGACGTCGCCCTGGAGCAGCCGGTTCATGGGACGGGTGCCGGCGAGCTCGGCGGCGAGCTCCTCCCCCACGCTCCGCTGACCGGCCGTGAGCTCGAACGGCAGCCCGGCGTCGAACCGGGCGAGCATCCCGTCGGGGATGCCCGGCCGGGCCGTGGTGGGGTGCGCGGCGAGCTCGGCGCGGCGGCGGGCCAGGGCGCACTGGAGCAGGAACGCCTCCTGGTAGCGGAACCGGCGGCGCGCCTCCCCGTGGGCGCGAGTGTCCCGGGGGCGGTGGACCTGCCAGTACGCCTCCTCGAGCCCCATGAGCCCCTCCCGCTCCCGGATCCCGTCCGGCAGCGGGTCTGGGACCGCCCCGAAGTCCACGACGGGCAGCAGCGAGTGCACGGCCCGGGCGATCTTGTCCGTGGTCAGCTTGGCCGTGGCCGGGTAGATGGGGATGGGCCGGCCCGCGCGCTCCTCGGCGGTCTCCCCCGCCTCCGGGGCGTCCGGGTCGAGGATCGCGTAGTGCGGGTTCGTCATGGTCACGGCGCCGTTGTACAGCCCGACCTTCCCGGAGAACAGGGCGTGCGTGCCCGGGGGCAGGTCCCGGGCGGCGGTCCAGGCATTGAAGAAGCTCAGCCGCATCGTCCGGCCCGGGCCGGGGTCGTCGTCCGCGAAGAGCCGCAGCGGGTCGGAGGAGGCACGGTCGGTGATCACCACGTCCGTGATGGACCCGCGGCGGGAGCGCATCTGCCGGGTGGAGGCGTGCACGACCTCGGCCACGATGGTCACCTGCTGGTCGATCCGCAGCTCCGAGAAGGGGGTGAGCTCGCCCCGCGGCATGTACCGGCGGGGGAAGTGGTCGAGCAGCTGCCCGATCGTGGACACCGAGAGCTGCCGGGCCAGCTGGTCGGCCGTGGTGCGGCCCAGCAGACGGGCCAGCGGCTGGTCGAGCTCGGAGGCCGGGTCGGGGAACGCCCCGCCGCCGTGGGATCGGGTCATCTCAGGGACGCCTCATCCGTCCGCCTCCGAGAGGGAGGTCACCGTGACGTTGACCGCCTTGCCGCGGGCGCCGATCACCGTGAGGGCGTCCTCGGGCCGCGGCACGTGGACGTGCACGCGCCACCGGTAGCCGTCCCCGGTCTCGGTCACCGCGCTCATGATCACGCTGGTGCCCACTTCGCTGAGCTCGTGGCGCAGCTCCGCGGCGTCGAGCGGGGTCAGCTCCACGGTGCACATCACCTCGACGCCGCCGTGCACGGCGTGCGGGGCGTCCCCGGTGCCGGCGGCCCGGGCCGCGGCGGCGTCGATCAGCGCGTCGAGGGCGTTCTCGTCGCCGGCGTCGTCGCCGCCCACGGTGCGGGCCAGCGCGTCGAAGACCACGAGCATGCCCAGGGCGCCGGCGTCGACCGTGCCGGTCTCGCGCAGGATCTCGAGCTGGTCCGGGGTGACGAGGACCGCGGCGCGGGCGGCGGTGCTGACGCCGGCCAGGAACTCCTTGAGCTGCTGGTTGGACCCGACCTCCACGCCCTGCGGCACGGGGACGGCGGCGGCCGCCTCCAGGACGGAGAGCATGGTCCCGTCCACGGGGTCCGTCAGGACGCTCCAGGCGCGCACGTGACCGGCGTGCAGGGCCAGCCGCACGGACTCGGCGGTCATCCTCGTGCTCCCCTCGAGGGAGCGGCCCACGGCCGTGAGGAAGACGGAGAACAGGGTGCCCGAGTTGCCGCGGGCCTCCTCGAGGGCGGCCTGGCCGGCGAGGGAGAGCAGCTCCCCGACGTCACCGGTCTCGAGCACGGCCGCCGCCTCGGCCGCGGCGCGCACGGTGGTCGAGAGGTTGGTCCCGGTGTCGGCGTCCGCGACCGGGAAGACGTTGAGGGCGTTCAGGACGGGGCTGTGGCGCACGAGATCACGGTGGGCCAGGTCGAGCCACCGCCGCATGACGGCCGCGTTCGATCCGATCCTATGGTTCAAAGTGATCCCATCCTTCGCCGACCGGGTGCCCCAGAGCGAGGTGCGGCGCTCGTCCGTCGAGCAGCACCCGGGGGAGGGTGTCGTCGTGCGCGGGGGGCGCGGGCGCACACGAGCCTATCGCACGGAACATGCCGGGCAGCGGCACTCCCCGGGGGAAGACGGCGAGCAGCCCGTGGTCCTCGCCACCGGTCAGCACCCAGTCGCGGGGGTCCGCCCCGAGCAGCCGGGCGGCCGGGCGCAGGGGCTCGGCGAGGTCGGCCACGACGGCGCCGTCGAGGTCGACGACGACGCCGCTGGCGGCCGCGACCCTCCCGGCGTCGCGGAGCAGACCGTCGGAGAGGTCGATCATGGCGGTGGCCCCGGCGCGGGCGGCCGCGGGACCGGCGGGCACGGGGGCGCACGGCCGCAGCTGCGCGGCGGCGAGCCCGTCCAGGAGCTCGTCCCGGCCGGCCCGGTAGCGGCGGTCCTCGAGCAGCGCCACGCCCGCGGCCGCCCGTCCGGTGGTCCCGGCGAGCGCCACCGTGCCGCCCGCCCCCGCCCCGCACCGGCGCACCGGGTCCCGGCCCTCGAGGTCGCCCGTCACCGTGGCCGTCACCGACAGCTCCCGGCCGGCGCCCAGGTCCCCTCCGACCACGGCGCAGCGGTCCGCGCCCATGGCCCCGAACCCGGCCACGAGGCCGCGGGCGAAGTCCTCCGGCCAGGACACGGGCGTCCCCGGGGGCAGGGTGAGCGAGACGACGACGGCCGACGGGACGGCGCCCATCGCGGCGACGTCGGCGAGGTTCTGCGCCGCGCACTTCACCCCGGTGTCGTATCCGGTGGTGACCGCACCGCCGGCCCAGACGAGCCGGAAGTCCTGGTCCTGCACCTGGGTGTCCGTGGTGATCACGTACCGCCCGTCCCGGGCCGCGACCACGGCGCAGTCGTCGCCGGGGCCGAGCAGCACGTGGTCCGCTCCGGGACGCGAGGCGGCGGGACGCAGGAGCAGCGGGAGCACGCGCTCGAGCAGCTCGGCCTCGGAGAGCTCCCCGACGGTGGGTCCCGGTCCGGGCGGGGCGTCGGGCACGGGGGACAGCTCCGCTGGGGGTCGGGTCATGGCGCTCATCCTAACGACGGCCCCGGACGCGGGAACGGGGCGGCCCGAGGATTACGCTGGGGGCATGCCCTCCCCCTCCCTGTCCCGATCCGCCCGTGCCGTGCTGGGGGCGGGAGCCCTGGTGGCGGTCCTGGCGGGGTGCTCCCCCGCCGTCACGGTGGACCCCGCCGAGAACGCCGCCGACCCGGGGTGCGCCCCCGCGATGCTGGCCATGCCGGAGACCGTCGGCGAGCACGACCGGCGCGAGACCACGAGCCAGGCCACCGCGGCCTACGGCGAGCCCACGGCGGCGGTCGTGCGGTGCGGCGTGACACCGCCCGGGCCCACCACGGACGCCTGCTCCTCCGTCAACGACGTCGACTGGCTGATCCGCCAGGACGAGGACGGGAGCACGTGGACCGCCACGACCTACGGCCGGGACCCGGCGGTCGAGGTGGTCTTCGACAGCACCGCCGTGGCGTCCTCCACCCTGCTCGTGGAGCTGGGCTCCGCGGTGGAGCAGATCCCCGCGGACCGCCAGTGCCTGGACCTCCAGGACACCCTGGAGGGTCTGTGACCCGGCGCCGGGGCGGGGGCCGCCGGGCCCTCCTCCGGGACGTCCCGGGAGCACGGGAATAGGCCCATGCGCCGCCGGGTTGTGGCGTGGACACGCACGCGACCGCACCACGCCCAGAACGCACCATGCCCAGAAGGAGGCACATCCGTGGCAACCGATTACGACGAGCCCCGCGTCAAGCCCGAGGACGAGCCCGCCAACGAGTCCCTCGAGGTGATCCAGGCGCAGCGCAGCGCCACCTCGCAGAGCCCGGCGATCGACATCGACGACTCGGACACGGCGGAGGGCATCGACCTGCCCGGGGCCGACCTGTCCCAGGAGGAGCTGCTCATCCAGGTGGTGCCCGAGCAGGACGACGAGTTCACCTGCATGTCCTGCTTCCTGGTCCGCCACCGCAGCCAGCTCGCCCGCGAGAAGGACGGCGCCCGCTACTGCATCGAGTGCGAGGGCTGACGCCCCCGGTCCCACGCCCGGCCGGGGCCGGCCCGGTCACTCGTGGCGCAGGGACGCGATCGGATCCTTCCGCGCGGCGCGGACGGCGGGGATCGTCCCGGCCAGGAACGCGATCCCCATGACGGAGAGCACGATCAGCGCCACCCGCCACGACTCGAACGCGAACAGCGACAGCCCCGGCAGCCCGGACAGGAACCCGTCGGCCAGCGCGCCGCTCAGGGCCGAACCGCCGACGACGCCCGTGACCGCGCCGACGACCGCCCCGAGGAACCCGATGAAGACGGCCTCGAGGGAGAACAGGCCGAAGACCCTGCCCCCGCTCATGCCCATGGCCTTCATCAGGCCGATCTCGCGGGTCCGCTCCTGGACCGACATCAGCAGGGTGTTGACGATGCCGAGCCCGGCGGCCACGAGCGCGATGACGGCGCAGGCGTTGAGGATCCACACGATGGCGTTGATGACGGCGCGGAACATGCCGAGCTGGTCCTCCACGGTGAGCCCGAGCATGTCGTGGTCCTCCAGCCGCGCCTGGATCCCGGGGGCCCGGTCCATGTCCTCGACCGTGACCGTGGCCATCGCGAAGCTCTCCGGGACCTCCTCCGGGGCGCCGCTGACCTGGTAGTCGTAGAGCCGCTCGTTGAAGGAGTCCGACGGGATGGGGTTCAGGGAGGTCCCGACGAGGCTGGCCTGCGTCACGCCGGAGATCGTGGCCGGGAACGCCCGGTCCTGCTCCGCCATGTTGGTCATGACCACGTCGACGCGGCCTCCCACGGCCTCCCGCGCGGAGGAGAAGCCCAGGTCGGCGACCCAGCTGTCGGGGACCGCGATCTCGTCCCGCCCGGCGGCCGGGGCTCCGCCGGCCACCATCTGCAGGCCCACGGCGTCGACGGGGATCCCCGGGGAGAGCTGGAACCGGCTGCCGTCGGCGGCCTCCAGGTACGTGGGGGCCACGGAGTACATCGGCTTGACCGAGCGCACCCCCTCGATGTCCTCGATGACCTCGATGTCCTCCCTGGTCAGCCCCTCGAAGGACACGCCGAACCCCGTCCGGATCCGGGTGGTGTCCGGGTCGTACTCCCGGGGGCCCGAGGTCGAGGACAGCTCGATGAGGGGCTGCGACTTCTGGACGTAGAGCGCGTCGGCGTCGCCGAACGCCGCCACGGTGTCGTCGATGTACCGGTTCACCCCGGTGCCCATGCCGGAGGTGAGGGTCAGGGCGAACGCCCCGATGAAGACGGCCAGCACGGTCAGCGCTGTGCGGATCCTGGCGCGCCGGGTGTTGGCGACCGCGGAGCCGAGCAGATCGGGCCACCTCACCGGGCACCCCCGACCGCTCCGACGACGACCTCGGCGCCCGCCCCGTCGGCGCCCGCCCCGGCGACGGTGGCGGGTGCGGGGACGGTGGCGGGCGCGGGAGCATCGACGACGAGACCGTCGTGCAGGTGCACCTGGCGGCCGCAGCGCCGGGCGAGGTCCTCGTCGTGGGTGACCACGACCAGGGTGATGCCGCGCTCCCGGTGGAGGTCGAACAGGAGGCCCTGGACCACCGCGCCGGTGGCCGAGTCGAGGTTGCCCGTGGGCTCGTCGGCGAAGATGACGGAGGGGTCGTTGACCAGGGCGCGGGCGATCGCGACCCGCTGCTTCTGCCCGCCCGACAGGTCGACGGCGCGGCTGGAGGCCTTCTCCGCCACGTCCAGGCGCTCCAGCACGTCCAGGGCGCGGCGCCGGCGCACCCCGGGACGGACCCCGGCGATCCGCAGCGGCAGGGCCACGTTCTCCAGGACCGTCTGGTCCGGGGTCAGGTAGAACTGCTGGAACACGAAGCCGAACGCGGCGTTGCGCGTCTCGTTGAGCTCACGGGCCGTCATCGACGTCGCCGGCCGGCCGTCGAGGGACACCGAGCCGTGGGTCGGCGCGTCGAGCAGCGCGAGCAGGTGCATCAGGGTCGACTTGCCGGAACCGGACTTCCCGACGACGGCCACGGACTCCCCGTGCCGGATCCGCAGGTCCACGCCCCGCAGCGCGGCGAAGCGGGTGTCCCCCCGGCCGTAGATCTTGACCAGGTTCTCGGCCTCGAGCACCGCGGACGTCATCGGATTCCCCCTGTCGGAGCGCCCGTCCCCCCGGACGGCCGCTGCGGGACCAGGTCCCGCACTCATCATGTGCACAAGTGAATGGTGGCGGCGACCCGTTCCGTGTCCCCACTAGTGCTGTCCCGCGACCGCACGGGCGGGCACGTCCGGCGACGACGCCCCGGGACGGCCGGTCACGAGGCCCGGTGGAGTCCGCCACCCCGGCACGGGCCCCCGGCGCGGGCCTCCGACTCCTCCCGTCACGTAGCAGTTCACCCTTGCTAATGCCGGAATGTGGACGATAGTTAACGGCACAGCTGTTCTTCGGCAGGGGGGTTCCGGCTCCGTGGGACGGGCGCACGGTCCGTCCCGGCCGAACGACGAGCGGCACGACGCGACGGGGGTGCGTCCGCGCGGGGGCGCGGGAACGGTCCCGGGGGGCCGTGCGGCGCTGACGGTCCTGGGGTGGGCCCGGGCCGACTACGGGATACAGGAGACACATCGACATGACAACCACGAGAAGACTGGCTGTTGCCGGTGCCTCGGCGAGCGTGCTGGTGGGGGGCCTGTTCCTGGGCGCCCCGGCGGCCGTCGCCGCACCGGGCGACGCCCCGCCGGTCGACGCCCCGCCGGGCGCGGCCGCATCCGCCGAGGGGGCCGGTGCCGCGGTGGAGCTGCCGGCCGCCGAAATCCTGGTCGCCGAGGCCGTTCCGCCCGCACCGGCGGTGGCCCCGGTCCCCGAGCCCGCACCGGTCGTCGCCGACGTGGTGGCGCCCGACCTGCCCGCCGCCGCACCCGCGGACGTCCCGGCCGCCGCACCCGCGGACGTGCCGGTCGTCGAGGTGGCCCCGCCCGCACCGGCCGAGGCCCCGGCGCCGGTCGTCGTCGACGTGGCGCCTGCGGCGCCCGAGGCACCGGCGCTGCCCGACGCGGCGCCCGCCGCACCGGCCGGAGC
>NZ_BAAGPL010000033.1:0-1040 GCF_054784195.1 Kocuria himachalensis
CCCGTCCGGGAATGCCGGAAGGGGTTCAGGAGCCGGCATCATCGAAGTCCTCCAGGCGGGCACCTTCGAGGAACTCTTGACCCGCCACGACTTCCTGAGCACACCGGCCCCCATGAGAAGAGAACCTGATGAGCTGCGCACCGGATGCCCCCGACCCCACGGACCCCGCCCACAACGACACAGGCGAGGAGACCACACAAGACCATGACGCCGCCGGCGAAGCCCAGGGCGGGCTGGCCGGGGCCGGGGCCGCCCGCAGCTTCAACGACGCCGTCGACCGGCGCCTGGCCCGCCGGGCGCCCGAGGACCCCTCCCCCGGCAACAGCGCAGCACAGAGCGGGGGCCGGCCCGACCTGGAGGAAGAAGAGGACAGCCCGGTGCGAGTTGACAACCCGGAGTGAGCACCACGCGCACGGCCACCGCCGAGGTCCTCTGCCCGTTGTCGGGCCGAAGTCCTCGGCGACGCCCGTGCCCGTCACTGCCCTACTCGCCCCGGGTCCCCTGGGACGGTAGCCGGTGTGGGGAGCTTGTCCAAGGGACACGGACGGTTCTAGACACCCCCGCCCGGCAGACGGCCACCGCCGGCCGGCGGCACCTCACCCTGGGCATCCGGATCCTCCCCCGGTGCTGGGCCGACCGCGTCATAGGCGGTGGGAGCCTCCGTGGGCGTCACCGGTGTGGCGGTGTCCTCAGTCCCGGCAGTCGGGACCAGGGTCGTGAACTCCTCACTCACCGCCTCCTCCTCGACGAGCGGGGCCTCGACCGGGGTGCCCTCCTCGAACGTGCCCGACTCGATGTCCGCGCCAGTGTCCTCCTCGGCATCCTTGTTCTTGGCCGCCGCCGCGGCGGCCACCCCAGCGGCGGCCACCCCGGCCGCGGCCACACCCGCGGCGACCACCTTGCCCGACACCCCGGCCTTGCCGTCGTCACCGCGGGAGGCCGCGGCGTGCTCCACACCGGGCGTGCCGACCGGGGCTCCCTCGTTGACGGAGCCCCGCCAGGCGCCGGTGGCGTAGCCCTCGGCCTCGATGAACTTCTTG
>NZ_BAAGPL010000034.1:0-1028 GCF_054784195.1 Kocuria himachalensis
TGCCGGTCGTCTATCGCGTTCGGTAATCCGTAGTCACGGTCGATCAGCGCACCGATGTAATCAGCCTGGGACAGGCCGAGAGCGGCCGCCTTCTCGAAAGCGCGGCGGTGCTGTTCAGGAAGCACCCGCATGCTGAACGGGACTCTGCGCCCGATCATCTTGGGGGGCTCGTATTCCTTCATGGGTTCAGCCTGCCACATGTACATGACATTGAACAGCATCGGGTGTCCGTGTCGGGTTTACTTGCTGGTGCCCATGTCATGGGTCTGGTGGCCAACGACGTCCCAATGCCCGTTCTGCTTCTCGAGGTAGATGACGACCTGGCGTTGGCCGGTGGCCTCGATTTCTTGACCGTCGCGGCTGATCCATCGCCAAGTGAGGTCGTAGGCGCGGATGGCTTTGTCCGCGGCGACGTCTCGGGAGACGTCACTGACAGCCGGCACGAGGCTGGGTGCGCTGTAGGCCTGGTGTTCGGCTGGTTCGAGCCAGGCGGCCTGGTTGCCGTTGCGTTCAGGCTCGACCTGATTGGCGGCCCAATCCTCTGACATCAACGGTTTGGTACGGATGGCGGCGGCGGTTTGGGTGCGGTCGGTGGCGGTGTCCCAGGAGTGCAGCATCAGCGCGGCGGTTTCGGCGGTGGCCTCCACGTCGGCCCGGTCCACGGTGTCCGGGTCGGGAAAGGTGCCTTGCCCGGGGGTGTGCTCGGTGGGGGAGAGCGTGGCCGTGGCAGGAGCGGTGGTCTGCTCGCTGGTCTGTTGTGCTCCATCGGTCCCGCAGGCGGTCAGGGGTAGGAGGCACAGGGTGAGAGCGGTGATCAGGCGGTGTCGGGTCATTTCGGCCATGCTCCTTTCTGTTTGAGGATGGGCTCGGGGTCGAGGTTGTGCCCTTGGTAGGGGAAGACCATCTCCGGGGCGTTGGGTTTGTAGATTTCGAAGTGCAGGTGCGTGGCCATGCCGAAGCGTCCGCGGTTGCCCTCGGTGCCGATGACGTCACCGCGTTTGAGCTGCTGGCCTTTGGCCACGTCCCAG
>NZ_BAAGPL010000035.1:0-4854 GCF_054784195.1 Kocuria himachalensis
TGCAGCAGGAGCCGGAGGAGGAGGACGAGGAGGAGTCCGGGGTGGCTCAGATGCTGCGGGTCGTGGAGCAGCTGAACCGGGAGGACCGCCAGTACTGGGACGAGGTGGCTCGGAAGGACGCCGAACAGGCGTAATCCCGGCTGAGTCTGAGGGTTCGGGGCGTTTCGTCCCCCGCGCCCAGGACGATCTGGCCCCCTCTGGGGCCCAGGTACGCTTCCGGGCCAACCTCGCCGCGCTGCGCGTGCTGCGCACCATCCGGGCCGAAAATCGGACGGCCACCTATGCTGAGCGCACCACGCTGGCCCGGTGGGGGTCCTGGGGCGCGACCGGGGTCGCGGAGATCTTCGACGAGTCCCGCACCGAGTACGAGGCCGACCGAGCGGAGCTGCGCGAGCTGCTGGATGAGACCGAGTACGCGGCCGCGCGCCGGACGGTCATCAACGCCCACTACACCGACCCGGCGATCGCCACCGAGGTCTGGGACGCCCTGGAGCGGCTGGGTTTCCAGGGCGGGCGGGTGCTGGAGCCCGGCTCCGGTGCCGGCACCTTCATCGGCCTGGCCCCGGACTGGGCGCAGATGACCGGGGTGGAGCTGGACCCGGTGACTGCGGCGATCTCCCAGGCCATCTACCCGGAGGCCACCATCCGGACGGAGTCATTCGCGGACACCCGGATGGCCGGAGGGGTCTTCGACGCGGCGGTGGGCAACGTCCCCTTCTCCCGGAACACGCTGCACGACCCGCGGCACAACGCGGCCGGGCACTCGATGCACAACCACTTCATCCTCAAGTCCTTGGCCCTGACCCGCCCCGGTGGGGTGGTCGGGGTGCTCTCCAGCGCGTTCACCCTGGATGCGCAGAACCCCGCAGCGCGCCGGGAGATGGCTCAGACCGCCGACCTGCTCGGCGCGGTGCGACTGCCCACCGGCGCCCACCGGCGTGCCGCCGGCACGGACGCGCTGACCGATGTGCTGATCTTCCGCCGCCGTCTGCCCGGCGAAGTTCCGTTGGATCAGGGGTGGGTGGAGACCGCCCCGGTCGAACTGAATGGGGCGCAGGGACGGATGAACGCCTACTTCCTCGCCCACCCCGAACGTGTGCTCGGTGAGCCGATGATCGGCAACGGGATGTACGGCTCCGCCACCTTGACCGTGCGCGCGGAGGACCTGACGGCCACCGGGCTCCGACTGCGTGAGCAGCTGGCGGAGATCACCGAGCAGGCCGTGGCGGCTGGACGCGGGATGGCCGAGCGTAGTGGCGAGCAGGAGCTCGAGGTCGCTGCCTTGATCCCGGCGGGGGAGCAGGAGCAGATCGGGCACATCACCGATCGCGGTGCGGAAGGCTTCACTCAGGTCACGATCGAGAAGGTGCACGCGCCGCTGAAGGTGGCACGTACCCGGCACGGGGAGCTGCGGGCATTGCTGGGCCTGCGGGATGAAGCCCGTGCCGTGCTGACCTTGGAGGCCGCCAACGTCGATGACACCCCTGAGCTGGACGCTTTGAGGGCTCAACTGGCGGCCAGCTACCGGGCCTATGTGGATCGCTACGGGCCGATCAACCGGTTCACCGAACGCCGCACCGGACGCACCAATGAGGCCGGTGAGGAGATCCTGGCCCGCATCACCCCACCGGCGGTGGCTCTGTTGAGGGATGATCCGTTCGGGCCGCTCGTGCTGGCCCTGGAGCACTTCGATGAGGGCACCGGCACTGCGGCTCCGGCTGGTCTGCTGTCGCAGCGGCAGGTGCAGCCGCGTAAGCCCGTGCTCGGGGTGGACACCGCTGATGAGGCCCTGGCCGTCACCCTGGACACGCTGGGCACCGTGGACCTGGCCCATGTCGCCCGCCTGCTGGGCACCGATGAGGCCGGGGCGCGAGAGTCCCTGGGAGGACTGGTCTATGAGGTGCCCGGGGAGGACGGGGTCTATGAGACCCGGGCGGAGTACCTGTCCGGGGATGTGCGCGAGAAGCTGGACACGGCCCGCGCCGCCTCAGCCGCCGATGAGCGGTTCCAGGCCAACGTTGAGGCGCTGGAAGCAGTGCTGCCGGCCCCGCTGGGAGCCGATGAGATCGAGGCCCGGATCGGGGCGGTGTGGGTGTCACCCCAGATCCATGAGCAGTTCCTACGCCACATCATCAAGGACCCCTCCGCCCGGGTGGACCGGATCAGTGGCGCGAACTGGGACGTGAAAGCCAGCCGTCATGTCTTCGCTGCCCGCAACGACTGGGGCACCGACCGGATGGCCGCCGGGGACATCTTCAAGAATCTGGCCGAGCAGCGCCGGGTACAGGTCACGGACCCGGACCCTACCGACCCCGAAGGCAATCGCCGGGTCGTCAATGCCACCGAGACCACGGCCGCCCAGGAGAAGGCGGCACTGATGCAGGAGCGGTTCGGCGAGTGGGTGTGGGAGGACCCGGCGCGGGCGGCCGGGCTGGTGGATGAGTACAACCGGCGGTTCAACTCCATCGTGCTGCGCGACTACTCCGTGGAGGGGGAGAGGCTGAGCTTCCCTGGGCTGGTCAAGGACTTCACCCCGCGCGGCCACCAGCGGGCGGCGGTGGCGCGGATGCTCTCGGAGCCCTCGGTGGGGCTCTTCCACGAGGTGGGGGCGGGCAAAACCGCCGAGATGGTGATGGGTGCGATGGAACTGCGCCGGTTGGGGATGGCCCGTAAACCGGTCGTGGTGGTGCCCAACCACATGCTCGAGCAGTTCACCCGGGAGTGGCTGCAGCTTTACCCCCAGGCGCAGATCCTTGCCGCCTCCTCGGCTGATCTGAAGGGCGAGAGGCGGCGGGTGTTCGTTGCCCGCGCAGCAGCTAGTGACTGGGACGGGATCATCATGACGCGCACCGCGTTCGAGCGCATCGAACTGTCCCCTGAGTCGAAAAGCGCCTACAACCTCTCAGAAATCGGACGTCAGCGAGCCGAGCTGGAAGCCGCCAATGAACGGGCGGCCGCCAGCGGGGCGGACACTATGTCGATCAAGCGCATGGAAGCCCGGTTGCAGGCGAAAGAAGAGAAGCTGAAGGAGAAGATGGATCGGGTCACCGATCCGGGGATCACCTTCGAGCAGACCGGCATCGACTACCTCGTGGTGGACGAGCTCCACGACTTCAAGAACCTCTCCACGCCGTCGAACATCCAGGACGCGGCCATTGATCCGGGGTCCGGCAGAGCCACTGACCTTCACATGAAGGTCGAGTACTTGCGGGCCAAGCACGGAGACCGCGTGATGACCGGTGCGACCGCGACACCGATCGCCAACTCGGTCACCGAGATGTATGTGATGCAGTGCTACCTGGGCCCGGAGCGGTTGGAAAGAGCCGGAATCCACGACTTCGACACCTGGGCGGCGACCTTCGGTCAGGTGGTGACCGAGATGGAGCTGTCGGTGGCCGGCGGGGACCACTTCAAGCTGAAGGAGCGCTTCGCGAAGTTCCAGAACGTGCCCGAGCTGCTGAAGATGTTCCACACCTTCGCCGACGTGAAGACCGCCGAGGACCTGCAGCTGCCCACCCCGGATTTGGTGGAGCGCGAGGACGGAAAACGGCTGCCGCGCATGGTCCCGGTGGAAGCCTCGACGGAGCTACAGGACTACATCGAGGACATTGGTCGGCGCGCTGAGGCGATCCAGGCGCGGCTGGTGGACCGGACCGAGGACAACATGCTCAAGGTCAGCTCCGATGGGCGCAAGGCCGCCCTGGACATGCGCCTGGTGGATCCCGAGCTGGGATCGGTCGTGGCGGAGAACAAGGTCAGTGTGACAGCGGACCTCATTGCCCGGGTGCACGAGGAGCACCAGGACGACGTGTTCCTGGATCCGGCCAGCGGCGAGGAGCACCCGACCCGGGGTGCATTGCAGATCGTGTTCTGCGACCAGAGCACCCCATCGACGGAGAAGTGGAACGTCTACGACGAGCTCAAGGATCAGCTGGTCGCCCGGGGCATTCCAGCGGAGAAGATCCGGTTCATGCACGAGGCCAAGAACGATGCCGAGAAGGGCCGGCTGTTCTCCGCTGCCCGCTCGGGAGACATCGCCGTGCTGATGGGCTCGACCCAGAGGATGGGGGTTGGCACCAACATCCAGGCGAGGGCGGTGCACCTGGTCGACCTGGACGCTCCGTGGCGTCCGGCGGACATCGCGCAGCGGCACGGGCGCATCATCCGGCAGGGTAACCAGAACCCGGAGGTCGCTATCTCGCAGGTGGTCACGAAGGGTTCGTTCGACACATTCATGTGGCAGACGCTGGAGCGGAAGTCGAAGTTCATCGACCAAATCATGCGCGGCCGGTTGGACGTGCGTGAGATCGAGGACGTCGGGGACAACACGTTGTCCTTCGCGGAGGTCAAGGCCATTTCCAGTGGCAATCCGCTGATCCTGGAGAAGTCGAAAGCCGACCAGGAGCTCGCGCGGCTGGAGCGGCTGAACCGGGCCTGGCACCGCAATCAGTCCTCGTTGGTGTTTCGTAAAGACGCGGCTCTGTCGCGCGCGGAGGCACTAGAGCGCGAGCTGCCGGTGCTGCGTGCGGCCGCCCAGCGCACCACCGATGAGTTGGGCGGGGAAAGGTTCCGCATGACCATCGACGGAGTCACCGTGGAGAAGCGCACCGAGGCCGCAGAAGCGTGGCAACGGTGGGCCGGGGTACACGCCACCGCGCGTCCGCCCCGGGCTGGAGAGATCGACCTGGGGGTCGCCGGCCGGATCGGTGGCCACGACATCCGAGTGGTGCAGCGGTCAGGGAACCTGGCTGATCTGAGTGCTTCACCTGTGGAGTTGCGCATTGATGATGCCCCCGGTGTGGCGGTGGAAGTCACCCGGGCGACGTCGTTGAATCCAAGTGTGGGCATGATCCA
>NZ_BAAGPL010000036.1:0-908 GCF_054784195.1 Kocuria himachalensis
TCCTACTCTCCCACACCCTTCCGGGTGCAGTACCATCGGCGCTGTGGGTCTTAGCTTCCGGGTTCGGGATGGGACCGGGCGTTTCCCCCACGCTATGACCGCCGTAACTCTGTCTCCCCCCGTGGTCCACGGTCCCGGTGGCCCGGGCCCGGTGGTGGGGGGAAATCTGGTCACAGACTTTCTCTGTTGTGGTGTCCGCCCGTGCTGGGCGGTGTTCGGTGGTGGTTCCTGGTACCAACGGGTTGTTGGTTGGGAGCCGTATAGTGGACGCGGTGTTCTGTGGTTGTTCCCACCCGGGTTCCAACACGTGTTGGGGGTGGGGTGTGGTGTAAGTTGTCGGCTTATTAGTACCGGTCGGCTGCACACGTCGTTGGTTCGTGCTTCCACCTCCGGCCTATCAACCCAGTGGTCTAGCTGGGGGCCTCTCGCACACTAGGTGCGTGGAAATCTCATCTCGAAGCGAGCTTCCCGCTTAGATGCTTTCAGCGGTTATCTCTTCCGAACGTAGCGAAGCAGCGGTGCACCTGGCGGTACAACTGCCATACCAGAGGTTCGTCCGTCCCGGTCCTCTCGTACTAAGGACAGGTCTTCTCAAATTTCCTGCGCGCGCAGCGGATAGGGACCGAACTGTCTCACGACGTTCTGAACCCAGCTCGCGTACCGCTTTAATGGGCGAACAGCCCAACCCTTGGGACCAACTCCAGCCCCAGGATGCGACGAGCCGACATCGAGGTGCCAAACCATGCCGTCGATATGGACTCTTGGGCAAGATCAGCCTGTTATCCCCGAGGTACCTTTTATCCGTTGAGCGACGGCCATTCCACAATGTACCGCCGGATCACTAGTCCCGACTTTCGTCCCTGCTCGAGCTGTCGCTCTCACAGTCAAGCTCCCTTGTGCACTTACAC
>NZ_BAAGPL010000037.1:0-954 GCF_054784195.1 Kocuria himachalensis
GCCCCCGGCGCGATCGTCGGGGTCGCCTCCCCGGAGGGCACCTGGACGGCCGCCTACGGGACGGCCGCCCCCGCCACCGGGGAGCCCATGGAGGTGGGGGTGCACACGCGCATCGGCTCGGTCACCAAGCCCTTCACCGCCACCCTGGTCCTGCAGCTGGCCGAGGAGGGACAGCTGTCCCTGGAGGACCCCATCGCCGACTACGTCGAGGGCATCCCTAACGGGGACCGGATCACGCTGCGGCACCTGGCGGACATGACCAGCGGGGTGGCCAGCTACACCCGCAGCACCGCGTTCACGGACCGCTTCTTCGCGGACCCGGAGCAGGCCTTCACCCCGGAGGAACTGGTCGCCGTCGGCGTCTCGGAATCGCCCCTCTTCGCCCCCGGTGAGCAGTTCGACTACTCCAACACCAACTACATCCTGCTGGGCCTGGTCATCGAGCAGGTCACCGGCCGGACGGTCGGGGAGGTGCTGGAGGAGCAGATCTTCGACCCGCTGGAGCTCGACGAGACCGTGTGGCCCGGGGAGTCCACCGAGCTGCCCGCCCCCTACGCCCAGGGCTTCACCCTCCAGGGCGACACCGCGACCCCGGAAGCCCCGGCCGACGCCACCCACTGGAACCCCTCCTGGGGGTTCACCGCCGGGGACCTGATCTCGGACGTGGACGACCTGCTGGTCTTCGGCCGTGCCCTGGGCACCGGGCACGGGCTGCTGGGCCCCGACGCCCAGCGGGAGCGCCTCACCTCGTTCCAGCCCGCCGACCGAGGGTACGGGCTGGGCTTCGGGTGCATCGACGGCTGGGTCGGGCACACCGGGGAGCTGCCCGGCTACAACACCACCGTCTACTACGACACCACCAGCGACACCACCGTGGTCGTGCAGGTCAACAGTGACATCGCCTCCGGGGACTGCCCCGAGTCCCCGGTGCCGGCCGACGACCCGAAGACCCTG
>NZ_BAAGPL010000038.1:0-3968 GCF_054784195.1 Kocuria himachalensis
GAGTCCACGCCGATGCGGGCGATCCGGGCAGTGATCCCGCGCCGGCGCAGGTAGCGGCGCACCCTCCGGTTGTCGTAGGCCTTGTCCGCGTGCAGCTTTCCCGGCCTGCGACGAGGTCGTCCCCGGCCTCGGCCCTTGACCGGGGCCAGCCCGTCCAGAATGGGCTCTACGAGCATGGAGTCATGGCGGTTGGCTCCGGTGATCGCCACCGCCAGTGGCAACCCGTCGGCGGTAACCAGCAAGTGGTACTTCGTCCCCAACTTGCCCCGATCCGTAGGGTTGGGGCCGGTCAGCTCGCCCCCCTTTTGGCCCGGACGCTGACCGAGTCCAGAGATGCCCTCGACCAGTCGAGCGCCTCGTTCTGGCCGAGCTGGTCAAGGACGGCGTGGTGGAGCTTGTCCCAGACCCCAGCCTCCTGCCAGGCCCGCAGCCGGCGCCAGCAGGTGATCCCGGAACCGTAGCCCAGCTCGGTGGGGAGTTTCTTCTTTGGCGTTGCCGTTGGCGGTCACGAACAGGATCCCCTCCAACGCCGCCCGGTCGTCGACCCGTGGCCTGCCGGTACGCCCGTTCTTCGCCGGTGGGGGTTGCGGGATCAACGGTTCCAGCAACTCCCACAACTGGTCGCTGACCAGCCGCTGAGACACCTTCTGCCTCGTCATGGCGACCATGATCGTCACCGGTCCGCGGGCCTCGCTACCCCCGACCCCGAACTATTGAAACCATTTCTTAGAAGAATGCGTCGGATCCCGCAGCGCCGGTCGACGCCCGGTGGAAGAAGAGGCCCAGTAGTGCGGTCGCGGCGGGGAACACCGCCGCGTAACCGATGATGCCGATGCCGCGCAGTTGCATGTCACCGGTGACGACTCCGCTGAGTCCGACCAGGGCCAGGACCCCGCTGAGGATCAGCAGCACGCGGATCGAGATGGCCAGCCGGCTGCCGCGGAAGACGGGTGCGGCGCAGAGCACCGCCAACGCGAAGAGCACGTCCCAGGCGAGGATCTCCAGGGCGTAGACGAGCGAGGGCCACCGGAACTCCAGGACCAGGGGCAGCCACGGCTGGCCGGTGACAACGGGGTGGCGGCTCAGGGTGAGGATGACGAAGTGCACGCTGGAGGTGAGCCCGGCCATCGAGACCATGAACGCGAGGGCCATCAGGCTGAAGATCTTCACTTCCGGTGCCGCCCAGGCGTGGACGGCGACCATCAGAGCGACCATCACCGGTGCTGCGAGGAGGATCAGGACCTCCAGGACGGGAAAGTAGGGGTCACCGATCGGGTGCTCCGGGGACGGCAAGGCCAGCAGCCCGGCGATGAGCGTGATGGCGTAGGCCGCGCTGAGGACCACGGTCACGGCGGCGGAGAAGACTCCGAGGTGGCGGGCGTTGGCGTTCCAGGCGAGTCCCACAGCAGTGTTCCCTTCAGCGCTTCCTCGGGCGGGCTGGCACCCTGTGGCCGGCGCCTGGTCCGGTGGATCCGGTCCCGATGCCCGCCCCCCGTGGGGGGCCCACCGATGACCGCACCCAGCGCCAGGGCGGGCCGGCCTGTTCCCGGCGGCGCGTTCAGCGGCGGATGCCGCGGAAGAAGTACAGGACCGGGCCCAGGAAGTTCACGGCGATGATCGCCGCCCAGATGCTTTTGCGTCCGTTGACCTGCTCCGCCGGCCGCCTGATGAGGTCTGCCCAGGCGGTGGCGGCCAGCGACAGCTGCACACCGACCAGGCCGAGGACCGCGGTCCGCTGCCGCCCCGTCAGCTCACTCCACCTCTTGCACTGTGTGCTGCTCATGGTCGTCCTCTGGCCGCCGGGGTGGTCGATGTCGTGTGCGGCCAGGCGCTGGATGTTGCGCAGCATCTCCTGGCTCATCACGAAACTGATCGGTTCCATCACAGCGGGAGCGGTGAACAGCTTCTCCTGCCAGGTGGGCCCGGCCAAGAGGTCGAGCCGTTCCACCAACCGGGTTCCCCCGCCCGGGGCGTCGCGCAGGTGGAAGGACCACACCCCGCCCGTGACCCGCTGGTCGGGGGTGGACGGGCCCGGAGAGGCGGCCAGCACCAGATCCCGGCCCGGCTCCAAAAGCGCCACGGGCAGGACCGCCTGCGGGTGCAACCGCACCTCCATCGCGGCGGCGAGGTCCTGGTGCTCGGGCAGGATCCGGTCGGTGTTGGCCATCCGGCAACCGAGGAGGTTCTCGAGGCGTTGGAAGCTGTAGAGCCCACCGCGGCCCTGACCGAGTTGGGCCAGCCACGGCCAGACCTCCTCCACCGGCGCGTTGATGGTCACCGCGTGGGTGGCTGACCAGGACACCGGTCGGCCCGGTGGGTGGCCGGGCCAGTCCGCCGTAACCTCCTGGGCCGTGGCGCCCCAGCTGCGGCGGTAGTCGCGTAACAGCGGACCCGTCGCGATGTGGCCGGCGATCCGGGCGGCCGCGGCCGCGTTGCGCGCCCAGCTGCGTCCAACATCCATCCACAACCCCTGACGTCTCGTGGGCACCCGTCGTCGCGCCGGGGTACAGGCTCATGGTGGAGGGAGGCCCACCGGCAGTCAACGGCGGTGCCTGTCGGACTCGTCACCGCAGGACATCACCGGACCACCCCCAGGAGCAGCCATGGGCTCCACCACCGTGCACCGACGCCCGCGTTCGCGTGCCGTTGCACCAGCAACAGTCCCGGGTCGGGGGTGGGTGGTGGCGACCCGAGCCGTGGGGGTGTACTTTGCCGCCGCGGCCGTGCTCAACACCGTCCACACCGTGCGCCACGCCCCCTGGTTGATGGGCTGGTTCCGTGACAACGCCTGGGTGGCGCCCTACCGACGGTTGCTGACCACCCTGCTCCCGGCCGCCCCGGGTGTCGTACTGGGCACGGCCGCGTTCGAGGCCGTGGTGGGCTACCACCTGCTGTCGGGGCGCCGGGTGTCCGGGGCGCTGCGCTGGGCCCAGGCCTGGGTGCTGGGCCTGGTGCCGGCGTTACCTTCGCCGTACTGGGTGCCGAACGCGGTCACCGCGGTCGTCTTCGGGCTCATCCGCCGCGGGGTGGCTGGCTCGCGATCAGTCTGAGGCGCCGGTCCGGGCCAGCACGGTGCCGGTCATGAACTCGTGGAAGGCCGAGGGTTCGTCCAGGTGCGGGGTGTGCCCGGAGTTGGCGAAGACCACCAGCTCCTTTTCCGGGGCCTCCACCGCCTCGAACCACTCCACGGCCAGATCGGACCGGCCCGGGGACTCGTAGGCGCCCTCCACCACGAACACCGGCACGTCCAGTACGGGGACGTCGCGGCGGAAGTCGATGTCTTGTAGCCGCGGGTAGAGCACGGCGAAGGTGTCGATGATCCCGCCCATGGCCCGCACCTGCTCGGTGAGGGTGTACTCGGGCACGAACAGGCTCACCGGGTACTGGCTGGCCGGGTCGTGGTCGGCCCCGTGCGGGAAGTCCCGGTACTCCGGGTTGGTCGACAGCGCGTCCGGATAGGCCAGCATGTCCGTGTACGGGGGCGGGCCGTTGTCGCGCAGTCGTTGGGCGAAGTCGGTGTCCCCGCTGCGTTGCGCCCAGTCCAGGGTCTCGGCGTACATCCGCTGATCGGTTTCCTGCTGATCCACCATCTGCCCCGAGCCGACGAAGGCGTGGTACTTTTCCGGTGCCTGTTGGGCGGCCAGGACCCCGAGGGTGGTGCCCCAGGAGGAGCTCACCAGGTAGATCTTCTCCTGGTCGAACCGGTCCCGGAGGTAGTCGGTGACCTGGACGGTGTCGGCCACCATCTGCTCCACCGTCATCGTGGAGGTCGGTTCCAGTGCCGGCACGGACTTGCCGGTGCCGCGCTGGTCCCACACGGCCACCACGAAGTCCTCCTCCAGCCCGCCCCCGGAGGCGCGCATCGCCCCCAGGGCCGTACCGCCCGGTCCGCCCTCGAGGAACAGCAGCACCGGGGCCTGCCGGTAGTGGCCGCGGATCATCAGCGACTGCTCGTGCCCGCCGACCGG
>NZ_BAAGPL010000039.1:0-1154 GCF_054784195.1 Kocuria himachalensis
CTGGTGCCCAGCCCGGGCGAGAGAACGCTTCCGGATCAGCCCCCCGGCTGACCCCGTCCGTTCTCCGTCTCCCACGATGCTCGCTCTCCACCCGGGGGACCTAACCCGAGCACGTCATGTGCTGTGCCGCACACGACGCATACCGGTGCAGACGCAAACCAGTGGGGCCCTGCTGTCACAAGGGGCGATGTCACCGGTCGGAGGAGAGTGGCACCAGGTGTGGGCCGGTCGGGGCGCTGCTGGTCTCGGGTTGCCCGTCGCCGCGGTGGTTGGTGTTCTCCTCCTGCAGGTCCTGGGGGTGGGGGGTCCGGGTGGAGCTCAGGTCCACGGTGACTACTGTGTCCGGGAAGAGGGTGCGGGCCCGGGCGGTCATCCGGTGCAGTTCCTGCCGGTCGCCGGGGCTCGGGTCCCCCGTGACGTCCAGGGTCACGGTGTGGGTAGTGCGGTTGATGCGGACGAAGACGGACATGGTGCGGCTCATGGCCGGGACCTTTCAGAGCAGGGCAACCCCCGCGGACACCGGTTGTGTGAGCCCCCCGGGGGAGGTGTCCCCACGGTAGGGCAGGCGGATGTGTAACCCCCTGGTATTTGTGCCGGGCATCTCGACCGTAGTTGCCATCACCGCCTCGTCGGGCGTCGCCGTGGCCCCGACAGGCCCAGGAGGAGAGCCCGCGACGACACTGAGCATCGCTTCCCGGCCTTTCGGGTGCTCCCCGCTGGGCCAGGCCGATCATGATCACTGCCGCGGCGGTCGGTTTCCTCGCAGCCGGGCGGTCCGGGAGGTACCGGTGACGGTCGCAGTGGAGGATCATGGGTGGCAGCAGGTGAAGCGGGACCGATGGGTCGTGACCCCTGCGTGTTCCACCTGATGGGTGAAGGGACGTCATGGACTCTGATCCGTCGGTGCTCGAGCTGACGACGGCTCTGGCCCGGCTGCAGATCGTGTTGCTGGATGCGCCGACCGCGACCGGTGCGGTGGCCCGGTTGGCCGAGGTCGCCCGGGAACTGATCCCGTTGGCGCTCGGGGCCGGGGTCACCCTGATCGACAGCTCCGGGCAACCCTCCTCCACCGCGGCCACCGACCCGGGGGTGGAGGCGGTGGACAGGATGCAGTACGAGGCCGGGCAGGGCCCGTGCCTGAGGGCCTGGGACAC
>NZ_BAAGPL010000040.1:0-1132 GCF_054784195.1 Kocuria himachalensis
ACCTCAGCCAGCTCTTGACGGCGCCGCTTGTCCAGGACGCCGTCGATCTGGGCGAAGGCCCATTCCATGTCCGCCAGTTTCTGCTGGCTCCAGGCAGGCCGGGCCGCGCACCGGGTATAGATCCGCTCGTAGCTCAGCTCCAGCTCGGCCCGCAGACCGGCGTGATAGGCCTGGATCCGGCGCAAGCGCACCGCCGTGCGCCATTGGCGCACCCGGCGGATCAGCCACCAGGCCACCGCCGCGGTCACCGCGGCCACCCCTGCCAGCGTCAACACCATGGTCGGCGGCATGGCTCCCCCTTCGTGAAAACGCATGCGCTCCAAGGGTAGCCAGCGCCTCACCCTCCTACCGGGGCGCCACCTGGGATCGTGCCCCAGCCGTGACGTGCACCGACACCGGCCTCGAGTCGTTCCACCGGGCTTTCCAGCCTATGAGGTACGTCACTTTGGGGGCGTATCATCGCCCCCATTCTGACGAAGAACACCGCCCTGCGGATGAGCCGGATCGAGGAACATGCCATGACTGCTGTCGCCCAGCGTGAGCTCGAGCGCAAGTACGATCTCCCGGACGGGGCCAAGCACCGGGTCGACTGGGGCGTGCTGGAGGGATACACGGTCACCGACGCGGCGGTGGAGCACCGGATGGAGGCTGTCTACTACGACACCGCCGACCAGACCCTGACCCGGCACCAGGTGGCGCTGCGCCGGCGGACGGGCGGGGGCGATGACGGGTGGCATGTGAAGTTGTACGAGCCCGGTGGTCGCTACGAGGCGCAGTTCCCGCCTTTGGAGGAGGCACCGGAGCAGATGCCTGATGAGGTACGCCACCTGCTGGAAGGACTTACCGGCGAGCAACCATTGCACCCGATCGCGACCCTGGCCACGGTCCGGCAGGTGCTGACCATCGCCGCGGTTTCCGGGGCCTCGGTCGCGGAGGTCGCCATCGATGAGGTCGAAGCCGTGGATCATCGCAGCGGCACGGCCCGGTCGTGGTCGGAGTGGGAGGTGGAGCTCACCGAGGCGACCGTGGCGCCCGAGCAGCAGGAGCAGATCTTCACCGCCATCGAGCACGCCCTGTTCGCCGTCGGGGGCCAGCCCTCGGCCTCGACCGCGAAGATCGCCCGCGCCCTGGG
>NZ_BAAGPL010000041.1:0-1499 GCF_054784195.1 Kocuria himachalensis
CGGATGCCGTGCTTGCGGTTGCGGGTGATGATGATGGACTCCCGGCCGATCTGCACGGTGCGGAAGGCGCCGGGCTTGTCGAGGTCGGCTGCGCGCACGGCGCAGAACCACATCTGCTCGAAGATGCGCTCCTGCTCGGCGGCGAACACGGCCTCGTCCACGTAGGTGGATCCGGGCAGGGTGGAGATCAGACTCTCCGAGACAACATTGGTCGACAACTCGAACTCCTTATGGTGTGCTGCGGAACTGGTGGAACGGGGATGAAGGGGTGGAACGGATCAGACGCCCGCCGGCGCTGCTGCGGCCGCTGCGGTGGCGGCCGGGGCGGCGGCGGCCATCGCAGCGGCCACGGCCGGGGCGGCCGCGCTCTCGGGGACGGGAACCTGGGTGGCTGCGGCGGCGAGCTTCTCGAGGGTCTTGCGCCAGCGGCAGAACAGTTTCGTCTGGTTCCAAGCCAGCACGCCCACCGGGTGCTCCCCGGCGTAGTAGACGGCCAGCAGGGAGTCCTCCCCGGGGCCGCCGTGCTCGTAGGCCACCCGGTCGGCGCGGGAGGCGTCGCCGGCGAACTGCAGGCGGGTGCCGTACTGGTCGGACCAGAAGTACGGGGGCTTCACCGCCGGCAGGGTCGCCGGGTCCGCGCCCAGCAGCGCGCCGATGGCCACCGCCGGGCGCTGGGCGGCCCCGGTCCAGTGCTCCACCCGCTGGTGGCGGCCGGTGACCGGCTCCCACCACGCGGCGCAGTCGCCGACCGCCACGACCCCGGGGATGCTGGTGGCCCCGACCGCGTCGCAGACCACGCCGTTGCCCAGCTCGATCCCGGAGCCCTCCAGCCACCCGGTGTTGGGCACCGCCCCGATGCCCACGACCACCACGTCGGCGTCCAGCACCCGCCCGTCGGCCAGGCGCACCGCGGCCACGGACCCGCCGGCGAGCTCGAACTCGGCGATGTCGGCCCCGCAGATCAGCTCGACTCCGGCGCGTTCGTGCAGCCCGGCCACGACCGCGCCCAGCTGCGCCCCCAGCGGCCCGCACAGCGGGGTGGGGGACTTCTCCAGCACGGTGACCTCCAGGCCCAGTCCGTGGGCGGTGGAGGCGACCTCGGCGCCGATGAACCCGGCCCCCACGACCACCATCCGCCCGCCGCGGCGGACCAGGGCGCGCAGCTTCTGCGCGTCGTCGATGGTGCGCAGGCTCACCACGTTG
This sequence comes from Kocuria himachalensis, assembly GCF_054784195.1. NCBI lineage: Bacteria > Bacillati > Actinomycetota > Actinomycetes > Micrococcales > Micrococcaceae > Kocuria > Kocuria himachalensis. The sequence goes on from NZ_BAAGPL010000041.1 coordinate 1,204, forward strand.
TCCGCTTCCGCGATCTGGGGCAGGGTCCGGGGCGAGGCGCCGGTGGCGATCACCAGGGCCTCGGCGTGGATCATGCGCCCGTCGGCCAGGTGCACCATGCGGGTGGCCGCGTCGAAGGACACCGCCGGGGTCCCGAGGATCCACTCCGCCTCCAGGGCGTCGGTGTCGGTCTCCAGGGCCAGATCGGCGGCCTCGATCCGTCCGGCCAGGAAGTCCTTGGACAGCGGCGGGCGGTCGTAGGGGCGGGCGGGATCATCACCGATGATCACCAGCCGGCCCCCGTAACCGAGGTTGCG
>NZ_BAAGPL010000042.1:0-12637 GCF_054784195.1 Kocuria himachalensis
GGAGGGAAGGTCATGGGTGCCGTGAGGGGCCGCCGACCCGGCGGCAGAAGCGTCGCCCCCCGACGACGGAGCCCAAGGCCCCAGCTCTTCTGCCGCCAGGACGGCGGCTATCCGACCGGTCTGGAACGGGTCAGCCCCCCCCGGCTGAGCACTCCGACACGGTCCACGCTGGGTGGCTCAGCCCCCCGACTGAGTACCGTGCGCGATACCCCAACCGTACCGACCAGTAAGAACAAGATCGACTTTCATCCTGTCCCCACTTCCGCCGGGGGACGCCCCGCCCTGCTCACAAGGCGCTTCCCGGGCAGGGTTGTCCGCCCAGAGGCGATCTCCGCCGGCTCGTGCGGCAGGCCGGTATTGCTGTGGCCCCGGTCCTGCGGACACCGACTCCGACCGCATCGGCCTAGCCTTCCCCCGGGGATGCCGTCTGCATGGTCCTGGCCCGGTGACAGTTATGGGTTCCAGGCCATGACGCCATCGGCTGCACGTCCGGGGACATCCACGAAACCCTCAGCCGCATAGAGCTTCTTGGCGTAGTTGCCGGCCTCCACCGACAGGCTGAGCCGGGGCACCCCTCGAGCTCGCGCGTCGTCCTGCACCAGGCGCAGGAGCGCCCGGCCCACTCCCTGGCCACGCCAGTCGTCTCGCACCCAGAGGCTCACTTCCGGGGTGTCCTCGGCGAGGAAGCCGTAACCGGGATTATCCGGGGGCAGGTATTGGGCCCAGACAACACCGACGGCGTCCTTCCCGGCTTCTGCTACCCAACCGAAGTCGCCACGCTGGGGGTCAACGACCGTGTAGTGGGAGAACTCCGGCCGCGTGCTCAGATCGGTCGCTGTGAACCGCTCCCGGCACCAATTGAGGTTTTCGAGCGTGGCCGTTGCCAGCAAGGCGCTGTCCGCTGCCAGCAATGGTCGCAAAGAGAAGTCATGGAGCACGGGGTCATCGTAGGGCCGCAACCAGATGCCGAACCCCTAGCGTGCTGCGCGAAACGTGCCAAGAGTCGGTCGGAGCTGCGACAGTCCGGTGCCAGGCGCAGAAGTAGCGCGCCGGCATGGTCTGCGGAACCGTTCTTAGAAAATGCCTGCCCAGAGGCCAGCGAGTCCGCCGAGGATGCCGACCATACCGGCCAAGAAAAACACCCCGGGACCAAGGGCAGGTTCCGCCCGGTACTGGGGGTGATCACGGGGCAGGGGTGTGCGTCGGGCAGCGTAGGACTGGGCCAGAGCGTGCCGACGGAAGACGAAGGTCACCCCGGTGAGGAACAGGGCACTTCCGATGATGATGGCCGGCCACCACATGGTTGGCTGTCCTTTCTCGGATACGAATCGGCAGGTGACGGGCTCAGAATGCTTCCGGGGGCATCGCGACACCCAGGACGATGGCTGTTACACCGATGAGCACACCGCCAATACCGGCGATCAACGCGCCGGAGGGCTTGGACTGACGGGCAATCTTCTCTCCCGCCCGTCCGAACATGGTCCGCTGTCCCTCTGCGATGCCAGAGGCGAGGCGATCGCGGTTCATGATCGCGATGGTTCCCATGATCAGAGCGAGCACTCCGATAAAGACCGATCCCCAGTTGTCTGTTCCCATCGAATCCCCCTTGTCTAAGCAAGTGCAGAACGCCGCCTCATCGATGAACCGGTCCTGACATACCGATCATGCTCAGCCAAGAACAGAGGTGGTTGTCCTGTGCTCGCTACGCGTCAGGCATGGACCCATATTTGCACACGCGATTGGAATGCGAGACGGAATGCCCTCGCGGGCCCACGACGGAGCCGCTACTGCAACGAAGTGGTCAGTGGGTCACTAAGCGCCTTAGTGCTCCGATCGCCCGTTGACTTAGCCATTCCCCACATATGCGTCGTGGTTTGCGCACGAACCGGGCGGTAGCTTCGAAGTATGGATCAGCCCGCTCCGCGCACCGATGCGGTCCCCGTCCCGACCGCCGCTCGGGTGATAGTGCGTGCTCTGCCAGCGGCCGCCGTCATGGCGATCAGCCTCCCGCTGGCCACATGGTGGCTGGTGGATACCTCCAGTGACGGGGGCCCGTGGTGGGGGTGGTTGTTGATCCTGGTGGCCATCTTCGGGCTGTCGGCGATCATCCAGCGCTACATGAGTCCTCCGCTTCCTCGAGTCGACCAGCGCATCGGTCAGGCGCAGTGGGCCTCGGCTACCGCGACCGCTGCGAGATCCGGCGAGCTGCCTGCCTGCCCCCAGGTGCGCACCGCCGTCGGAGTTGCCGCCTGCGTCAGCATCGAAGGATTGATCGGATCCGCGGCCCTCCTCGTGGCCATCGTCTTCAGCGTGTTAATCCTTCCGGATCTGTGGGCTGCTCTCACGCCGGTAGCTGTGCTGACCGTGATGGCTGCCTTCCGCGCCCGCCGCTCCTGGGCCTACCTGCGCGCTCTGCACGCTGCCGAGAGCACCGGCTGACGAACCCCAACCGCACCCCATAGGCCCATCGGCCAATCGAAGCTTCAGCAGTACCGTGTGGCCTACATCTTGCACAGACTGAAGCTATGGGCATCAGTCCAGAGTTGTTTTCGCCATATGCTTCTGTGATGTGACTGCCTTTAACTGGTCTCCACGCAGCACAAGGTGCTCCCACTCCTCTGGAACACGGGTTGGCCGGTCTGCATTAGGGCGTTGGACCCATAGCGGTTGTGCAAGGGTCAATTCCCGATCCGCCTGCTCGAGATTCGGCGTGAATCCAGCCAGTACACCGACGTATTGCTCCCCGGTCAGTAGTTCGACTTGCACGATACGGCTACTCCGAGGTTTCTTTTTTACCTCATTCCCCATACGACCCTTAATGTGTCCAGCGATTTTATCCTCATGCTGGGGAACAGCCTTAGATCGTGTTGGGATCTCAAATACCTCCGTCCACGCCGAGATCTTCAGCACTGACCGCCCCAGGGGTCCGAGTCGCCGCCTCTGGATCGCCGCAGCTATACCACAGCCGATTGCGGAAGTAGTCGCGACTGAGGCGACAGACCACCAGAAGTGCATGTGGGCGTAGCCGGGATCCTTGACGGCCCGGAAGGGATTGAAGCCGGTCCAGCCCTGCAACCATGCAAGGACAAGCCCAACGATGAGCGCACCGCCTGCCGAGCAGACGAGGGAGAACAGCGCCACGCGACCGACCTCTCGAAAGGCCGACTCCTTGGCGCCGGCGCGGCGCCTCCCCTCCAAGAGATCTGCAAAGAGTCCGGGTGCGACCAGAAAGAGAAACGCGAGCAGGGTCGCCAGGCTAGAAGGGGTCACTCTTTTAACTCAGAAGAACCGCGGGGGGACGTCATCTTGCTGGGGTTGATCCTGACCATCGTTGGTCTGAACGAACTGGTACTGCTCGACGTTCATCGTGACGTACCCTTTGCTTTCGCTGAGGTAGTGAGTTTTTTCCTGTGAGGGTTCGTTGCTTTTATCTGTCATGGTCAGGTCTACTTTCTAGTTGGGCTTTGGAGCCACGCGCCCATTGGGAGACGTATCGGGCGCTGGAGTCGCCAATCTCATTGTCTCCCGGCGACCGGGCAAAAGGGTGGATCAATGCAGGCGCTCAACGACAACACTGCTGAATCCTGCCCGGCTCAGGCGTCGCGCTCCTGCTCCTGATCTGCATCCGACTGACCGAGGGGCCGTGCATTTTCGGCATCGGCGGAGACTGCAGCCCATTTTTCCGGATGAGAAACGGGCAGCAGGCGGATCTGCTGTTCATGGGTGCTGTCGTACGGAGTGACCGCATCCAACTTCATTCGGCTGTGGTCGCGGATGAGTAGCATTTCGACGACCTGGGCTGCGGTCTGAAGGTCCTCAGCGATGGTGCCAGCTTCGACATCCGTAGGCGACAGCACTGCCCCATTGCCGTCCCAGTCCACGTAGAAACCGCGCTGCTTCGAACGGTTGGCTTCGACCGCGGCTGCTTCAGCCTGCTTCTGTCTTCGGGACCAAGCAGCCTCCCAGGGTTCGTCCTCTCCCACATCGCTCTCCATTGCGCTGTAGTCACCCCAGAAAAATGCAAGCTCATCACCAAACACGACAGCTTCCAGGTACTTTTTCGTGTGACTGCGCCCGTGCTCCTGGAGCGCAGTCACCACTCGGGGTGTGTCATCACCCTCGCTCCATGCGCTTTCGAAGGTGCCATAGATCCACAGCGCCTTGCCCAGCTCTTCCTGCGCCAAAACGGTGAGTGATCTCGCGCGCCCGTAGGACTGAGTGCCGAGAAGGACTTGGGCGTCGGCAATCAGCGAGGATGCGTTGTCCACCAACGCCTTCCAGAAGTTCCGCGCTTCTACGGCGCTCATCTTGGTCATGCTCCCAGTGTTACCCAGTGCTCGACAGGTCATTGGCACGGAGGAAGCCCTCGGTTGGAATAGGAGTCGCAGGCTCCATGAACGGCCCGAGCGCGTATTCCAAGCGCAGCGGCGTGTCGCACGCTAGAGAGACCCCTGCCGCTCCGAATGCCAGTGATGGTGCTGGCACGGGAAACCTGGTGGGGTTGATGCCCGTATACCCCGCCCGCTGAAAAGCCCGCTGAGGTACGACATATGCATCTTGGGCTCCGGCAGCTCAAGCAACCTCAGGCGGTCGTTGTTAGTGGCAGCTCCCGGATCCGCCGGTAGAGGGTGGCCCTCGACATCCCGAGGTCCCGAGCGACCTGGGTGGCCGGCTCCCCACCGTCGATCAGGCGCAGGGCGTTGCGGATTTGGGAGTCGGTGAAGGTCTGGCGGCGCCCGCCCAGGTCTTTACCGGCGGCCCGCCGCTTAGCCACCGAGCCGGTGATGCGTTCTCGCTTGATCTCGAGTTCCATCTGAGCCAGCGCGGCCATGACGGTGAAGACCATCGAACCCATCGGGGTGTGGGTGTCCACGTCTCCCCCACCCAGGTTCAGCATGCGCAGCCCGGCGTCTCTGCCCCGTAGCGCCTCGGCGAAGGCGAGCATGTTCTGCGTCGATCGTCCCAACCGGTCCAGCGTGGTGATAACTAACGTGTCGCCTGACTCCAGTGCGGCCACTGCCTTATCGAACTGCGGACGCGAAGCACGCCCGCCAGACACTCCATGGTCCAGATAGAGGTCATCGCGCCTCACACCGGCGGCGAGCAGGTCAGACACTTGCCGGTCTGCATCCTGCTGCCGCATCGACACACGGGCATACCCGATCAACTTCCCCACGTCCACCCCCTCTGTCTCGCAACCAACGTTGAGTATCTAATTCTAGGGGCATGGATAAAGTACATAGCTGCGAGACAAACCAAACCGCGGAAACATGCGGAGGCAAATTTCTCGGACGAGACGTCTCGCAACCCTAACCTTCCGAGACAATGCGTCGTGGACATGCGACGACTAACTGGAGGTCAGGTGCCCACTCCCAAAGAGAACTGTGTCGTCTTCGGCAACCAAGCCTCGACGGGCTAGGGTTGTGATCAATCAATTTTTCGAGTACAAGCACCGGAGGGGGATGTCGTGAGTGTTCGCGTGCCCATCGTGGGTGAGACTCTAGCGTGGGCAAGAGAAGTACTCGGGGTGGATGTCGATGATCTTGGACGCACTGCTGGCGTTACAGGCGAACAGGTTTCCCGCTTTGAAAACGAGGAAGTTCAGCCCACCCTCCCACAGCTAAGAAAAATCGCAAAGAAACTGGACCGGTCCCCCGCCTTTTTCTTAGCTCCCCCTCCAGCAACTCCTGACATCCCGGATACCATCGATTTTCGAGGCAACACAGAGGGCGAGTTACCTGCGAATCTTTTGACTGAAATTCGCCGGGCCGAAGCCCACAGGGATGCCTTAATTAACTTAGCTGGAGTGCCAGCGGATCGCCTGACCGTGGGGGCGATTAATTGGAACACGGTTGAGCTACGGGCTCAGGAGTTCCGCGCGGAACTTGGGTTAACTTCCACGTTTCGACCAGCTGAATCTCAGCGGGGTGCAATTTTTAACTTCTGGCGAAGCTTGATAGAAGAACGTGGTTACCTAGTGTTTCAAACCACAGGCATTTCCTTGAATACATATCGAGGACTCTCTCTTCATCACGAAAATACACCCATAATTCTAATTAACGGTGCCGATTCTCCTAATGGGAGAATTTTTACTTTATTTCATGAGATTGCACATCTTGCAAATGGCACAAGTGGCCTATGCGCACTTAAGCAAAACATTGATGCAGAAGCTCTATGCAACGCGTTTGCTGCAAACTTTCTAATGCCTTCCAACGCCGTGCAAGAACTACTGCGGAATGAACCCCTTGACGGACGAGTAGAAGCATTAGCGGCCCGATTCAAAGTAAGCATTCTTGCTGCAGGAGTGAGACTCAAAACGCTTGGTTATATAAACGACGAAGAACTACAAGAAATTCGCCGGTCTAGCGACTCGCAATGGGAGCACGCCAGACAGCAACAGCGCAAAAAGGAAGGGTTCGTTCCTACTTGGCAACTGCGATATCGTGATTTAGGCCCGACCTACTTGTCCACTGTTTTTCATGCACTTGAATCTGACCAAGTAAATTATATCGACGCTGCCTACATGCTGAACGCACGAGTTCCAACTATTCTGAAAATGCAGGAAGAATTTCATCGGAGGGGCGGGAGGTGAACGAATACACACTAGATACAAACATTTTGATTGGCTTGGAACAACGCTACCCAAAAGATGTGTTCCCCAGTGCATGGCAAGCTTTAGAAAATGCTGTCGAACAACAAAGCGTATGTATTTGTGAAGAGATGCACGAGGAGACTTATCTTGGTGGTGACAGCCTTTATAAATGGGCCAAAGAAGTAACCGGAATGGTTTGCCCTACGCAAAGTGATGAAGTGGCCTTAGCTACGTCCATCTCAAACGCTCACCCCGAATGGGTGCAACAAAAGCAAAATGCGGCAGACCCGTTCTTGATTGCTCATGCGAGTTTAACCGGCCGCATTGTTGTTACTGAAGAGCGGCGTGCGGGGCCGAACGTTTCAAGTCGAAATCAAAAAGTCCCAAATGTTGCAGATAAAGTTGGGGTTGAAACGGTAAACTTTATTGAATTCGTTCGTGCTCAAGGCTGGCGCTTCTAATCACGCTGAAGCCAGCAACCGACGCGTCGCGCTGAGGTGTACCCCAAGTCCACACTCCCCAATGCAGGCCCCTGCCTTGTCCCCCGGTATGTTGGCAACGGCAGGTGTAGGCGAAATAGCCGTGGATTCATCCGGCGCGTCACGGTTATCCCCAGCCCCGGTGACGGGGTTGGTTCCCCCGTCAAATGGAGTCGTTACCTTATGTCCAAGCTGACCGACCTACTGCGCCAAGTGGAGCGGAAGGATCCGCAACTCGCCGCCGATCTGGAGCGGGAGTACAAGGCGCTGTCCTCGCGACGTTCCTTCGGCTTGAACTTTGAGCGACACCACCCGGAGAGCACAGAGATCTCTGGGCGCCAGGTGCGCAGGGGAGAAAAGGTCCGCATCCTGCCGCCGCGGGGTTGTCTCGACGCTGGCGACAATACACTCTGGACCGTCCAGCGCATTGAGCGCGTCGACGGCGGCCGGGCGGCACATCTGATCGAGCATGATGCAGATAAGTCGGAGATTCGAGTCGTAAACGTCGACGACCTTATGGTGGTCTCCATCTTTCGAGACTTTATTTACCCCGGTTTGGCCTCCACGGGGAAGGTGCAGCGCGGTGATGACAAGCCGTTCCACACAGTCGTAAACGGCGAGAACTATCACGCCCTGAAGACCCTTACATATACCCACAAGGGAAAAATCGATGCCATTTACATCGACCCGCCGTACAACACTGGCGCCAAAGACTGGAAGTATAACAACGATTACGTCGAAGGCGACGACCTCTACCGACACTCAAAATGGTTGGCGTTCATAGAACGCAGGCTTCTTGCCGCAAAGGATCTACTCAACCCAAATGACTCCGTCCTGATCGTCACCGTTGACGAAAAGGAGTATTTACGGCTGGGGCTTCTGCTGGAACAAACATTCCCCGAGGCGCGGATTCAGATGGTGTCAAGCATCATTAATCCCAAGGGTGCGACTCGGTCCATGGCGTTTGGGCGAACAGATGAGTATTTATATTTTGTAATGTTCGGGAATTCAGGGCCTCGCGCCCAGGCCCTTGGGAGCGAATGGAAGGTGGTTCGCGATTCGCGTGCCGAAAGATTGAGATGGGCAGAACTTCTGCGGTCTGGCACCCATGCCCGAAGAATTGATCGCCCAAGTCAGTTTTATCCCATCTTTCTGCGCAACACCGCGGACGGCCCAGTGTTTGACTCCGCTGGGGATGCCTATGTGGGGACCGATCGAGAGGCTGTCAAGACTCCTGCAGGCTGCGTTGCTGTGTGGCCAATACGCTCAGATGGAACTGAGGGGCGCTGGCAGATCGGCGCTCCTGCCCTCAAGGAACTATTTGAGGCGGGATATGCCAAATTAGGCTCCTGGCGGGAGGACAGGACTACGGTGTCCTATCTGAAACGGGGCGAGCAAGGGAAGGTGGAGCAGGGGCTGTTTCCAATCCTGGGGAAAAAGACGGATGGGTCCATCATTGTCGATGAGGGCGGCTACGTTCCAGTCTTTGTCCCCGGGACTCAATGGAGAATCGCATCGCACGAAGCGGGAGGGCCTGGCGGATCTGGCCTCCTTCGTGTCATGATGCCGGACCGTCGTTTCCCTTACCCCAAGTCTCTATATGCCGTGGAGGATGCTCTGCGATTTTTCGTCAAGGAGAAGCCTGATGCCGTGATCCTCGACTTCTTCTCCGGGTCAGGCACCACGGCCCATGCTGTCATGCGTTTAAACAAGCAGGATGACGGACGCCGTCAGTGCATCTCTGTGACGAACAATGAGGTGGGCGCTGACGAGCAGAAAGCCCTTCGCAAGGCTGGCCTGCGACCTGGTGACCCGGGGTGGGAACAGCGGGGCATTTGCGACTACATCACCAAGCCGCGGCTTGAGGCCGCAATCACGGGCAGGACGCCGGATGGCGACTTGGTCAAGGGCGACTACAAGTTCGTGGATGAATTCCCCATTTCTGAAGGATTCGAGGAGAACGTCGAATTCTTCGAGCTCACCTATGAAACTCGAACGGAAGTAGCGCATCACAAGGCGTTCGGCCGGATTGCGCCGTTGCTGTGGTTGCGCGCCGGCGCTCGAGGGGCGTGCATCGAGACCGAACCCGAGGACGGCTGGGCCCTGGCGGAAGCGTACGGGGTATTGGTCGATCTGGATGCCTCTACGGCGTTTGTTGAGGCAGTAGAGGCCGCCAGTGGCATTGGAATGATTTACATCGTCACCGACGACGAGCGGCGCTTCCAGGCCGTGGCTCGGCGCCTTCCTGAGCACGTGGAGGCGGTGCGGCTCTATGAGTCGTATCTGCGGAACTTCCAGATCAGGAACGGAGGCTGAGCTGTGCGGTTTACGTTGAAGGATTACCAGGACCAGGCCGTCTCCGAGCTCCTGGGCGCCCTCCGCGACGCGCGGATGTACTACGAGGCCTCTGGTCGCCCGCAGGCGGTGACGCTGACCGCCACGATGGGTGCCGGCAAAACTGTGATCGCCTCTGCGCTGCTGGAGGCGCTGTTCACCGGCGACGAGGATGTGGACTTCGAGGCCGACCCCAAGGCCACAGTGCTGTGGTTCTCTTCCGACCCGGCCTTGAATGAGCAGTCACGCTTCCGCCTGCTGGAGGCCACGGACATGATCCCGTTCAGTGACCTGGTGGTGGTACCCACCACGTTCAACCAGCGCACCTTTGATCCGGGCAAGGTCTACTTCCTCAACCATCAGAAGTTCTCTCGCACCTCCCTGCTGGTACGCGGGTTCGAAGAGAGGCAGGCCGCTCTTCCCCTGGAGAGCATGCCTGACGGGCGTGAGTACACGATCTGGGACACGATCCGGAACACGATCGAGGACCCCGATCGCACGCTTTACATGTTCGTCGACGAGGCCCACCAAGGGATGGGCCAGTCCAAGTCCGCCGCGCGAGCTCACGAGTCGATCGTGCAACGCATCATCAATGGTCAGCCGAACACCGTGCCGAGAATTCGGCCGGTGCCGATCATCCTGGGCATCACCGCTACTCCGCAACGCCTGCACGAGACGCTGGAGACGTGGGATGAACGGCTGGTTGTTGACCGGGTGAAGGTCAGCCCGGTCGATGTACAGGCCTCCGGTCTGCTCAAGGACACCTATGTCCTCGACTCCCCCGCCGAGTCCGGGGCTTTCGATCAGGTGCTGCTACGCCGGGCCGTGGACCGATTGCGGGAGATGACCGAGGCCTGGGCCGAGTACGCCCGCACCGACAGCGACGGGCAGACTGTCAAACCGCTGATGATCCTTCAGCTGCCGAATACCCCTGACCCCGATGATGTGGGGCAGGCCTTGGACACGATCTTCCAGCAGTGGCCAGCCTTGGCGGAAACCAATGTCGCCCATGTACTCGGCGAGCACACCACCCAGCGTTTCGGCTCCCACGAGATCCCCTACCTCAGCCCCGAAGAAGTGCAAGACCATGACTGGTGTCAGGTGTTGATCGCCAAGGACGCGATCTCCACCGGCTGGGACTGTCCGCGCGCTGAGGTCATGCTCTCCTTCCGGCCGGCCTCGGACCGGACCCACATCACCCAGCTGCTCGGGCGGATGGCCCGCACCCCGCTGGCCCGCCGTATCCCCGGCAACGACCTGCTCTCCAGTGTCTACTGCTTCCTGCCGCACTTCGCCCCCACCACCACCCGGGAAGTCGCGGACGCTTTGACCTACGGCGACGAGAACATGCCCCCGGTGCCCGGCCGGCGAGCACTAATCGACCCGGTTGAGGTAACTTCTCAGCACATCGAACAAGAGGTGTGGGATGTCTTTACGTCCCTGCCGTCAATGGCACTGCCGAAGACAGTGACCAATCCCGTGAAACGCCTGACTTCGCTGGCTCACGAACTGGCCGCCGACGAAATCATGCCCGGCGCTGGAACCCGAGCACACGAACTGATGCACCATGCATTAGATGGAGCTGCGGCCACACACCGCACAGCCGTTGAAGAGGCCCTCCGCGAGGTGAAGACCGTCGAGGGCAACCAACTATTCGTAGATCGAGCCACCGGTGCCCGGTCAACAGGCGCATACACCGCCGAAGCCGATGAGGCGGTGATCGAGGAGGCATTTCGCCGCGCCTGTCGCGTATTCGGTAAAGCCGTGTCGATGAGCTATGCGTCCTATTTAGCCGCTCAAGAGGTGGCCAATGATGAGGAAGCCGATGAGGTTGAGGCGCTGATCGAGGCACAGGCCCAGATTGCGGCAATGTCGCGGGTGCCGGCCGTAGTCGAAACCTTCAACAGGCGTGCCGAGGACTTGGCCGATGAGTGGTTCACCCACCACCGTGTGGCGATCGCTGGACAATCGCCGTCACGGCAGGAGGAGTACCGCAAGATCAAACAGCAAGCACGGACAGCCCAAGCTGTGTCCTTGGCGAAACCGGAGCGTTGGCTGGTGCCGTCCTATGAACAGACGGGCGACGACACGACCACACGCAAAAAGATATCCACGTATAGAAAGCATCTGCTGATGCCTGCGGAAGGTGATTACCCCGAGGACTTCAAGAGCTCCTGGGAGCCCGATGTCCTGGACCTGGAGCTGCGGCGAGAAAGCTTGATCTGCTGGTACCGCAACCCCGGGCTGGCCAAGCCCGAATCATTGGCTGCCGTCTACACCGATGGTGGCCAGCAGGCGCTCGTGCGTCCGGACTTTATCGTGTTCGATCGCGCATCGAAGGGCCAGGTTGTGGCATCGATCGTAGATCCCCACGGTCACCACTACGCAGATGCACTGCCCAAACTGCGAGGCTTGGCAGCTTATGCCGAGCAATATGGGGACCACTACGCCAGGATCGATTCCATCGCCAAGATTGACGGGACACTGCGGGTGCTTGAGCTCAAGGACCCGCATGTGCGGGAGGGGATCGCCCAGGCGACCTCCGTCGAAGCGCTTTTCAGCAGCCAGCGTTCCTTTGAGTACCGCGGCTGAGCGCCGCCGCCGCCGAGAGCTGATGAAGCGGCATACGCGGTGGGGGCACGTCACACCCGAGGATGTGCAGGCCTTTCGGGAGTTGAGCGAGGGCGGCAAGCTGTTCGTACTGACAGAGGTACTGGCGCGGGGAGGAAGCGCGGGCAACATCTCTGGAGTGGCCCTGCTTATCGGTCTTTCGGCCCTGGTCGTCAGCGCGGGCAAGGGTGTAATCGAGCCGCTGGTACCCGTGTTGGTCTTGGCCGTGACTTTCCTGGGACTACTTACTCTTGCCGTAAATTCTCGGATGCATAACGCTGATAATCGAGCGCGAATCTACGAGAAATACTTGACAGATACAGCCAATAGGAAACTCAGCGACGTAGGCGGGGTAGCAAAGTTTGACAACTCCAGAATCCGTCGTCCTACTCACGTAGCGCCGCGGTTCCTACGTAGAGGTTCGAGATATGGTCAGACACGCCCTCGCGGAGGATCCCGATGACTCCTGCTTCGTAATCCCCCGGGAGGGGAGAGCGCTAGGTAAATTTTCAGCTCGCCCATGGAAAGTGAGTTTGGCTAGAGTAATTCAGCCGTGTATATATTGACGGTGCAAGCCATGAGGGAATCAATGAAAAGGTGCTGAGTTGGCGCAGAGCGTGAA
>NZ_BAAGPL010000043.1:0-5139 GCF_054784195.1 Kocuria himachalensis
TCGAACTCCTCCCACACCGGTTTGAGGGGCACCTCTTTGAAAGCGGCGCGGTGTGCCTCCACTCGGTCTGTCATGGTCGTCACGACAACACCCAGAATCCGGATCATGGCGCGATTCTGGTCGTGGACTAGCTGCGCGGTGTCCACCACGACGGGCGTGGCCTGACGCTGATCGTGCAGGTAGTAGGTGAAACCAGCCTTGCTCATACTGATTCGCACGATCCCCACTCCGGCCTGTCTTTTAGCCTTGCGTCCTTGCTCGAAGACGTCGGAAGCTGTGGGGTGACCGATGGACTCGTTGCGAATGGTGCGGATCCCGTGGACGGCTACGTACTCCTCAGATTTCTGCCAGCTGATGCGCCCCTCATCGGTCAAGTGCTCCCGGAGGAGATTGGCGGCGTCCTGGGCAACCACAAGGGACTGGAGCAAGCCGTAGATGTGCAGGTAGCCGACGTCGTCGGTTTTCCAGTAGGCGCTGATGGCGTGCTCTACGTCTCCGAGAGCATCCATGGCGGCGCAGACCCGGTTCCACTCCTGGTGCCACTCGTCACCTCGAGCTCTCATACCTGCGTACGGAAGATGAGGGGCAAGGTCACGGATCTTGGATACGAGCTCATCGACGGTGGGGGCAGTCATCGAGTCAGGCTACCGAAGTAGGTGGACGAGGCATTCGCCAGTCGTGCTCGGGCTCACGGGAGCAACGCAGAGGAGGGCTTCAGGGCTTGGGATGCACTTGGGCGCCCTTCGGCTGGGGCAGGTGGAGATCCGGCAAATGCAATTGACGTTCGGCTTTCGGGGTGTCCGAATATGCCTCTGAGTATCGTCCGTAAGTCTCAAATGGAGGCCGCCCGTGGCACCGAGGGCGCTACGCATCCCTTGGTGCCATGAACCACGGCTCACCGTCGAAATCGTGGTCCGTGCCGGACATGGCGACGGACACACGTTTGGGTTCCGGTAGTTGCTCGGGGACGAACTTCTCGTCCTCGTGATGGTGGAATAGCCACTCGCTCGCGTTCACAACCGTGTGGTAGTTGAAGAACCTTTCCAGTTTCGCCGTGCCGAGCTGAGTCGTGTCGGCCGCACCCTTGTGCACCTTCTCAACCGGAATCTCCAGGTCGATGAGTGGGTCTGGGCTGCTCATGAGCAGCCCGAGTTTCCGAGTGAGCGGGAAGGTGATGCCCCAGGCTGTCATGTAGCCAACCCCCCACCCTGCTTCGTCCCGGGGATCCTGCACCAGGCCCACGGGCGCGTCCGAGGTAATGAGCGAGCGTCGGTCGAACTGCACGAGCGACCACGGTCGACCGACGATGTACTTGTGGAGCTCGCTCGCGAGCTCGATCATCTGCTTGATGTGCTCGGCCTTGGGCCGCTGGATGGGCGGCCCTTCGTGGTGGGTCGCCTGTTGCCAGAGCGTCTCGACGAGCTCGTCGGTCACCTCCCGACCCTGCCGCTCTAACCTTTGACGAAGCCCCAGCTTGCCGCCTGCTCCGACCTCGAGGCGGAGCATTTGTCGGGCGATGTGGTCCATCGTTCGGCGCTGAACTGGCACTCGGGTCGCCTGCAGCGCGACAAAGTACCCAAGCGACATGCGGTCCCCGATTGATAGCGGCCAGCTTCCGTTGGCAATGGTCTTGAAGACATCCGCAGTCACGCCCTCAACCTCGGAAAGACTCTTCTCGATGACGTCATCACCGTCCTCGTGACCCTCTACGGCGTAGAAGTCCTTGGCGACAGAAGCATCGTTGATGGACTGAATGAAGCGCTGGTTGCCGGGCAACCGCACCGTTGCGATGCGCTCCTTCTCCGCAAATCCGCGCAGGTAGAAGCGCGGCACGGTGTGGTGTCGCCTGGCGACGGGGCGGTTCGTTGCTCCCATGCGCCGATTGTCCCGCATACCAACGACGAGTCTGTTGGGCCATCGCACGGTCAGGGCTGTCCGATGCACGGTCTGGCCGCGATCTCCTCGGCCAATCAGAGCCGCAGACAGCGCGCGTTTCGGTTCCTGTGGCGCACACTCGCCGACGCTCGAAGGGGACTACAGAGCGTGGAGGTATCGCCGGGTGTATCGCTGCTGCAGGCGATGGCTGATCGGCGCCAGGGCGCGGGACCACCACGTGCCCGGCCGGGAGAAGGCTGTGACGGTGAACACGACGGTGTCGTCCTCCCGCCATTCGACGCAGAACCTTTCCTCGCCCTGCTCCGGGTGGCCCTGCAGGGTCCCGTAGGCGAAGCCCCGCCGGCGCTCTTCCTCCACCACGTAGACCACTTGGCATCCGAAGGAGATCCGCAGCAGGTGTCGGCCCAGGCGCAGACGGACGCGGCTGCCCTCTTCGGCGCGGGGTGTGGTGGCCTCGACGGTCAGGCCGGCTGCTCGGTGCATCTGCCAGCTCATCAGGCGTTCCGCGGCGCGGCGGAACGTCGGCTCCCCGTGTCCGATGACCCGCTGGGCCCTCAGATGGTCGTACCCGTCGGGCAGCTGCCCGGCCGTGGCGCCGATTTCCGGGTAGGTCAGTGCGCGCTCGAGCAGAGTCATAGCGCTCACTATGCCAAGGGAGCGCTTTACATATGGCCCGATTACCGGCTGGTGGGCGCCGTAGTGGGTATGGGCGCCCACCAGAGGAAGTAGGTCGAGCGGCCCTGCGCTCGGGTGATCCTACTCAGGAGCAGCACCTCCCCCGCCTACGGCAGGGGCCGGCTGAGCTGGCTACGCCGCAGTTGCACGGGCCGTAGGTTGCGGAGCGGCGAAGACCGCCTGCCGGGGGGCATTCGGCACGTCGTTGCCGAGCACGTCGGGGAGGAAAGGCGCTGATGACCGCAGTCATGGTGGTCAGGATCGCGGCGATCAGTGTCATCCAATCCGATGCCTGAGCGGCGTCGATCTGGATGAGTACGGTGAGTGAGGGAGTCGGGGACATGGGGCTCCTTGGAGCTTTGGTAGCTACCCGGGTCCATGTGCATGATGCTGGCCCGGCCTATCCCTCTCTGTGTGTGCGGCCCTCACCGGATTTTTACGGGGTCGCAAGGATGAACTTTTGATCCGGCCTGTCAATCATCGACTCTGCAGGGCTCCCCGTTGGGGATCAGGGATGTGGGGACGACCGCTAGAACCCACCGTTCCTCTGACCGGTGGCGGGCCTGACATCCTGGCTAGAAGAGTCAGCACCACGTTTCATGCGCTCCAGCAATGGCGGCAATCTCCGGGCATTCAGCGGAACTCTTTAGGGATCGGCTGATTGAGCAAGCGATGACCTTCCGATCGAAGTTGCCGGATCCATCGACTCTCTGCGTCATAGGCGTCGCGCCGTCGTCCATGAACTTGTTCCAAGAGGCGGATGCCAGGCCATTGTTCTTGGGCTTGCAGTCCCTGGATCCATTGGTTCTTGGCTGTGCTCTTGCGATGAGCCTCCTGGCAATGGGCCATCAGGCGCTTGTCCAGGCTCTCGCTGGTTTGGCCCACATACCGGGCTTCGTTGCTGTGGGGATCGAAGAGGACGTAGACGTTGAACGCTTGGATCTGCCGCGATGCGGGGCTCATGGCCGAAGCGTATTCCCGGTACTCCTTAGCGCCCGCGCCAACGCGCGTGATGCTTGCTGGGTGCCGAGTGTCGCTGACGAGACCGCCAGCCTTTCACCTCGACAATGCGTGCTCTACGCCGTGGCGAGGCGGGCAAGGGCGCGGACCCCGGCGGTGAACTGGTCGAATTTCAGGCGCACATGGCCGTTCTGGAGGCCTTGTCCTTTGACGCCGAGCTCGCTGAGTTTGAGCTCCATCAACTCCGCAGGGACGAGGCGGGGCTTGGTGATGTTGACCCAGGGCCAGCGGTCGATGACGCCGGGATGGGTTTCTCTCATCTCTTCGATGTAGCTGGCCGGCTGGAAGAGTGGATCGGAGACCACCTCGACGACGGCGTAGCAGTCGCGGGTGTCCTGGGCGCAGATGAAGACGAGGTCCCCGGGTTTGAATTTGGGTTTGCCCTTTTTGGGGCTCGCGAACCGCGACTCTTCCCGCCACCCCTCCAGTGAAGGATCCCCGTATTCGAGTTTCAGCCACAATTCTCGTCCGGGGTCGCGAGCATCATCGAGCAGCTGCTCGGCCAGCTGGAGCGCGGAGACCGCATCCAACCGGTTCTGCTGCGTGCGCTCCGTGCGAGTGAGGTCCTTCGACCGCTCGAGCAGCTGATCGAGATCGCCTGCGTCTGCGGCGCGTGCCGGCCATGAGGCGATCACGGCCCGTGCTGAGGCAGTCTGCTCCTGGTCCAGCTCTACACCAAGCTCACGGTTTGAGCTGGACGAGCTTCCCAGTCCCGCTCCGGTGAGATTGGCAGAGCCCAGCATGGCGCGGTGGCCGACGATGAAGCATTTGGCGTGCAGCCGTTCGACGTGCCGGATCTCGACGCCGGATTCCAGCATTCGCCGGAGACCTTCGACTGAGAGATAGCCGTTGGCCACTGCGCTCGGGTCCAGTGTTGTCACAAGCGTCCAGCTCACCTGGGAGGATCGCGCGGCCGTAGCGATCTGCTGGCATACGTTGAATGCCAGATACGGGCTCGTGAGGACGACGTCACCGTCCGGATCGGTGATGGCGGCTTCCAGCCACTCCGTCGCAGCGTGAATCACGCGCCCCATTGAACTCATGAGGTGACTGTAACGACCGTCTCCAGGATGGGTCCGCCGGCGCGCGCCCTCTGTTGAGGTGTGGTCTTTCTGTGTAAGGGCCCTAAACGGCCCTATTCACGTACGTTTCGGGAGCCTGTACCTCGATGCACGAATGAAGTTCCTGGATGTGCGTGAGGAACAGGCAGTGCTTCAACCAGAATGTTGACATATCAACATTCTGTGAGTTAGCTTGTGCGTGTTCTCGAGGAAGGCTCTGGAGCGGCTGGGTAGCGTGTGTGAGAGCTTCCCGACCGCACTCAGGAGACCCCCCATGGCCCGAGCCCGCAAGAGGAAACAAGTCGAGGGGCAGTTGAGCATTGATGCCTTTCTCTTCCCGGAACCCGAGGAGGTTCGTGATGAATACGTACGGCAAGTTCGCTCAGGAAGCGTGGAGGATGACCGCGCCCGAGGAGTACGCCCAGATCCCGGATCCGGACGCGTGGTTCGAGAGGCTGGGAGAGGAAGCGACCCAGCGGGTGGGCGA
>NZ_BAAGPL010000044.1:0-621 GCF_054784195.1 Kocuria himachalensis
GCCGCCCGGTCCGCTTCGACACGCTCGGCCGGGGTGCATCCGAGCACCCGCATCCGCCGGTGGTTGCTGCCCGCCACCCATTCGGCGATCTGGGTGTTGAAGTCGGCCGGGGACGTGAAGCTGCGCCCGGGCAGGAAGGAGGTCTCCAAGTGGTCGTGGAAGCGTTCGACCATGCCCTTGGCCTCGGGGTCGGCAGGCTTGCAGATGATCACCTTCGCCCCCAGCACCCCACGGAAGGCGTGGGTGGCCGCAGTCAGTTCCGGGGCCCGGGCCCGCCAGCGGCCCACCGCGGCCTCCCCGTCCCACACCAGCGTCCTGGGAACCGCCCCGAGGGTCTGCAGGTTCGCCCACCACCCGGCGAACAGATCCTGCTCACCGCGGGAAGGCACCAGCACCGCGGCCCGGAACCGGGAGTACCCGCTGACCATCGTCAGCACCGGCAGCCGCGTGGCCGTGCGGGTCTGCCCGTACCCCACCGGCAGGGTGATGTCCGGGAACCAGAAGTCGAACTGCGCCAGCTCCCCGGGCCGGTAGACCGTGCGCGAGGCCGGATCCGGCGGCAGGTACACCGGGCGCAACTCCGCCACCCGGTCCCGCAGCACCCTAATCGAGCGGTCCCAG
>NZ_BAAGPL010000045.1:0-2152 GCF_054784195.1 Kocuria himachalensis
GCCACGGGCGGGCGGCAATTCCGGTGCCTCCTAGGGCGGTGAGCACCTCGCGGTGACGGTCCAGGCTCACCGGGTGCGGACCGGCGGGATCAGTGAGGTACTCGTGGTCCAGTTGCAGGCCCAGCCGACTGTGCAGGATCTGCAGCTCCACCACCGCCAAACCGTCCAAGGAGGCAGGAAACGCTTCTGTCGGTCCCAAACGGCGCGAATCCGCGGCCCCCGAAACGAGTGCCTCCGTCGAGGCGACAGTATCGGTGTGATCAATCATGGTGGGCTCCCTCTGTCCAGGCCACCGGACGCGCACCACCCGGACCCGGGCCGAGGTGGCTCGCCCCCAATCCGGTGGGCTTGCGTGGATGCTTCCTATCCTGCGGGCAGCACATGAACGGCGGGCGAACGGATCACCTGGCGCCTCCAGCGAAGCGATCAGCCGCCCGAGGCGGCCGCGGGTCAATCGCGATGACCGTCCTGACCTCTGGCCACTGGTGCCGGAGAGGATCTTCGTGGCTTGACGACCTCTAACCAGCCATATGTAAAGCAATGGTGCGTGGGGCATCCGCCGTCTGTCCGCCGATTTCCACCACGAGGTTTTCCATGGCCTCGCCCGCCAGGGTCCCCACTGGAACGCCTGAGCGGTGAGACCACGGACGTGGTTTCACGGCTCAGGCGTCCGTGGGAAAACGGTGCCCGCCTCCGGTCAGGCACGGGAGGTGGGTGGCGGCCTCGGTCTTAGTACTGCAACGACATATTGTGACCAGCCGTGTGATCTGGTATGGGGTGGTGTGTGCAGGCTCAGATGATGCAGCAGTGGGCGGGAGCTTTCACTGCGTTCTGTGGGCGGTTCGCCGCACGGTTCCCGCGGGTGGAATCGCGGCGGCGGATGGCCGGGTATGTGCGCGGGCTGCTCGGAGAGCTCGAGCGCAAGAACGGCTGGAGTCTGGCCGAGGCCGCCGGCGACACCGGCCCGGAGGGCATGCAGCGGCTGTTGAACTCCTACTCCTGGGACACCGACGGGTTGCGTGATGATGTGCGCGCGGTGGTGATCGAGGCGATCGGAGACCCCGAGGCGGGGGTGTTGATCGTGGACGAGACCGGGTTCCTGAAGAAAGGCACCCGCTCGGCCGGGGTCGCCCGACAGTATTCCGGGACCGCGGGGCGGATCGAGAACTGCCAGATCGGGGTGTTCCTGGCCTATGCCTTTGGGGGTGGCCGGGCGCTGATCGACCGGGAGCTGTACCTGCCCAGGGCCTGGACCGAGGACCGGGCACGGTGTGCGGTGGCCAGGATCCCGGGGGACCGGGACTTCGCGACCAAGCCGCAGTTGGCCCAGGCGATGATCGAGCGCGCCCTGCTGGCAGGGGTGCCCTTCGCGTGGGTCACCGCCGATGAGGCCTACGGCCAGGTCGGGGCGCTGCGGCTGTGGCTGGAGCGCCACGGGGTGGCCCACGTGCTGGCGGTGCCGAAGTCCCAGGCGGTGATCTCGATGGATCTGCGTCAGCGCCGGGCGCACACGGTGATCACCGAGGTGGCCCCGCAGGCCTGGCAGCGGATCAGCTGCGGGGACGGGGCCCACGGGCGCCGGCTTTACGACTGGGCGGTCGTGGACATCCGTCCGCTGCGGGATCCACGCTACGGGCACTGGTTGCTGGCCCGGCGCTCGATCAGCGACCGCACCGAGATCGCCTACTACCTCTGCTTCGGCCCCGCCGGCACTGCCGTTCCGGAGCTGGTGCGGGTGGCCGGGAGCCGGTGGGCGATCGAGGAATGCTTCCAGACCGCCAAGAATGAGACCGGCCTGGACCACTACCAAGTCCGGGATTACACCGCCTGGTACCGGCACATCACCTTGTCCATGGCCGCCGCCGCGTTCTTGCTCCTGATCCACCAGGACGAGAAAAAGGGGGATCCATCGGCGGGCCCGAACCCCAGTTGATTCCGTTGACGATCCACGAGATCCGGCGCTTGTTCAACCGGATCGCCCACCCCGTCCGCCACCTGCCCGAGCACACCTGGCACTGGTCGTCCTGGCGCCGAACATGCCAAGCTCGTGCCCGCGCCAGCCACTACAAACGCAGAGGTCACGATCTGTCGTTGCAGTATTAGAAATGGTTTCAATAGTCCCTCCGTGGCAGTCGGCGGGCGCAAATGATGG
>NZ_BAAGPL010000046.1:0-1979 GCF_054784195.1 Kocuria himachalensis
GGCCGACCCGGAAGTGGAGGCGGTGGTGATCACCGCCCCGGCCCGCTTCCACACCACCCTGGTGGAGCAGGTTGCCGCGGCGGGCAAGGCGATCTTCTGCGAGAAGCCGGCCGGGATGAGCCTGGAGGAGATCGACCGGGTCCACCGCGCGGTGGAGACCCACGGGGTGGTCTTCCGGATCGGGTTCAACCGCCGCTTCGCCGACGGGTTCCCGCAGGCCCGGGCGGCGATCGAGGCCGGGCGGATCGGCACCGTGCAGCTGCTGCGCTCCATCACCCGGGACCCGGGGCTGGCGAACCCGGCGGCGGTGGCCCCGTGGACGATCTTCCTGGAGACCCTCATCCACGACTTCGACACCTTGAACTTCCTCAACCCCGGCGCCCGGGCCGTGCAGGTGTACGCGGTGGCTGATGCGCTGGTGGCCCCGGACTACCGGGAGGCCGGGCTGCTGGACACCGCGGTGGTCACGATCCGCTACGACAACGGGGCGATCGCCACCGCCGAGGCCAGCTTCGCCGCCGCCTACGGCTACGACACCCGGGCGGAGGCCTTCGGCTCCGCCGGGATGGTCACCGCCGGGGACCTGGCGGCCTCGAGCCTGCGCTACTACGGGCCCGAGGGCATCAGCATCGACACGGTGCGCGCGGACACCCAGTCCATGCGCGGGGCCTACACCGGAGAGCTGCAGGCCTTCGTCGACACTGCCCTGGGCACCCCGACCGCAGGGCCTGGCACCGAGGCCGCCCGTGATGCGCTGCGGATCGCGCTGGGCTGCATCGAGTCCTGCCGCACCAGCGCCCCCGTCGAGCTCTCTGTCGCGGAGGCGGCCCGGTGAGCGGGTTCACCCTGGCGGCCAACGCGGAGATGCTCTTCGTCGACCTGCCGTTCGAGCAGCGGGTGCGGTGCCTGCACGAGGCCGGGTTCGAGGTGGAGATCTGGGACTGGACCACCAAGGACCTGCCGGCCCTGGCCGCCACCGGGGCCAGGTTCGGGTCGATGACCGGCTACGTGCGCGGGGCTCTCGTGGACCCGGACGGGGCGGCGGAGCTGCTGCGCACCGCCGAGGAGTCCCTGGCGGCGGCGGCGGTCCTCGACTGCCCCCGGCTCAACGTCCACGGCACCGGCCTGGATGACAAGGGCCTGCCCGTGGTGGCCCACGAGGTCGTGACCGGGGCGGACTGGCTGGCTGCGGCCCGCACCCTGGAGCGCCTCGCCGCGCTGGGGGAGCGCCACGGGCGGGTCTTCACCCTGGAGAACCTCAACACCGCCCTCGACCACCCGGGGGTGCCCTTCGGACGGGCCGAGGACACCCTGGCCCTGGTCGCGGCGGTGGACAGCCCGCACCTGCGGTTGAACCTGGACCTCTACCACGCCCAGATCGGGGAGGGGAACCTGGTGGAGTTGTGCGCCCGGGCCCTTCCGCATATTGGGGAGATCCAAGTGGCGGACGTGCCCGGTCGCTGCGAGCCCGGCACCGGGGAGATCCACTACCCCCGGGTGGCCGCCGCCCTGGCCGAGACCGGATACGAAGGAGTGATCGCGATGGAGGCCTTCGCCGCCGACACCCCCGAAGTGGCCCTGCAACGTTTCCGCGACGCCTTCACCACCTCCCGGCGATGACTCCCACCTCCACGTCACAGGACGCCCCCGGCCGCCCATCCGGGCGCCGCGTCACCATGCGCGACGTGGCCCGGGCGGCCGGGGTGTCCCAGCCGCTGGTCTCGATCGTCTTCCGGAATGTTCCCGGGGCCAGCGAGGAGACCCGGGCCCATGTGCGGGCGGTCGCGGCCGAGCTGGGCTATCGCCGTGACGAACGCGCCCGCGTGCTGCGTCAACAACACTCCCGGCTGCTGGGGGTGGCCTTCGAACCGATGCAGCCCTTCCACGGAGAAATCGTCGACGGCCTGCACCTCGCCGCCCAAGAGCACGGCTATGACATCGTCCTTTCTGCCATCACGCCCCACCGGGACGAGGGCGCC
>NZ_BAAGPL010000047.1:0-6322 GCF_054784195.1 Kocuria himachalensis
GGGGGGAAGCGGGGCCTCCAGCACGGCGTCACCGATGACGAAGACCAGCCCGCAGGCGGCCACAAAGCCCACTGGCAAGACGAACCCGTCCGCTTGGGCCAGCCGGTGCGTGGAGTCAATCTCTTCCATGATCGCGCTGGATACAGCCGCTGCTATGGCGATGCCTCCGCTGGCCACGGTGATCATCACGGCCATCGGACGCAACGACCAGAGTGGTTTCCTCCGGAAGCCTCTACGGCCGGGTCTTGTGCGGCCGGTCCGGGCGGCGAGGAGGAGCAGGGTCACTCCGCTGACCGCTAGGAGCCCTCCGAGCCCGTACAGCAGCGCAGCCTCGAGAGCCAGGGCCCGGCTGAGGAGGGAGGTCCCGAGCCACCACACTGAGATCAGAACCGTGACAGCGCCGATACCAGTGAGGATGAGACCCCACCGCCGCAGTGCTCGGTCTGGTGTCATGCTGGGCTCTTCCCTGTCGTAGGCCCTTGGCAAGGACGGTACCGCCGTGTTCTCCCGCGGTCGAGAACCAGTGTGCCCAAAGCTCGTGGTACCTCCTGGTATGACGAGGCCCCGCCCACGCACGCGCAGCACCGACAGCCCCACCGATACGCGGCGCATGCACAAGTAGAGCAAGCAGCAGCGGGCACGGTCGGCCGTGGCCGCAGGGTGCGCAGAAAATTCTTCGTGTACCTCAAGGGTGGACCTGCGGGCTGGTGTCCCGGCGCAACCAGCCCGCAATACCCGCTCCTGCGCCGGCGGCACCGACGGTGACCGCTGATGCCGCTACTGCCAACACGCCCATGAGGGTCGCCGCACCGATGATGTCCCGTAGGGCTTGTCCGGGAGGCAGCGCCTCGGGGGTGAACCACCCGTTCCACCACACCAGCACCGGTGTGCCCAGTAAAACGGCCACCAGGTAGGCCATCGGCCAGAACATGTAGGTGATTGCCTGCTGTCCGGCGCGCCGGCCCTGCACAAACGCCAAGGGGACACTGAGCAGCAGCGGCCCGAGCATGGCGATGAGCGGGGCGCCGATCAAGGCTCCTCCCCCCTCAGGGGCAGTGACGAATAGCGCCCACAAGGCCGCAGCGAAAGCCAGCACCAGCACCACGGCCCAGATCAGCACCCGCAGCACCGCCCACGCTCCAAGCCTGGATGCAGCACGCCGCGACAGGTGTTCAGGCAAGGGCTCGCTCATACGTCCTCCCACACCCGGACTCAACGGTGAGGACACCCCGCGCGCCTACGATGCGCAGTCCCGGGCAAATGAAGACAGCCGCTTCCATCAGAGCCACCGGCCGCTGCCTGTGAACCCGAGCTGGGTCTGCCGCATCGTAGGACTCCTCAACGTAGAGCTATCCACAGAAGCCCTCTAGAGCGAGGACCTGGCTCCCAGACCTATCACCGCCCGCCACCGTCCACTAGCCACACAGTCGTGGTCTCACTGGTATCGCGGTGAAGTCACTACCAGGCGGCCCCACTGCGGGCATTGCAGTAAGGGTTCCTCGGTGAGCGTTGCCGACAGGCCAACCAACACCCCGCCGCACCGGAGGCACAGCGCAGCCGTCGAAGATTGAGACACATAAGAGCGGATCGCCCAGCGAAGGCAAGCGTGCAACGATGCCGTCAACTGAAGAGGTAAGGACGGTAGTCAATATGGAGCACCGACGCAGTAGCACCCAAACCAAGGTGCAACTCGCACTGGCGATTCTTATCGTCCTTGGGGCCCTCGGCTGGTGGGTAGCGACGGGTAATGAGGAACCCCTGGTTTTCGCGGTTGTCTTCGTAGCGACTTTGGCAATCTTCGCCGCGGTGCTCCTCCGCCGACAGCGCAGGCCAGGCGCCAAGAAGTAGGGGTTGGTGAGGTCCTGCGCGGCTACTTGATCTACCGCGTTGCGGTTGAAGTTCCCCTCTTGTGCGTCGTGGCTCCCGTTCAGGCCGACCGGTAGCGTCCGAGTATGGACCTGCTCCCAGACACCGGAGACCGTGTCCCGCCGCCGGCCAAGGGCGTCTCGATCCCCACTGTCGGTCAGGTCGTCATCCGGTCCATTCCCGCGGCCGGAGTAGGCCTGCTCGGTCTACCTCTGCTCGGGTGGTTCCTGCCTCCTGGTGTCGGTGAGAGGTGGTGGTTCCTGAGCGCCCTGGCCATCATGGCGTCGACGTTCTTGGTGTTGTATCTCGTCCAGGCGCCACGCCCCCGCTTCGACAAGCAGGTGAGCCAGGAACGCTGGAGCTGGTCCTTGGCCTACGTCGCCAAGCATCGGAGCGTATCGACAAATCCTGGTGTCAGGACTGCGGCAGCCCTGGCGGCCTGCTCCGAGATCGAGTTTTTCATCGTCCATGTGGGCATCGTTGTGGGCGGTGTCCTGGGCAATGTCATCCGGCCTGAATTCTTATGGCTGAGCTTTGTCGGCGCCGCCACCGGCGCGGCTCTGGTCGCGGCCTTTCGGCTCCGGCGAAGTTGGATATACCTACGACTGGTGCACTCAAAAGCGACGACCAAATGACCCGTCTTCCAGATGGACTGCCAAGGGACCGCTTTACATATGGCCCAGTTGCCGGTCCTTTTGGGTGAAATGGTGTTGCAGTAAGATTCCGGGAGTGCTACCGATGGCAACGTTCCTTTATGAATAACTGGTTTCCTCTCACGCATATGAAGTTCGCCAGAAATCCAAGAACCCTGCTATTATGAGCGGGCTTAAGTTCGCCGAAAGTAGCGGAACGATTTTTCCTTGCACGAAAACGCTAGTCAGCCGGAATAGCCATGAATTCTTAAATTTCCAGGAAGAAGAAATAAGTGGGAAGCTATAAAGGGAGTATGAATTCTGACGGA
This sequence comes from Kocuria himachalensis, assembly GCF_054784195.1. Classification (NCBI taxonomy): domain Bacteria; kingdom Bacillati; phylum Actinomycetota; class Actinomycetes; order Micrococcales; family Micrococcaceae; genus Kocuria; species Kocuria himachalensis. The sequence goes on from NZ_BAAGPL010000047.1 coordinate 2,828, forward strand.
GGATAATTTCGAGTCGATCGAATATTTTTTCCAATATTTTCAGCTTTTGATCATCTGGGGTGCGAGCTACATCAATCGCAACCCATGTCGCAGCCGCCCATGCTACAAGGGGAACAACGAAAATGATGGGTTCCCGAATTATCTCCCAATATGGGTCACGGCCACTTTCTTGCAACTGTTCTGAAAGCTCCAAAGTGATGCCAGCCGAGGCGCCGTATAGGGCGGCTAGTCCAAAAAGTACAGCTGCCCAGACTGCTTTGACTAGCCATGTCACTCGCGCCCAGAGGCTTGAATAGTCACTTAGGGGTTTTGGGGGTGGCATTATGGATGCTAGTCCGAAAAGTGACGCCCAAGCCATGAAAGTGGTGGCAACTATAGTCACCATAAACAAAATAACCTGATCGTTAACGGCCAGCGCAAGCATGATTCCATACCATGTTAAAAAAAGTCCGTCCTGAGGCTCAAAGGCCCATCGGAGGACGCGTCGGAACATGCGGATTCCACGCTTCACGGTGTGATGTTACTGCGAACGCCAGCTTCGTTCGGGTCGCCCATGAAAATATTCTTCCGATTCGCTTTTTGCTTCACATTGGACCTCGAAAAGTGTAAAGCGACGCACAGTACCCTCGACTGCCTCTATCCCACGCCCGGTCTGGTGGGGGCTCGATAGTGCCTTTTCGGTAGTCGTCAAGGCAGTCCCGAGGCCGCCGCGGATCACTGGCCGAGAACGTGGTGTCCATGCGTGAGTGGACGTTCCTGCCAGCACCGGTGCAAATGATCGCGCGGAGTGGCGTGCCAGCTGTGGGCGCGTGGCCGGTTCTTTCAGGGCACGTCGCATGCGGCATGGGGTGACGGGGGTTCATTCGCCTACACCGTGGCGTCTGAGCTGGTTTAGCGCCGTAGCTTGCGTTTAGGGATCGTCGCGCGTATCCCGCATCATAGCGACGAAGTAGCCAATATTTCCGATGAGAGCCAGGACGCCACCAATAAGAACCATTCGGTGGCCAGTGATAATACCGATGACAAGAAACACTAGGATAGGAATCATATAGAAGAAAGCCGACCACTTCGCGCGAGACCGAAGCGACGCTGTCCAGAGCGGTTCTTTCTCAGGGCGCACGGATCGGTCCTCGTACTTTCTCTAGGTCAGAAAATTAGATGACTATAGCTAACCAGCTGAGGTTTGGCAGGGCAGTGTCGGCGCTGTCCCCCCTTGCGCGTACCGCGAATGGCGTACGTGTATGTGGAATGCCGCAACCGAAGGCCCATCGATCTCGGCGGCACCTCAAGCTTGAGCTTGCGCATCGAGGCGTTGATCGTTTCTCAGCTGCGTACGAAGCTAAGCCAGCAGCATCCAGGCTGGTGCTTGCCTACACCTGAAGCAGTGCTCGAGCCAGGGAAACTATGAACGCCACGGCGACCAGAGCGGCGGCCCAGGGTAGAGCTCGTTTGAAGCCGTCACGATACATCTCGAGGGTCTCCCCGTGTCGAGGGGAACCGCTCGTGACTGCGAATAGCGTGTTCGCCGCGTACCGCAGGTACCACTCCCACTTACGGACGATGATGAGCCACAGAGCCGCTATGCCGAAGAATCCCACCATCATCCACTGGGCGGTCGGTTCCTCGTCGATGCCGAAGGGTGTCAGCAATGCCGCGAAGGGGAAGGCCGTCGCGAGCACGATTAACGGCCAGAAGGCTGCCAGCTCCACGCTGCGCCGGGGCCGCCTGTCCGGATCCTGTACTAGGCGGTGGGCCACGAAACGGTGGCCGTACATCAACACCGTGCAGATGACGATCAGCACGAAAAAGCCGATCACGACGGTGATCTCACTGGTGTTCTGCATGTTCTCTCTTGTCTGTCTGGCCTTGGCTGCCCCGACGGTGCCCGTCATCTCTGCCTATCAGTCCTCGAAACCAGCTACCAGACACACATTTGCTGTTGCGAAAAGGCGGGAGCTGTTTGCTGGGCCCGATGTGTCACGACGGGCATTCAAGCCCGAGGATGACGCGCTCTTGCAGTCGCAGTTGGGGTTCCCCCACTCGTGTCGGTGCAAGAGCGTCTGGCCAGGGGTTGGCTGCTCCGGTAGATGTGCTGTAGACGAGTCTCGTTTGCAATCAAGCACCCGGGCGAACACCTTCAACAGACAGGCGGTCAACGCACATGGTGGCCATCTCAGGGAGGGCAGGCCGCGGGCTGCGGAGGGTGTTGGGTTGCTTCGTCCTGATACTGGGCGGCGTCGCGGTGGCCTTCACTTGGCCGGCGTTCAGTGTCTTGGCGCCTGGAGATCAGACCTGGGGCTGGATGTTCCTGGCTCTGGGGGCTGTGACCATGCTCATGGGCGTGTGGCTGGTGGTGGGCCGGTGGCGCGGAAAGCCTTTGGTGCTCTCACAGCATCCTTGGCGCTTGGGGTTCTTCGCAGTTCTCGCGGCGGTTTATTTCACGGCGTTCGTGGTGTTCGCCCGCCCCGTCCCCGGGGAGGGCGAGGATGTGGGCCCGCTCATCTTGCCCGGGTCTGCCGCGTGTCTGGTGGGCTTTGCGGTGTGCGCGTTGTTCGTACCGGCTGAGTCTGAGGCGCCGCGACGGAAGGGCCCGTTGCGCTACACCCCCGCTGGGCGGAAGACGGCACACCGGTTACTGCTCCTCATGGGCGGGGCCAGCGTGGCCCTCGTGCTGCTGGGCCTGCTGCTGGGGCACTGGGTGCACCCGTGGTTCGCTGAGACTTTTGCCGGTTCGGGTCTTTTCGGATTGGCGGTCACGGCGGTGATGACCGTCCGGGTCAGCAGGGCAGTGCCCGTGGAGGAAGGCGGGTCCAACACGGCATCCAGTGACGCCGCAAATGGGCGGAAAGGTTGATCCTCATGCCGCCGGAAGCTGCCGAACCTGATCGGCAGGGAAGCTTGCGGCCATGCAGTGGGGGTTCTTCTGTGGGAGTGAGAGCCGGGGGTGTCCGCGTGTGGACCGCGCCTTGGACAGGGATCCTTCAAAAAATCTCGGTTGACCAGCGCATGGTGATACTCGCATCGGGCGAGAGCATTCTTGGGAAGAGAGCGACATGAAACGGGCTAAGTCACTCCGACAGTGGGGATTTATAATTACCGCAATTGGGGTCATTTTTTCCCTTTCCTTAATTTTATACATAGAGCTTTCTAATCGATATAATTACACGGGAGTAATGCTCCTTGCGGCAGGTGCCCTTTATGCAGGGTGCTTGATAACTATAGGGGGAGTGCTTGTGCTTATTGTGGATGGCATACTCCGCCTCACTGGTCGGCGATATTAGCCTCCTCCTGGAAGCGGTGCCCCGTCAGCCTCGGGGTGCAGTTGGGGTTAGCTCATGGGCGATGCATCGGCGAATGTTTCATCAAGATTGGCAAGCTCCTGGCCCAGACCGCGCCACAGATTTCGTAGCTCGTCTCCGGCGTGACGGGGGGCTCCGGAGAGGGTATGTAGTGCCTCGGAACGCCCCAGTTCTGTCTTCAATTCACGCTGGTACC
>NZ_BAAGPL010000048.1:0-5250 GCF_054784195.1 Kocuria himachalensis
TCCAGGCACCCTGGTCGATCGGGCTGTCTGTCTTCTTGTTCGCCAGCGCCGCGGTCTTCGCGTGGGGAGTGCGGTCAATACGAGAGCCCGCTGGCCGCTCGGATCCGTGGTTGGGGATGCGCGATGAGCTAGCCAGGACAGCCGCCCGGTGGGCACAGGAGCCCTCGCCGCGCCAGATGAGTCTCATCCTCACCGGTGCCGGTGGAGGCGTCGCCACACCCCTGTTCGTCCTGGCGACGCATTTCATCCATGTCCAAGACGCAGGGACGCCCTATGACCTGCTCGTCTTCCTCGGCCTGTCACTGCTGATGACTTATGCCGGGCTGATCATCTTCCTCGACGACAGCTTGCCCCGCCACTCCCCTCACCATTAGGACGGGTCGACCAGCACAGGCGCCCCTGCCATACAGCCCAGGCGGTGCCCGCCCCAGCCGTGGCGCCACACCACCGGGTGAGCTTAACCATGGACCTCTTGGGAACCTCGGCTGCACCTCAGAGGGACTCGTGGCCCGGATGCAACGACGGAAGAGCCCACATCTCTGCCGTTCCATTTCGCAAACAGGCGTGGTTGGCTGAATACTCAGTCAGGGCGGATACCGGGGGATACGAGCATGCACAGGCAGAAGGTTATCGGCTATGCCCTCATGGGATTGATCGTCCTATGCCTCATCGGCACCGGCATTCTGTTTCAGCTCGGCCATCCAATAGCCGGTGCCCTTACGGCCGTAGGAGCAGTAGTGCTCTTGTTTATCGGTCAACGTATGCTCACGCGGAGTCGAGCGACCGAAGCCACCCAAGGTCCAGAAAAGGCAGTCCTTGTCGTCATGGCAGTGTTCCTGGGCATCGGCGTACTCAGCATCGTCGCCACTGGCGTGTTCCGAATCCTCGAGGGAGCATTCCTCACCGGGTCAGCCTTTCTGGTCGGCGGCCCCCTCCTCGCCCTCGCAGGCGCAAAGTTCGTCCGCGACCACTGGCCCCGTGAGAAACCGACCAAGGAAGCCCCACGTTTAGATCCATGACCCGAAGCCAGCCTCGTTTCTTGGCTCGCACAGCCGGTAGCCCAGGACTAGGTGCGCGAGGCGCTCGTGGTGGGCAGAGCCAGGTGACCAATAGGGGGCAGCCCTCCACTCCCGCACTCCTGTCCAGGGGACGGTCTGCGCGCGGACGCCCCCAGCTCCCGCTCCTACAGGGGAACCCCAACTGCAGCATCCCGGACGTGTAGCAGTGCGATGATCCTTCACCCTTCCTCCTCGGCTGACCAAGCGGTCAGTCGGAACACACGACGTGTACAAGGAGCTACTAAGTTATAGCGATAATTCTATAAGTAGCTATAGTTTGCTACATGGAGTTAGAACTCAATCCGTACAACCCCGGCTCCGGCCTGCGACCGCGAGTGATGGGAGGTCGGCACGCGGAGATCGACGCATTCGACCTGGTGCTGGCCCGCACCAAACGAGGGATGCCCAACCGCGGAATGGTCCTTTCCGGCCTGCGCGGAGTCGGCAAGACGGTGTTGCTGAACTATCTGCGCGACCAGGCCGACCGGCACGGATGGCTCACCGTGCAGATCGAGGGCCGCCCCGAAGCCCAAGGCAACCGCGAAGTACGAGACAAACTGGCACGGGAACTGCAGATCGCCAGTCGCCGCTACAACCGGCGCTCCGCCGGCCAGTCCCTGGCCGAGGCATTGCGAACCATCCAGTCCTTCACGGTCTCCGTCGGAGCGAGCGGGGTGTCGGCAGGCCTCGAAGTCCATCCCGGGCGGGCCGACTCCGGTCAGATCGACATCGACCTGGAGGAACTCGTCGAAGACATCTGCACCGCCCTGAAAGCCGACCGCAGCGCATTCGGCATCTTCATCGACGAGATGCAGGACCTGGATCCGGAGCTGCTGGGCGCCCTCGTCACTGTTCAGCACATCGCGGGACAGCGGGAGTGGCCCTTCTACCTGATCGGTGCAGGATTACCCAACCTGCCGACCACACTGAGTGAGACCCGCACCTACGCGGAGCGGCTCTTCGATTACCGGGTGATCGGGCCCCTGGATGAGGACGGGGCCCGATACGCCTTCGCCCGTCCGGCTCGAGACATGGGTGCGGAGTTCGAACAGACCGCTTTAGAGCAGGTCGTCGATGCTTCCGGGCGCTACCCCTACTTCATCCAGGAGTTCGGCAAAGCGATCTGGGAAGCAGCCCCGGCCACTCCCTTCACCCTCGAGGACGCTGGGATCGCCATCCAGAACGGGTGGCAGCAACTCGATGCCGGCTTCTTCCCGGCCCGGTGGGGCAGGGCGACGAAGAAGGAGCGGGCCTACATGCGGGCCATGGCCATCGACGGCGACGAATGGTCCAGCACCAGCGAAGTAGCCAACCGCCAAGGCGTGAAGATCAGCAGCCTCGGGCCCACTCGCGCCCAGCTCATCAGCAAAGGACTGATCTATTCACCCGAGTACGGCAAGGTGGCGTTCACCGTGCCGGGCATGGCGGGATTCATCAGCCGCCAACACGAGGAGTGACCCCTAACCGGCCATATGTAAAGCGAACCCGCAGCATAGGTCGCCCAGACCCCGGTGGTGTCGCCGCCCTGGGCAACATCGTCGTGGTGCCTCCGGTCCAGCGCGCCCGGGACGCCGGACTGCTGCACCGGGAACCGATGTCCGACCGCTTCACCCCCCACCGGGATCGCGTGGGCCGACGGGCGGGAACAGGAGGTGGACGCGGTGATCTGGTTCACCGGGGTCCGCCCCGCCCTGCGTCATCTGCGGCCTCTGCAGGTGCGTGAAGAGGAGGGGTCAATCCCCACCGACCGCACGGCCTCCACAACGATGGACGGGCTCTACCTGGTGGGCTACGGGGACTGGGCCGGGCCCGGCTCGGCCACCCTCATCGGGGTCGGTCCCACCGCCAAGGCCACAGCCGCCGCCCTCCAACGCCAGCTGGCCACCCCGGCGCCCGTCCCGGCCCGCTGACCCCCGGCAGGCCCGTCAGTCCGCGGGAGCGGGTTCAGGTGCCGGCGGTGTCGCTGCGCCGCTCAAGCAGGAGCACATCACGCCACCGCCCCGCCTGCGGGCCGTGGTTCATTCGAACCAGGCGCCGACGCACCCCCACCGGCTCGAAACCGAGCTTCTGATGCAGGGCCAAGCTGGCGGTGTTCTCCGGGAAGACCTTCGCCTCGATCGTCCACATCCCCGCGGCCTCCGCCGAGGCGATCAGGGTCTCCAGCAGAAGCCGCCCCACACCGCGTCCGGCCGCGGTCGGGTGGACATAGACAGACTCCTCCACCACCCCCGCGTAGACTTCCCGGGCCGAGACCGGTGCGGCCGCGACCCAGCCCAGCACAGCACCGTGCTCATCCACGGCCACCTGGCGCAGGTGCGCCGGCCTGGCCGCCGCGAAGCTCTCCCAACTCGGTGGCCGAGACTCGAAAGTGGCCTGGCCGGTGGCGATACCGGCGGCATAGATCTCCTGGACGGCCGGCCAGTGGGACTCCTTGAGCCCGACCACGGTGAGCGCCCCAGCAGTGTCGCCCGGCATCATGTGCCGCTCCACCGGCATCACTACGCCGTCTCCAGGCGTGGGCGTGCCGTTCATGCGGTGGCCGTCTCGGGGGCGAACAGCGTCACCAGAGCCTCCAGCGCCTCAGGGTGGGTGCGGTAGTACACCCACACCCCGCGCTTGTCCCGCTCCAGCAGCCCGGCCTCGTGCAGGACCTTGAGGTGGTGGCTGATCGTGGGTTGGGACAGCTCGAAGGCCGGCAACAGGTCGCACACACACGCCTCCCCACCGGGGTGGGAGAGCACCATCGACAGCAGCTGCAGCCGCACCGGATCGGCCAACGCCTTCAGCAACGGGGCGATCCGCTCGGCCCGCTCCCGCCCCAGGGGCTCTCGCGACAGCGGAGCGCAGCAGGCTAAGGCGGTCGGCGTCACCGAGGAATCGTCACCAGAAATAGACATAGATCTATATTGACCTCTGTCGATGCCGGAGGCAACATTGGGACATCGACGGTGATCTATATTTGAGGATGCGCCGTCCCTCCAAGAAGGGAACCCGTCATGTCCAGAGTCCAGCTCGCCCTGCGCGTTGCCGACCTCGAGGCCTCCATCGCGTTCTACTCCACGCTGTTTCACACCACCCCGGCCAAACGCCGGCCCGGCTACGCCAACTTCGCCATCACCGAACCTGCGCTCAAGCTCGTCCTACTCGAGGGAGAACCTGGGAAGGAGACCCGGATGGACCACTTGGGGGTGGAGGTGGAGTCCACCGAGATCGTCAACGCCGCCGCTCACCGCCTGGCCGACGCCGGGCTGGTCACCCGCCCCGAGGAGGGAACCACTTGCTGCTACGCCGTCCAGGACAAGGTCTGGGTCACCGGCCCGGGCCAGGAACCGTGGGAGGTCTACACCGTCACCGCCGACGCCCGCCCAGACCTGGAAGGCAAGAACGATCCTGAGCAGTCGGCGGTGGCCGGCGATGGCACCTGTTGCACCACGCACGACCAGCCCACGCCGATGGATGACAGTGAGCCCGCGACCAAACAGCCCAGCTGCTGCTAACCCATCGAGCCGGATCGAGCCACCTCACGAGTGAGGCGGCTCGATCCCGATGGCATGACGACTGGAGTCATCGGCCACCATGTCCGTAAGCGAAGCCCGCACTGCAACGTGGTCCGCCGCTAACTGGCCATCTGTCAAGCGGTGGGGCGGGCGCGTCCTGGCTTGGCTGCCCCCGGATCAATCAGTGACCATTCGGTTGGCCATCATTGATGATCGGCCGTCATCGGAGAGATCGGGGGGTGTCGGTCGTGCTCAGCGTCAGGGGCCCAAAGATCATGCCGGCGTTCGTGGCGGTGAGCATGATCGTCCCGATGCCCACCGCCACCCTGGTGAACAGCTCGATTTCACCGATCAGCCGCGGCACTCTCACCAGCATGGGCCCGGGGCCCAGGCATGGTGGGGCGAGGTTGGTGGAGGGCGGGTAACACCGAGCGCGCCGGGGGCCACCGGTGATGACTGGGGTTAGGGATTCCAATGGTGCACGGCCCGACCAGGAATACGGACGTGACCGTGCCGACCCCGTCGTCACGATCCGTCCATGCGCTGGTGGGCTGGATTTCATCTGCCCGGAGCACACTGGGCGTGTCGTCGACGTCTCGATGGCACGGGGGAAGGGGATCCGCCATGACTGACATGCACGTGCCCGGTGAGGACCTGGCCCGGCTCCGTCCCGGGGACCGGGTGGAAGCCCGCCG
>NZ_BAAGPL010000049.1:0-1478 GCF_054784195.1 Kocuria himachalensis
GGAGGGCACGCACGGGGTGCTGACCAAGAGCCTGGGGCTGTGGCAGCTCACCGCGATCGGTGTCGGCGGCATCATCGGCGTGGGCATCTTCTCGCTGGCCGGACTCGTGGCCCACGGCGACCCGGACAACCCGGGGGTCGGTCCCGCGGTGCTGTTCTCCTTCCTCATCGCCGGACTGGCCTCCGCCGCGGCCGCGCTGTCCTACGCCGAGTTCGCCGGCATGATCCCGCGCGCCGGATCGGCCTACACCTACGGGTTCGTGGCGCTGGGCGAGATCATCGGCTGGTTCATCGGCTGGGACCTGCTGCTGGAGTACATCGCCATCGTCGCCGTGGTCGCGATCGGCATCTCCGGCTACGTCGGGGCGTTCCTGACCGGCTTCGGCCTCCAGCTGCCGGTGTGGATGACCTCCACCCCCGACCAGGGCGAGGGCGGGATCATCAACCTCCCCGCCATCCTGATCTGCCTGCTCGTGACCTTCATCCTCAGCCGCGGCACCAAGACCTTCGGCCGCTTCGAGCTCATCGCGGTGGGCATCAAGATCCTGCTCATCCTGTTCATCATCGGGCTGGGCGTCTTCTACATCGACGCGCAGAACTACAACCCGTTCATGCCCACCGGGTTCGGCCCCGTGCTCACCGGGGCGGCCACCGTGTTCTTCGCCGTGTTCGGCTACGACGCCATGAGCACCGCCGCCGAGGAGGCCGAGGACGGCAAGAAGCACATGCCCAAGGCCATCATCCTGTCGCTGATCATCGCGATGATCCTCTACGTCGCCGCGACCCTGGTGCTGACCGGGATGCAGAACTACCGCGACATCGACCCCGAGGCCGGCTTCGCCTCCGCCTTCAACGGGGTGGGCCTGCCCGTGATCGCCACCATCATCTCGGTGTTCGCCGTGCTGTCGATCCTCACCGTCATGCTCACCTTCCTGCTCGGCGTCACCCGGGTGTGGTTCTCGATGAGCCGCGACGGCCTGCTGCCGGGCTGGTTCGCCCACACCGACCGCAACGGCACCCCGCAGCGGGTGACCTGGATCGCCGGGATCGGCTCCGCCCTGCTCGCCGGGGTGTTCCCCATCCGTGCGGTGGCCGACCTCACCAACATCGGCATCCTCTCGGCCTTCGTGGTGGTGTGCGTGTCGGTGATCCTGTTCCGCTACACCCGCCCCGACACCCCGCGCACCTTCCGGCTGCCGCTGATGCCCTTCGTGCCCGCCTTCGGCGTGCTGGCCTCGCTGTTCCTCATGTTCCAGCTGCCCTGGGAGACCTGGGCCCGGTTCGGCGTCTGGCTCGTCATCGGGCTGATCATCTACTTCGCCTACGGACGCCGGCACTCCGTGCTCAACCCGGACAGCCCCAACTACCAGCACGACCTCGCCTCCCGGGGCTGAAGCACCCCGGATCCCGGTGGGCGCGGCGCGGCGGGTCCGCCCGCCCCACCGGGGCAGCCCCTCGGGGACCCCTCGTCACAGCAGC
>NZ_BAAGPL010000050.1:0-876 GCF_054784195.1 Kocuria himachalensis
TTAGGGGGGTCTCCTGCTGGCCTGCGGCACCGTAGGGAGCCGCTGTGACCGACCGGCCAACAGCAGGTGAACACCCGGTGTCGGTGTATGCGGCATCCCCGTACACCCGACCGGACCCATGCACTCAACGGCCGTACGGAGCCGAGGACCTGGTGCTCAGAGCCCTCAACGGGTGAGGAACTCCTTCAGGCCGGGAAGGTCGTCGGTGTTGATGTGGTCGACCCCTGCCGCCTGCAGTTCGATCCACAGATTCTCCCGCGCCGGTCCGGCGATGTCGTTGGTGGCCCAGAACCGCACCCGGTACCCGGCCGCGTGGGCCTGCTCCACGTAGTCGTGCAGAGCCTCCCGCTCGGCGGCCGGCATCTGCCCCACACCCTGCCAGGTGAACAGCTTGGTCCAGTTCTCGCTGACCAGCGGCATGAACTCCGGGTCCGCCCCGGAACCCAGGTCGGTGGAGCGCCCGTCGTAGAAGGAATACCGGGTCTCGGCGGCCTGCATCTTCGCCAGGGGCCGGTTGCCGCTGATCACCGCTTCCACGGCCCGGTCCTTGACCTGTCCGTGGTGGTAGTGGGTGATGAACTTCCGGTGCTCGGTCAGTTCTTCCTCGATCGCCGCCCAGGTGTCCGGGCCATCGCTCTTGATGTCGATCAGCAACTGGAAATCCCCGTCATAGCCGGGATAGAGCGCCTTGCCGTTGGGTGAGACCAGCTCCGCCAGCGGGTCCAGGTAGGCCTCTTCCAGAGTCGGGGCATCGGCCAGCTCCCAGGCGTCATGGGCCACCCGCAGCTCCCCGTCGACGAGCCACACGTCGGCCTCCACGGAGGTGAAGCCGTGCTCCAGGGCATCCAGCAGCGGCCGGTCGTGCTCGTAGTCGTT
>NZ_BAAGPL010000051.1:0-718 GCF_054784195.1 Kocuria himachalensis
GAGGGCACGAGGACCCCGCCCTTGGCGTAGATCTTGGAGTTCATGGCGGGTTGGCAGCGTTCGCAGGCGTCGAAGTCCTGCTGGTTGACGCGGTGGAAGAGTTCCACGGAGGCGGTGACGTCCTTGCCGGAGTCCACGACCGAGGGCAGGTAGAGCCAGTCGCACTCCACGATGGTGTGGTCGGGGGCCATGGGGAACATGCGGTGGATGATCACGTGGTCGGGCACGAGGTTGACGAACACGGTGGGCCGGACGGTGATCGCGTAGTAGCGGCGGTCGTGGTCCTCGTCGACGCCGGGGAGCTTGTCGAGGCCTTCGGAGCCGTCGACGGTGAAGCCCAGGACGTCGTCGCCGAACTCCGCGCCGTGGCCGACGAAGTACTGGGCGGCGAGGCCGTCGGCGAACTCGGGCAGCACCTCGGTGAGCTCGGGGTGGATGGTGGCGCAGTGGTAGCACTCCATGAAGTTCTCGATGATGAGCTTCCAGTTGGCCTTCACGTCGTAGGTGATGCGCCGGCCCAGGGAGAGGTTGGCGATGTCGTAGCCCTCGATGGCCTGGGTGTCGCCGAGGCGGTCCTGGATGTCGCCCATGACGTCGTCCTCGAAGGAGGGCGGGTTCTCGGCCAGGCAGACCCAGACGTAGCCGAGGTACTCCCGGACCGGGACGGTGACCAGCCCGTATTCCTGGCGGTCGATGTCGGGCATCTTGGTGAGGTTGG
>NZ_BAAGPL010000052.1:0-3538 GCF_054784195.1 Kocuria himachalensis
TATCAACCCGTTGTCCATCGACTACGCCTGTCGGCCTCGCCTTAGGTCCCGACTGACCCAGGGCAGATTAGCTTGACCCTGGAACCCTTGATCATCCGGCGGACGGGTTTCTCACCCGTCATTCGCTACTCATGCCTGCATTCTCACTCGTGTGGGCTCCACCACTGGGTCACCCCGCAGCTTCACTGCCCACACGACGCTCCCCTACCCATCGCACCACCTGAACCGGCCCGCTAGGGACCGGTTGGGTATCATTGGTGCAATGCCACAACTTCGGCGGTGTACTTGAGCCCCGCTACATTGTCGGCGCGGAATCACTTGACCAGTGAGCTATTACGCACTCTTTCAAGGGTGGCTGCTTCTAAGCCAACCTCCTGGTTGTCTAAGCAACTCCACATCCTTTCCCACTTAGCACACGCTTAGGGGCCTTAGTTGGTGGTCTGGGCTGTTTCCCTCTCGACTATGAAGCTTATCCCCCACAGTCTCACTGCTACGCTCTCACTTACCGGCATTCGGAGTTTGGCTGACGTCAGTAACCTTGTAGGGCCCATCGGCCATCCAGTAGCTCTACCTCCGGCAAGAAACACGTAACGCTGCACCTAAATGCATTTCGGGGAGAACCAGCTATCACGAAGTTTGATTGGCCTTTCACCCCTACCCACAGCTCATCCCCTCCATTTTCAACTGAAGTGGGTTCGGTCCTCCACGCGCTCTTACACGCGCTTCAACCTGGCCATGGGTAGATCACTTCGCTTCGGGTCTAGATCACGCCACTCACTCGCCCTGTTCAGACTCGCTTTCGCTACGGATACCCCTCACGGGTTAACCTCGCGACGTAACACTAACTCGCAGGCTCATTCTTCAAAAGGCACGCCGTCACCTTGTAGGGCTCCGACGGTTTGTAGGCACACGGTTTCAGGTACTATTTCACTCCCCTCCCGGGGTACTTTTCACCTTTCCCTCACGGTACTGGTCCGCTATCGGTCATCAGGTAGTATTTAGGCTTACCAGGTGGTCCTGGCAGATTCACACGGGATTTCTCGGGCCCCGTGCTACTTGGGTACGCGCTCCGCGCGGCAGCGACGATTTCGTCTACGGGACTCTCACCCTCTCCGGTCCGGCACTCACACCGGTTCGACTATCGCCCTGCACTCACACGCCCGGGCCGGCAGACCCGGGACGACACGCCCCACGACCCCGATGATGCAACCCCTGCCGGGTATCACACACCATCGGTTTGGCCTCTTCCGCGTTCGCTCGCCACTACTGACGGAATCACTGTTGTTTTCTCTTCCTGTGGGTACTGAGATGTTTCACTTCCCCACGTTCCCTCCACACACCCTATGAATTCAGGTGAGGGTCACCACGCATAACACGCGGCGGGGTTTCCCCATTCGGAGACCCTCGGATCACAGCTCGTTTATCAGCTCCCCGAGGCTTATCGCAGATTACCGCGTCCTTCATCGGCTCCTGATGCCAAGGCATCCACCGTGCGCCCTTAAAAACTTGCCACATGATCACAGAACACACCGAGACCACCACCACCACACCCCGCGAACGGGGCCCGGCAGCAGTCTCTCGGCGATCAATCACGAACACGGCACCACAAACCCACCAGAACACCCCCCTTCCGAAGAGGGAGGACGACCCGGTCGTCTGCGGCACCCGTTCTAAAGATGCTCGCGTCCACTATACAGTTCTCAAACAACAACCCGCACACCCCACACACTGGTGGGCGCCGCCCCCCACAGGGGAACCACGACCACCGGCAGGACGCCGGGAACCCAGACACAACACCCCCACCCCCACCGACCACCCCCCGAAGAGGACGACCGGCACGAGGACGGGACCTGTTGTCTCAGGACCCAATAGTGCACCACGGACCACACCCACCCACCAGGACCACCGACTTCCACCACCACCACCACCAACCCCCAAGAGGGCTCACGGTGCAGCAGGTACTAGGACGACCCCGGCCGGCAACCCCCACCCGGCGAACCAGGAGAAGGGAAGTGCGGCCACTTGCTCGTTGATATTCCACCCATGAGCTCACCCCACCAGCACCACGGACGGGCACTAGGGCGGGGGCGACCACCACACGGCGGTCAACGGCTCCTTAGAAAGGAGGTGATCCAGCCGCACCTTCCGGTACGGCTACCTTGTTACGACTTAGTCCCAATCGCCAGTCCCACCTTCGACGGCTCCCTCCCACAAGGGGTTAGGCCACCGGCTTCGGGTGTTACCAACTTTCGTGACTTGACGGGCGGTGTGTACAAGGCCCGGGAACGTATTCACCGCAGCGTTGCTGATCTGCGATTACTAGCGACTCCGACTTCATGAGGTCGAGTTGCAGACCTCAATCCGAACTGAGACCGGCTTTTTGGGATTAGCTCCACCTCACAGTATCGCAACCCTTTGTACCGGCCATTGTAGCATGCGTGAAGCCCAAGACATAAGGGGCATGATGATTTGACGTCATCCCCACCTTCCTCCGAGTTGACCCCGGCAGTCTCCTATGAGTCCCCACCATCACGTGCTGGCAACATAGAACGAGGGTTGCGCTCGTTGCGGGACTTAACCCAACATCTCACGACACGAGCTGACGACAACCATGCACCACCTGTCCACCAGCCCCGAAGGGAAACCCCATCTCTGGGGCGGTCCGGTGAATGTCAAGCCTTGGTAAGGTTCTTCGCGTTGCATCGAATTAATCCGCATGCTCCGCCGCTTGTGCGGGCCCCCGTCAATTCCTTTGAGTTTTAGCCTTGCGGCCGTACTCCCCAGGCGGGGCACTTAATGCGTTAGCTACGGCGCGGAAAACGTGGAATGTCCCCCACACCTAGTGCCCAACGTTTACGGCATGGACTACCAGGGTATCTAATCCTGTTCGCTCCCCATGCTTTCGCTCCTCAGCGTCAGTAACAGCCCAGAGACCTGCCTTCGCCATCGGTGTTCCTCCTGATATCTGCGCATTTCACCGCTACACCAGGAATTCCAGTCTCCCCTACTGCACTCTAGTCTGCCCGTACCCACTGCAGACCCGGGGTTGAGCCCCGGGCTTTCACAGCAGACGCGACAAACCGCCTACGAGCTCTTTACGCCCAATAATTCCGGACAACGCTTGCGCCCTACGTATTACCGCGGCTGCTGGCACGTAGTTAGCCGGCGCTTCTTCTGCAGGTACCGTCACTTTCGCTTCTTCCCTACTGAAAGAGGTTTACAACCCGAAGGCCGTCATCCCTCACGCGGCGTCGCTGCATCAGGCTTCCGCCCATTGTGCAATATTCCCCACTGCTGCCTCCCGTAGGAGTCTGGGCCGTGTCTCAGTCCCAGTGTGGCCGGTCACCCTCTCAGGCCGGCTACCCGTCGTCGCCTTGGTGAGCCATTACCCCACCAACAAGCTGATAGGCCGTGAGCCCATCCAAAACCAGTAAAACCCTTTCCACCACCCACCATGCGGCAGGAGGTAGTATCCAGTATTAGACCCAGTTTCCCAGGCTTATCCCAGAGTCAAGGGCAGGTTACTCACGTATTACTC
>NZ_BAAGPL010000053.1:0-776 GCF_054784195.1 Kocuria himachalensis
CCAGAGTGACCAGAGTGGTATTTCAACGTTGACTCCACGTGCACTGGCGTGCCCGCTTCACCGTCTCCCACCTATCCTACACAAGCCACACCGAACACCAATACCAAACTATAGTAAAGGTCTCGGGGTCTTTCCGTCCTGCTGCGCGTAACGAGCATCTTTACTCGTACTGCAATTTCGCCGAGTTCATGGTTGAGACAGCGGGGAAGTCGTTACTCCATTCGTGCAGGTCGGAACTTACCCGACAAGGAATTTCGCTACCTTAGGATGGTTATAGTTACCACCGCCGTTTACTGGGGCTTAAATTCTCCGCTTCGCCGTGAGGCTAACAGGTCCTCTTAACCTTCCAGCACCGGGCAGGAGTCAGTCCGTATACATCGTCTTGCGACTTCGCACGGACCTGTGTTTTTGATAAACAGTCGCTTCCCCCTGGTCTCTGCGGCCCTTACCCGCTCGCACCAGCAAGTGGTGTCCACGGTCGGGGCCCCCCTTCTCCCGAAGTTACGGGGGCATTTTGCCGAGTTCCTTAACCATGATTCTCTCGATCGCCTTAGTATTCTCTACCTGATCACCTGTGTCGGTTTGGGGTACGGGCGGCTGGAACCTCGCGTCGATGCTTTTCTCGGCAGCATAGGATCACCGAATCCCCCCACGAATGGGGGTCCCGTCACGTCTCAGGCTTATATGACCCGCGGATTTGCCAACGGGTCGCCCTACACGCTTAGACCGGGTCTACCATCGCCCGGCTCGGCTACCTTCCTGCGTCACACCTGTTA
>NZ_BAAGPL010000054.1:0-830 GCF_054784195.1 Kocuria himachalensis
GCGGGGGCCGACTGGCCACTCCTATGCTCTGCGTGCTGGACGAGGCCGCCAACGTCTGCCGATGGATGAACCTGCCCAACCTCTACAGCCACTACGGGTCTCGCGGCATCGTGGTCTCCACGTTCTTGCAGTCCTGGTCCCAGGGCGTGGACGTCTGGGGGGAATCCGGGATGCGCAAGCTGTTCTCCACCGCCAACGTCGTCACCTACGGCGGCAACGTCAAGGAGGAGGGCTACTTGAAGATGCTCTCGGAGCTGATCGGCAAGTACACCTACACCTCCGTCTCCTCCTCGAGGCAGAAGGATTCCGGGTCCACCTCCCGGCAGGACGCCACCGACGACATCATGTCGGTGGCTGACCTGTCCGCCCTGCCCAAGGGTCGGGCCGTGATGTTCGGCTCCGGGGCCCGGGCCGTGCTGCTGCGCACCATCCCGATTGACCACCGCCCCTACGCGGAAGCATCAAGGGCCTCCGAAGAGGCCCACAACCGCCCCACAGTGGACACCGTCGATCACGAGCCCACAGCGCCGGCCGCCGAGCCAGTGGTGCCTGAGCCTGCCGGGAACCGGTGGGCGGCGCTGGTGAAGGAGTAGGCCATGGACTGGGAAGAAAAATCGTCCAGTGAGGGCAACGAGGACGTGGAAGAGCAGCCTCCTGCGGAGCTGGTCTACGCGAACGTGGTGGAGTTCGTCACCGAGATGTTGGCGCCGATGTACCGGCGTCAGCTGGACCCAGCTGGTCGCTCGAACACGTTCACCTGGTGCGTGTCGACGGCACGTGAAAACTGACCCCGTGGCGGCAGACGAAGTTTGACCCCCTGCCGGACCCTG
>NZ_BAAGPL010000055.1:0-2787 GCF_054784195.1 Kocuria himachalensis
CGCGAACAAGCTGGTGCGCCGAGCTCTGCGCAAGGTCCAACGCGTCGGGGACCACGGGCTGGCGGCTGAAGACTCTGGTGCGGAGACGGATCTGGCCCACCGGTTGGAGCACCTGCACGAGGTGCGCAAGGACGTCAAACGGGTCCGCTACGTGAGCGCGGTGCTCAAACGCTCCGGATTCACCCCCGGCAAGAGGGTCCGGCACGCGGCCGCTGATGCCAAGGCCCACCAGGAGGCGCTGGGCGAGATCATGGACGCCGGAGTCGTGGAGGGCTGGCTGGCCCGCACCGCCGACGCCTACCGGGGTACCGGCGAGGACCGCTACGCGGTAGGGGTGCTGCACGGGGCGGAGCTGGCCGCGGTGCGCACCGGGGTCACCACCGGCCACGAGGTCGTGGCCGAGCTCATGACCCAGCTGCGCCAGGACCTCACCTGACCACCGCGGCGTCTCAGCGGTCACGGTCGGTGAGGCTCACCTGGAAGGTCAGGGCCACGGGGTCGTGGCGAACACCGGACAGCACGGCCAGGTCAGGCCCGTAGAGATTGCCCACGACCTGGTGGCAGGTACGGTCACCCAGCAACGGGCCCGCGGTACCCAGTCGTCGGCCCGCACTATCGGTGACCTCGGCCAGATACAGCCCGTCCTCCACGTCATCGCAGATCAACAGCAAGGACGCCGCGCACGGATGGCGGGTGCGCACCCGCAGGATCAACTCCTCCAGGGCAGCGATCGTCAGCTCGTGCCGGGCCCCTAGATACGCCCGGCGGGCGGCCTCGAATCCCGGGTGGGTCGTGGTCGGGCCTTGAGCACCAGCAGGAGCCGCCTGATCCCTCATATCCCCGAGCTTACCCATGGCCCACGGCCTCAAAACTTGGTGACCCAACGAGGCCGGCCACCCAGCGAAGTTCTGGATGCCGTGCCTTCCCAGTGCGACTCCTCCGGCGCCAGCGGTGAAAACCATGGGAGGCCGTAGCACGGCACTCCGGTGCTTTGCCGCCGGGCGCCTCCTCCGGTGTTTATCTACCGTCTACTTGCCCTGTCTACACTGCCGCGAAAGTTCCCCAGCGCGAGAAGGAGCAAAAATGTCAGAAGCCAGAAGGCTGTGGGTGCCCGAGGACCAGTGGTCGGGGCGGGAGAACCTGCGGGAGTTCATCGACCAGCTCACCGTCCAGGGCTACACGGTCCGGGACGGGCACTCCAATGATCCTGACCTCATTGATCCCGGGGGCTCGGCGGTGGAGACCTGGCGGGAGGACTACCCCTACGACGAGCTCCTGGACCGTGAGGCCTACGAGTTGGAGAAGTACCAGTTGCAGGTGGAGCTGCTGAAGTTCCAGTACTGGGGCCAGGACCACGACCTCCAGCACGTGATCGTGTTCGAGGGCCGCGACGCCGCCGGCAAGGGCGGCACGATCAAACGCTTCACCGAGCACCTCAACCCGCGCGCGGCCCGGGTCGTGGCCCTGACCAAGCCCTCGGACCGGGAGGCCGGGCAGTGGTACCTCCAGCGCTACATCGCCCACCTGCCCACCAATGGGGAGATCGTGATGTTCGACCGCTCCTGGTACAACCGGGCGGTGGTCGAACGCGTGATGGGCTTCTGCACCGAGGCGGAGTACCACCGGTTCATGGCCCAGGCCCCCGTGTTCGAGAAGATGCTGGTGGACTCCGGGATCCACCTGACCAAGTTCTGGTTCTCCGTCACCCGTCAAGAGCAGCGCACCCGGTTCGCGATCCGTCAGATCGACCCCGTGCGCCGTTGGAAGCTCTCCCCCAACGACCTGGCCTCCCTGGACCGGTGGGAGGACTACACCCAGGCCAAGGAGGAGATGTTCCTGGCCACCGACACCGACCACGCCCCCTGGATCACGGTGAAGTCCAACGACAAGAAACGCGCCCGGCTCAACGCGATGCGGTTCTTCCTGAACCAGTTCGACTACCAGGACAAGGACCCCACCGTGGTCTACGGTCCGGATCCGTTGATCGTGGCCCGCGGCCGGGACGCGGTCGGGGACTGAGCCCCGCCCCCGTCGTATCCCCGCTCAGCGATTAACCGGTTCCTGCCAGCAGCTCCGCACGTACAACAAGCCCGGCCGGTCCTCGCTGTAGAGGCCTCCGGCCGGGCTTGAGGACTGGCCTCATCAGATGGTCAGGCCCGGACGCCGGGTCTGCCCCAGGAGAAGGGACCCAGAGCCTCACCGGCGGGGCCGAGGTCTTCGAGCTCGGCGAGGGGCAGCAGGGCACCGGGGCTGTGCCCGTCAGCTTCACAACGCACGACCACCACCATGTTCAGCGAGCTCGGTTCGTACGGGGTTCCCAAAAGGATCTCCCCCGTCCGCAGATGCAGCCCCGGGCGCTCGGTTCGCATCCGGTAGCGAGACAACTGGGGAGCGCCACGTTGCGGGGCTGCACCGGTCGGACCCGCTTTGGGGGTGGGCAGCGGCGGAGCCGAGTAATCAGGGACAGTGCTGGAAGTGGATGTGGTCATGGGTGGATCCTCCTGGTGGTCGAGCGCACCCGAGCCCAGATGGACCGCGGTGCCGGTGGGAGAAGATCGACATCGTTGTCCACCTCCACCGTAGGGGCCGTTGCCACACCGCGCGGCAGGTTGGGCCCGTGATCCTCAACGCACCCGTGCGTCCATGACGAGGGCCAACGGTGTGGAGGGATCGTGATCTTGGTCCAGCGCATCGGGATAGACACGCCCCGCCCCCGTGCGCGGCTGAGGCCTGGTTCAGAATTCTGCAAACCGGTCGTGAATCACCGCCCGGGATGGGTGCGTTCTC
>NZ_BAAGPL010000056.1:0-1826 GCF_054784195.1 Kocuria himachalensis
ACACCCTCCCCTATCGGGGGCCGGTGTTATCGGTTGAGTTGTTGGGCGTAGGCGCGCACCGCGTTTTCGATCACCGCGCGGGCGGTGCCGTCGTGCTCGGTGAGCTCCTCGATCAGATCGGAGACGTCCTGAGCCACCCGCACCCCCAGCTGGATCGTGGGTTCCCGGCGCGGCCGGCCCCGGCCGCGCTTCGGCGCCGCTGGAGGCTCTGTCGTCGGTGCCGCCTGCACCAGCGGGGACGACACTACCGGTGTCGCGGGCTGGGGTGTAGCAGTACGTGGGGGTGTGTAGTCGACCGGGTCGATGTGCTCATCCGGTGCCGGGCGGGGCCTCCGGCGCTGGAGTGAGGCGGGGCGCTCGGGCTGCTCGGTCATCGCAGCACCTTCTTCGCGATCGCGGTGTACGCATCCAGCACCCGGGCGCCCTTACGATATTGGCCGTACCACTCCCCCGAAATGCGTACCTCCTGGACGATGGCCCGGTCCGGGATCAACGGCTCCAGGAAAAGCCCGGTGGCTCGGAGCTCCTCGAGGCTGGCGACGGCCGCCCGGCTCATGATCGTTTCCTTCACCCCACCGACCACGATGCCGGCCTCGGTGAGGGTGTCCGGGGCGCCGAGTTGCTGGCGGTGCCGGCGGAACTGGGCGACCGTGCGCCTCGCCCCGTCCACCCCGTCGATGCCATCACTGGTGGCGGTGGCGGCGTAGACCACGGTGTCCGCCGCGTTCAACGCAGACAGCGTCAACGGCCCACCCTGCCGGTTCGGGCAGTCAATGACCACCACATCCGCCTGAAGGCCGGTCAGGGAGATCTTCAGCCGCAGCTCTGCGTGATCGGCCCGGTCGGCCTCGCGGTTGGAGACGTTGCGGGCCGAAGGAATGACCCGGAGGTTGGGGTGCCACCCGCTGGGCACCGCGAGGTCTTCGGCCCAGCCTTCGGGGTTCTCATCGCCCAGGATTGCCCCAACGTGCATTCCTTCAGCCGAGGGCTCCACCCCAAACCACTTGGTGGAGGCAGCACGGGGGTCGAGGTCAACGAGGACGACTCGACGTCCCTCGGCGGCGGCGACCATTGCTAGGGAGACGGCGGTGGTGGTCTTAGTGACTCCACCGGATTCGCTGTACACCATGAGGGTTTGCATGCTTTCAAGCTATCAAGCTTGTGGGCCATCAAGCCATCTGCCTAGTTAGATGGCTTGCTATATAGCTTCCTAACTAGTTATCTAGCGTGCTCGCTCGCTAGCTATCTACCATTAATTATACGGGTCATGCTTCTGGGGTGTCATCGTGGACAAGGATGTTGGGGCAGAGAGTGCGTTTCGCAACCGAGGCTGGCATCCCCGGCTCGTATGACGCCAGGTGCTGGTCAGGGGTGCTTGGTAGACTAGAGCGCATAGCACGACCCAACACACCACCGGGGAGGTTCCATGGCGCAGCAGCACATTCTGCCACCGACTCTCGAGGTGGACCGGGCACAGCAGGTAGCTTCCGTGGCGCACAGTGCTGCCATGGAAGGACTTCACGTCACCACAGCGACCCGTGCTGAGATGGATCGTTTCGCCGAAGGTGGGCTCGAGGTCGAGGAGCTGGTTCGGCGCACGCGCGCCCGCTACGGCCTTGAGTGAGGCCCCCGGCCCGCACCGTGACCCGTATCTGGACCCGCACACCGAGATCCTGACCAACCTGATCGGCGCACGCACCGCGACAGAGCTCGCCGCCGCAGAAGCCGACCTGGTGGCGGTCCGCACCCTGCAGCTGTGGCGCCATCCACCGGCGCCCACCCGAGATCTGGTCGAGTTGCAAGCCATTCACCGTCACCTGTTCCAG
>NZ_BAAGPL010000057.1:0-6108 GCF_054784195.1 Kocuria himachalensis
CGCTCACGAAGGCCCCCGAGGACGTCGAATGGACCGCCCTGGGCGCGATCTACGCACCGTCCTCGGAGGAGCACGGACCGGGCACCGTAGACGAGTCAACGGGTGTGCGCTCCTGCTACTCCCACACTCCCGAAGGGGCGTTACTGAGCGTCGCGAACATGTTGGCCTCCAGCAATGACCCACAGCTCCTCCTGGACACGACTCAGGCCTTGGCTTTGGACGGCCCGGGCAAGGACATCAACATCGGGCAGATCCGACAGCGCATCGCGGAGAACGACGCATCTACCACTCCTGTGCAGATTGCCGGCTTCCGTCTTCTCTCCTACACCGGCGACAAGGCCAGCGTTGAAGTAGTAGCCGCTGCAGACGACGGATCAGAGAAGACGTACATCACCAGCAGCGCTGACATGGTTTGGCAGGACGGTGATTGGCGCTTCGTATTCCGCGACAACGGAGACACAGGCCCTGTTGCCGGCCAGGTGTCAGACCTGAACGGGTACATCACGTGGGGACCTCACGATGGCTGAGGAGGAAAGCTGCGGCAGGCTCGACCTCGTCTGCAACACGAAGGAAGGAATCAGCGATGCGCTCACCGGGGCAGCCGGGGATGCGCTGGATCAGATCGCCGACGGTGTGACTTCGGCCGTGGTGGAGACGATCGCCTCTCTGGGATCCATGTGGACCACGGTTGGTAGCGCCAGCCTTACCAGCGAGAACGGCGGCGCTGCTGAGGCTCCGGTCCGGGGAGCGTTCAACGATCAGGTCGATCTGCTGCTGAGCTACGCGAGCTGGATCGGGCTGGGGGTGTGCGTGTTCGGGGTGCTGTTCCTGGGCATCGTGCTGGCCACCAACGCCCGCCGCGGCGACGGGGCCGGGCTGGTGAACACGGCCACCGTGCTGGCCTCCGGGGCGGCACTGATCGGTGGGGCCACCAGTCTGATCGGCTTCCTCGTCCCCGCCCGGGCGGGAAATCTGTCCGGGTCCGTGGGGTTCATCCAGGACCAGACCTTCTACCTCACCCTGGCCGTGGCCGCGCTGAGTGTGATGATCGCCGGGGCCCAGATGGCTTGGACCCAGCGCGCTGAACCGGCCCGGGACCTGCTGAAGAATCTGCTCACCCTGGCCGTGGTCACGGCCTCGGGAGTGACGATCCTCAACGTCCTGGTGGCCGGCACCGACGCCCTGGCCGTACAGATCATCGACTCCGCCATCGGGAAGGACTTCCAGACCGATGTGCTCAAGCTGTTGGCCCTGGACAATGCCACCAGCGCCGGGGCGGCGGATCCGGTGTGGTTGGGCGGGAACGTCATCCTGATCATCGTCGGCGGGGTCGTGGCGATCATCGTGAACATCATCCAGTTGATGCTGATGGTGTTGCGCACCGGGATGCTGTTTTTGATGGCCGGGATCCTGCCGCTCTCCGCGGCGTTTCTGAACACCGAGACGGGGAAGAACTTCTTCCAGAAGGTCATCGCCTGGACCCTGGCCTTCGCCTTCTACAAACCGGCTGCGGCTCTGATCTACGGGTTGGCGATCAAGATGTCCACCACCGGGGTGTGGGAGGACTCCGGCAGCGGGCTGATCCAGTTCGCCGCCGGGTTGATGATGATCGTCGCCTCCGTGTTCGCCCTGCCCGTGCTTATCGGGTTCCTCAGCCCCGTGCTGGGCTCGATGTCCTCCTCCGGCGGTAGTAGCGGTGGGGCGCTGGGGATCGCGGCGATGGGCGCAGCGATCCCGCAGGGAGCCTCCCACCTGGCTCGCTCGGGACGCGGGTTCGGCTCTGACTCTTCCTCCGCTTCCTCCTCCATATCGCCCTTGAAGGGCGGGTCGGGTTCCGCGCCTGCGGGTCCGTCCTCGGCTGCAGGTGGGGCCAGTGGCACCGCTGGGGCCAGTGCCACTGGCACGGCGGGCTCCGCTGGTGCTGCAGCCGCGGGTGCAGCGGCGGCACCGGTGGCGGCGGGCATGGCGGCCGCCAACGCCGTGCAGAAGACCGGGGAAGCCGTCTCCCAGGCCACCGAGTCCAGCGCGAGGGCGGGCACCTCCAGCACCGGCGGAAGCACCGGAGCGGCGGGAGCGTCCGCCACGGGCACCCCCGGCCAGGACGGTGCGCAGAGGTCCTCTACGGGGACCGGGGCGCAACCGATCCCCGGCACCGGGGCGGCACCTCGCGCCGGAGCTGGGACAGGGGCTCGTCCCACGCCGGGGTCCGGTGCTGGTGCAGCACCGGCACGCTCCGGGGCCCGTCCCACGGGCCCCACCGGCGCGGGACAGGCGGCGAAGGCCGCCCAGCAACAGGCACGTGCGTTCAAGGCGCAGATCGCCAACGAGACCGGAAACGAGGGCCGCCCTGATGGCGCAGACCGAAGCTAAGACGAGCGAGAACCGGCCGCGGGTGTACGGCAACTTCCGCACGCCCACCTCCAAGGGCCTGGCCGGACTCTCGACCGCCGGCACCGTGCTGCTGATCGGTGGGGTCCTCGGCGGGATCCTGCTGATGATGCTCAACATGTGGCTGGTCGCCCTGGCCTTCGAAGCGGTGATCCTGGTCCTGATCGCCCTGTCCATGCAGAAGAACAAGCACGGGCGCACCCTGATCGAGCGCATCGTCCGCCGCGCCGGGTGGGCCAACGCCGTCTACTCCGGGGCCAACGTCTACCGGGCCGGGCCGGTGTCCCGGGTGCCGGAGGGCACCACGAAGCTGCCCGGGGTGTCGGCCCGGTCCAGGATCACCGAGCACGTCGACGGCTACGGCCGCCCCTTCGCCCTGGTCGAGGTCCCGCAGAAACACCACTACACCGTGGTGTTCTCCTCCGAACCCGACGGCGGGGGCATGGTCGATCAGGAGCACATCAACCGGTGGGTGGACCGCTGGGCGCACTGGCTGGGCATGCTCACCGACGAACCGGGGCTGACCGCGGCCTCGGTGACGATCGAGACCGCCCCAGACTCCGGATACCGCCTCGCCCGGAAGATCGAGGCCCGCATGAGCCCCGACGCCCCGGCCTTCGCCCGCGACGTCATCAACGAGACCGTGCAGATGCTGCCCACCGGGGCCACCGTCACCCGGGCCTACATCGCGGTGACCTTCAAAGCCTCCGTGCGGGCCGGCGGGCGCATCCGCAACGCAGCCGAGGTCGCCGATGACCTGGCCGCCCGGCTGCCCAACCTCACCCTGTCCCTGAACGACACCGGGGCCGGCGTAGCCGCCCCGCTCACGGCCCAGCAGCTGTGCGAGGTCATCCGGGTGGCCTACGACCCGGCCGAGGCGGTCCTCTTCGACCGCGCCCACGCCCAGGGGGTGGCCCCGGAGCTGGACTGGAGCGAGGTCGGCCCCCAGGCCGCCGACACCTTCTGGGACAGCTACCACCACAACAACTCATGGTCGAAGTCCTGGGCGATGTCCGTGCCCCCGCGCTCCACCGTCCAGGCCAACGTGCTCCAGGCGCTGATCGCCCCGAACCCGGAACTGGTGCGCAAGCGCGTCACCCTGCTCTACCGCCCCATCGACCCCGCCCGGGCCGCGCAGATGGTGGAGAACGACATCAACACCGCCACCTTCAACGCCTCCTCCCGCAACCGGGCGACGGCCCGGGACACCCGCGAGACCCGCGCCGCCCAGGCCACCGCCGCCGAAGAGGCCGACGGGGCCGGCCTGCTGAACTTCGGCCTCGTGGTCACCGCCACCGTCCGTTCCCAGGGCGAGCTCGACGAGGCCGAAGCCATCATCGAGAACCTCGGCACCTCGGCGAGGATCCGCCTGGAGGAGGCCTACGGCGCCCAGGACTCCACCTTCGCCGCCGGCCTGCCCCTCGGTGTGGTCATCCCGGACCACCTGGCCCTGCCTTCGACCGTGAGGAACGCCCTCTAATGGCCACCACGAAACGCAACCAGATCATCCTCCCGGCCAGCCGGGGCAACGCCTCGACCACCGTCCTGGACCGTGCCTTCGCCCGCACGAAGCTAGGCAAGGTCTTCGCTAAGCCCAAGCGCACCGGCAGCACCTCGGTGACGGCCGCCTCCACCCGTCGCCCGGGCCCGCGGGGCCACAAGGGCCGGGGTCTGGGCGAGGCGCAGCTGCTGCACCCGATCCGCGAGATGCGCGGCACCAACTATCAGGTCTGCGGGCTCTTCCCCTTTCCCATGGGCGGGGGCTCCCCTCTGGAAGGGGTCCCGCTGGGGCGCAACCTGCTCTCCGGGGAGCCGGTGTGCTGTGACCCGATCTCCTGGTTCCAGAAGCTGCGGGTGATCGCCAACCCTTCGGCCTTCATCATGGCCAACCCGGGGCTGGGCAAATCCTCCCTGCTGCGGCGGATGGCCATCGGGTTGGCCGCCTTCGGGGTGTGGCCGATGGTCCTGGGAGACATCAAGGGCGAACACGTCGCCATGATCGAAGCCCTCGGCGGGGCCGTGCTGCCGCTAGGCCGCGGGGTCGGCCACATCAACCCGCTCGATGACGCCGGAGCGGTGGCGGCGGCCAAGCTGCTATCTCCTGCCAAGGCGGAGGAGCTGCTGGTCGATCTGCACACCCGGCGGTTCGACCTGATCCGGTCGCTGATCGCGATTCTGCGCAAGAAGCCGCTGGACGAGCGCGAGGATCAGATCCTGGACCGGTGCCTCACTGTCCTGGAAGCCCGCCACGCCGAGACCGGCACGGTCCCGGTCATGGCGGATTTGCGCCAGGTGCTCAAGGACAAGCCGGTCGAGGTGCGCGAGGTCTCCCTGGATCGCGGCAACGATGAGCGTTACGAGGCCATCACGGAGGGTCTGGAGTCCTCGCTGAACTCCTTGTGCGGTTCCGGGGCGTTCGGGCAGATGTTCGCCCGCCCCTCCACCAACAAGATCGACGCCTCGAGGCCGATGGTCTTCGACCTGTCGCGGATCTCCCAGTCCGAGTCCGATCTGCGGGCGGCCACCCTGTTGGCGTGCTGGTCGATCGGGACTGGAACGGTGCGGACCTCCAACATGCTGGCCGATGACGGGGTGATTGAGCGGCAGCGGTTCCTGCTCATCCTCGATGAGCTGTGGAACACCCTGGCGGCCGGGCCCGGCATCGTGGATCAGGTCAACGCGCTGACCCGTCTGAACCGGGAGATGGGGGTCGGGCAGATCATGGCCTCCCACACCCCGTCTGACCTGATGGCCGTGCGGGGCGAGGAGGACCGCGCCAAGGCCAAGGGCATCATGGACCGCTGCGGGATCAAGATCCTCGGCGGCCTGGCCAAGTCGGAGATGCCGCTGCTGACCGAGTCCGTGCCGCTGTCGATGCGCGAGCAGGAACAGCTCGCTGCCTGGCAGGACCCGCCCGCCTGGAACCGCCGGGGGGACGAGGAGATCCAGTACACCAACGATGACGTGTACGCCTCCACCGACCGGCTCACGATCAACGACACCGAGCTGCGGGCCTGGCTTCAGGACCCCGAGAACCGGGAATGGTACTTCGACGACCGCACCACCTCCCCGCCGCCGGGCCAGGGGAAGTTCTTCATCAAGGTCGGCGCGAGGGCGGGGATCCCGTTCTCGATGGAGTTCACCCCCACCGAGCGCCGGTCCCAGGTCCACGACACTGAGAAGAAGTGGCACGAGGCCAAGTTCCGCGCCGCTCAGGAGAGGGGCGAACGATGAGCTCCCTGGACCGCAAGTACAAGGCCGGCGGCGGGGAAGTCGCCCTGTTGCTCACCCTGCTCTTCGCCCTAGTCGGTATCCCCGCGATCCTCTACGTCGTCGCCAGCGCCGGACATGCCCTCACCCCGCGCACCGAGCCGCTGCCCACCGGGTACTGGGAACGGTCCCTGGGCGTCTTCACCGGAGACCTTCCGTGGCGCACCACCGAGATCGTCTTGGCCGCCGCCCTCGGGCTGGTGGCGGCGGCACTGTTCGTGCTGTGGGGCTTCAAGCGCCACCAGAAGGCCAAGAAGGTCGTCACACACGACCGTGCCGCACCGCGCATGGCCTCGGTGCGCGACGTCGCCCCGTTCACCCAGAAGCAGGCGAAGGCCAAAGCGGATCGCTTCGGCGTCGACACCCCGGGGGTGATGCTCGGGAAGATGGTCCGCGGCGGACATACGTTGTATGCCTCCTGGGAGGACACCCTCCTGCACATCTGGGGCA
>NZ_BAAGPL010000058.1:0-1032 GCF_054784195.1 Kocuria himachalensis
TTCTTGGGTTCCGGCCGCGGGCACGCGGCCGAGGTATCGGTTCTTCAGCCGGTAGGAGTCGCCCTTCAAGGCGATGACCTCGGCGTGGTGGACGAGGCGATCAATCATGGCCGCGGCCACGACGTCGTCGCCGAAGACCTCGCCCCACCGCCCGAAGGGCTTGTTACTGGTCACGATCAGCGAGGCCCGCTCGTAGCGGGAGGACACCAGCTGGAAGAACAGGTTCGCGGCCTCGGACTCGAAGGGGATGTAGCCGACCTCGTCGATGACCAGCAGCGGGATCCGGGCCAGCTTGCGCAGCTCCGCCTGCAGCACCCCGGATTGGTGGGCGCCGGCCAGGCGATCGACCCACTCGGCGGCGGTGGCGAAGAGCACCCGGTGCCCGGCCTGGCAGGCCCGGATGGCGATGCCGGTGGCCAGATGCGTCTTGCCCGTGCCCGGGGGCCCGAGGAAGACCACGTTGTCCTTGGCCGCGACGAAGTCCAAGGTGCCCAGATGCGCGATCTGCTCCCGGCGCAGCCCGCGGGCGTGGTCGAAATCGAAGTCTTCCAGTCCCTTGCGGGCCGGGAACCGGGCGGCCCGGATGCGGCCCTCCCCGCCGTGGGCCTCCCGGGCGGCGACCTCGCGCTGCAGGCAGGCCAGCAGGAACTCCTGATGGCTCCACCCCTCGGTCTGGGCGCGCTCGAGCAACCTCGGTACGGACTCACGCAGGGTCGGGGCTTTCAGCGCCCGGGTCAGATACGCCAGCTCCGCCTCCCAGCCCCGGGCCGGTGTTCTGGTGGTCATCTCAGGCCACCCCCTCATCGACCAGGGCCTCGGCGGTGAGGGCGTCGTAGACGCTCAGATCCCGTTGCTCCACCTCGGTGGCCGCCGGCGGCACGGGCACGGCCAGCCGGCCCCGGCGCAGCGCGACCGCCGCGGCCGCATGAGCCGGGTCGGTGAAGCTCTGGTGCTTCGCCCAGGACCGGGGGTGCTCGGCCACCACGACCCCCTCGCAGGTGACCACGACCCGGTCCAGGTCCGCGGCCACCT
>NZ_BAAGPL010000059.1:0-758 GCF_054784195.1 Kocuria himachalensis
GTTACCGGCCCCGGGGGTGGCGATGTCCACACCCTCGTGCTGGTTGGCCCACCCGGGGACCCCGGCCAGGGCGCGGCCGCCGTAGCCGGAGGTGAACACGCCCCCGGGCAGTGGGGTGGTCCACTCGCCGTCGCCGAGGTCTCCGTCCCAGGCCATGGCCCCGGTGGGGGCCTGGCAGTGGGCGGAGAACTGGGATTGGCCGGTGTCCAGGATCGTGTCGATGTAGTCGCGGGTCTCCTGGTACGGCGGCACCCCCTGGTGCTGCTCCACGGCCCCGGGGCCGGCGTTGTAGGCGGCCAGGGTCAGGCGCACGAGCTCACCGGCGTCCTCGCCGGCGATCGGTTGCACCTGGTCCTTGAGGGCGGCCATGTAGCGGCCGTAGGCGGGGATCGCGTCGTCGGGGTCGAAGGGGTCCCCACCGTTGCCGTAGGTGGCCCAGGTGGCGGGCATGAATTGGGCGATGCCCTGGGCGCCGGCCGGGCTAGTGGCGTGCGGGTTCCACCCGGATTCTTGGGCCAGTTGTGCTGCCACCACGCTCACGGGCAGCCCGGCGGTCCGGGCGGCTTCCTCAACCAGTGGCGCCCAGCCGTTGGGGACGTTCGGTGCCCGCTCCTCACCGTTGTCGTCATCCGTGGTGACGGCGGTGACGGTGCAGGAGCCGGCTGAGGTCTGTTCTTCGTCCTCGGCCAGGGTCGCGACGAGCACGGCGAGGGCCACGATCGAGCCGATGGCGAAGACGAGCAGCAGCGCCACGAGGG
>NZ_BAAGPL010000060.1:0-4177 GCF_054784195.1 Kocuria himachalensis
CGTGGGGTGAGCTCATCGTCGCTTCCCGCGCCGTTCGATGGAAGAAGCATTATCCGGACTCACTGCTCAGCCTAGGACCACCACCGCCCTTCCGTATCAGGCTCACCCCGGTAGGGTCCCAGCACCGGTGTCACACTTCACCGGTGGGCTCGGCTGGGCGTCGAGACGCTGGTGCTTTTCCGGCGGCGGCTTCTATGCTGGCGAGGCACGGTCGGGCTGCGCATCGACGCGGGTTTGGGCCACTATCGATAGGCGGGGGGCCCATGGGGGCGCGTGTTCTGGCCGGGGGTGTTCTGGCCTTCCACTTCCTCTTCGTGCTCTTCTCGCTCTTCGGCGGGTTTCTGGTGCTGTGGAAGCGGTGGCTTCTCTGGTTCCACCTGCCCTCGGTCCTGTGGTCCTGCCTGGTGAATCTGCTCAGCGGTGTCTGTCCGCTGACCCCGCTGGAGAACAGATTCAGGACCCTGGCCGGAGAGGCCGGCTATGCCGGCGGGTTCATCGAGCACTACCTCGGCCCCCTGGTCTATCCCGGTGGGATGCCCCGCCGGCTCGAGCTGGTCGCGGGGTTCTCCGTGCTGGGGTGGAACGCGGTGGTCTACGCCCTGGTGGTGGCCCTGAGCGGCACGAGCCACGCCTCCGGCGCCCATCGCGGTGGGCCACCGACAGGCCGGTAGCGCTGTCCGTGTGCCGGTGGTCGGCCCGGCCGCTCTCCGGCATCACGACCTCTCTGCCGGACAGTCACCCGATGGTGCTTCGCCGTTGACGGGAGTGTTGGAGGCTCGGTGCACGGTGCGATGGCCCTGGTGTCGTGGCCTGCGCCCCTGCCGGGACCGTGTGCGCCGGGCGGAGGACCTGCGGATACGCCGGTGCGCTCGGGGTCAGTAGTACCAGGCCCAGATGAGCCCCAGGGACAGCGTGTGGACACCGGTGAAGCAGATGGCCGTCCCGAGGTACATCCAGGGCCGGTATCGGGGGACGAAGTGCAGCGTGGAGCGTAGACCGATCCCGAGGAACACGATGATCGAGGTCCACGCCAGGGCCGTGAAACCGACAGCACTGGTGCTCCACGCACTGGTGGGTGCCCACACGACCGCCGCCCACGCCCCGGCATAGCTGGTGAGCCCCAGGATGTAGACGGCAAGCACCGGCCGGGAGCGGGGATCGTGCAGGGAAAGGGGCATCAGCAGCGGGGCCCCCAGGACCACGACCCGCAGACCCGTTTCACTCCACGACACCCAGCCCGGGATGTCCGGTCCTGGACTGCCCGGCGCCAAGGGTCGGGGAAGCCGGCCGGTCAGCGCCAGGTCAAGGACCAGGATCGGGACGATCAGCCAGAACCGGTTCCGCGCCAGGGGTACCCAGCCTCGGCGCGCGGCCGTCACCTGCAGCGGGGCCTCATCCGGGGCATCGGATGGGGTGCCGCTCATCGGTGCTGGGTGCTCAGTGCGGCCACGTTGTACTCGATGGAGTCCAGGGTGAAGCGCAGGTAGGAATAGTCCCCCGCCGGTGCGTGCCAGATGCCCTGGCCGTGTTCCATGAGCCGGTGCGACCCGAACCGGCGATAGCCGGCCACAGGGGTCGACCAGGGCATCGTGGTGAACGATTTTCCGTCCGCGGATCTGGCCCCGCGTCCGTCCGCCACGAAATTCGTCAGCTCCCCGCGGTCGTTGAAGAACAGGACCGCGCCGATGGTGCGGCCCGCATGGGTGAACCACGCTTTGACGGTGTGCTCATCGATGTCCTGCCATCTGATGCCGGGATCGCTCAGGGCCCCGGGGGCGAACACGCACAGGTCGTTGAACAGTGTCACGGTCTCGGCTTCGTCCATTTCCGGTCCTCGGGCGTCGACCACGGTCGCGACCGATGCGACTTTGACCCGCATCGTCGCCCAGGCCCCGATGAACCGGTGGAACGCTTGGACGGGGATGCCGAACCGCACAGCGTCCATGAGGAACAGGCGCGATGGTGGGTGGTAGGAGTTGTCCTGCCGGCCAGTGAAGGACATCCAGGTGGCGTCCGGGCCGCTGCGGATCTGTCCGTGGAAGCGCGCCCGAAAGTTCCGCACCCGCGGCTGTCCCACGGCACCGCTGAGCCGCACGTAGCGTTGCACCACCGCAGGAAGCTGCCCGAGATCGGCTTCGGTGAGCAAGGGTGTCGCGGGGGCCCCAGCGCGGTCTCTTGAGACGTCGCGGGCGTACTGGGCCCGGAAGCTGCCGGGTCCCTCCGCGAGGAATCCCAGCACCACGCCCGCCAGGACCACGAGGTTGGCGATCGTCGCGTACCGGGCATCGGCCCACGAGGTGATGACCACCGCCTGGGAGGCGAGGAGCGCGCCGGCACCCACTACCCACCACCGTGCCGGGGAGGTGAAGAGGGACACCGCGGCCACCCCCAGCAGGGCCGCAGCCACCAGCCACAGCAGGCCCAGCGGCGCATCGATCTGCCGGCTCAACTGTGGGATCTCAGCGATCCCCAAGCCCTTCGCGGCACCCAGGAGATGGATGAGCCCGTGCGCACCGAGGAAGACCGCGAACAGGATCTTCACCACGGGGGCCACCCTGCTGCCGCGGCCCGCAGGATCATCAGCCCACCAGAATGTGGACAACGGCCGCCCTCCTCGTGGTGTGGTCTGCGCGGCGGGCTGACGAATCCACTGACGGCTAGTGCCCCGTCTCAGCGCCCTCCCGTTCAACCCTCCCATGGTGGGCGGTTCTGCTGTTCCGGTGCGCGGTCTTCCGACCCCGGACCCGGCGCCGGCGACGGTCGGTCGATCGGTGGGTCGAGGGGTCCTTGGTCCAGGCGGAACGGTGGGTACTCGTCGCGCATCAGCAGCACGTAGGCGCTCACCCGGTAGACCCAGCGGTTGAGCCCCATCACCAGGGCGAAAAGCCCGTAGCGGTAGCGGCCGGTGAACAGCAGGATCACCGCGGCGATGAGCACCAGCACCCCCAGCAACGACGGACCCCAGGTCGTGGTGGTCGCCTGCCCGGTCTCGTCCCACTGGTTGCCCCAGGTGCCGGTGCCGCCGGTGAGGACCCCGACGATGAGCAGGTGCGGGATCGCCAGCAGCCACCACTTCACCAGCACCAACCCGCGGGACAGCCGTGCCGGGTAGGCGACGTCGAAGTCGGCCGGGTAGTCGGCCGCGGCCAACGTGAACGGCGGGTACCGGTCGGTGCCCAGGGCGGAGTAGGCGTAGAAGCCCACCCGCCAGGACCAGCGCAGCACCCCGACGTTGAACACGAACCAGGACCGCGGATAGCGGCCGGTGAACAAGATGGCGAGCCCGGCAGCGATCGTGGTCACCACCAGGGCCACCCACAACAGGGCCAGGACGATGAAGTGCGGGATCGCCAGCAACCATTTGACCAGCCACAATCCCCGGGAGAGCCGCTGGTCCAAAAACCCGGTGACCCGCACCGGGTAGGCGGACGGTGCTGGGCCGCCGTGTCCCGGGTTCTGGGCCAGGGCGGCCCCGGGGCCCTCGCCTTGGCGGGGACGGGCCGGGTCGATGTCGCGGCCCAGTCCCCTGGTCCCGAGCAGCAGCAGCGGGATCCCGGCCACCAGCCCGATCAAACCGGCGCTCAGCAACCCGGTACCTAGGGGGCCGAGCACCTCGGTGCGGGCCCCGGCCTGCAGGTCCACCCACACCGGGCGGGTCGCGTCGGCGTTGAGCACCACCAGTGACCACTGGCCCGGTTGCAGGTCGAAGGTGAGCTCCTGGGTGCCGGCGCCGGAGGCCGAGGCCACCCAGATGTCCTGGGTTGCCGGATCCGCCGGGACCCGGGTCCCGGCCGTGGTGCGCTGATCATCGTCGTCGTCGGACCAGGACAGGGACCCGGGCCGGGGGCCGGCCGCGTTCCAGGAGACGTCCCCGAGAGGGCTTTGGGGCACGTCGCGCAGATAGGTCGAGACGTCGGAGGCTTCGGCGATACCGATGAAAATGGCCTGGTCCGGGACCACCGGGGTGACGCGCACCTGCACGCCGGCCAGGTCCCCGACCGGTGGCACCCCGGGCATCCCGGCCTCGCCCGGATCGATGATCACCGAGGGGGTGATCAGGGCGTAGCCGGTGGACTGGAACCGCTCCGGCTCCCCCGTCAGGTACCGCCCGTCCTGCTGCGCGGCGGCCGCGCCCAGCAGGACGGCCCCGCCGATGCTGGCGCCCACCCCGAGCACC
>NZ_BAAGPL010000061.1:0-840 GCF_054784195.1 Kocuria himachalensis
GTCGTAGTGGAAGGCGCGTCCTTCTTGGAGGGACTTGTCGAAGGGGATGACGACGGTCCCGGCCAACCCGACCGCCTGGGCGTACTCGCGCAGCCGGGTGAGGCGTTCGGTGTTGTTGGTGGCGGTGTTGGAAACCACCAGCACGGACCGGGCCAGCTTCGGCCCGTGGCCCTCGGCGGCGACGGCGGCCACGGTGGCCTCCAGCAGGCGGGCGTCGTCTTCGCGGTTGTGGGCCACCAGCACCAGGGAGTCGGCCACGTCCACGGCGGCCCGCCAGGTGGAGGACTGGGCGGAGTTGCCGGTGTCGAGCAGGATCAGGCTGTAAAGCGACCGCAGGGTCTCATGCGCTGCCCGTACGGAGCGTCCGTCCACCCGGGTGCGGTCGGTACCTTCGGGCGGGGAGGCCAGCACGTGGATCCGGTCATCGCCCTGGGGGCGCACGTAGCGCACGAGGTCGGCGGTGCGCCGGGTGACGGTCTCCAGGTTGCGGATCAGATCCAGGGTGGTGCGGTCGTGGCCGCCGGCCAGGGAGCGTTCGGCCAGGGTGCCCTGGTTCTCGTTGAACTCCCCGGCCAAGATGTTGCCCCCGCGCACCCGCCCGGCGGTGGCGGCCAGGTGGTAGGCCGTGGTGGTCTTCCCGCCCCCGCCCTTGAGCTGGAGCACCGCCACGGTGCGGTGGGTCTCCAGCGGCCGCTGGATCCGCACCCGGCGGGCACGGGATGCCCGCTCGGCGGCTGAGGCAGCCAGGGACAGTCCGAGGGTCTGGTTGCACCATCCGCGCCACCCGTACCGGGCGGGGGATTCGGGCTGATCCGTGGTCGTCTCCCGGAGCAGCTGCAA
>NZ_BAAGPL010000062.1:0-944 GCF_054784195.1 Kocuria himachalensis
CTGCTCATGCGGTGGGCCCACGGTGTGCAACCACGGGTGATCGATCAGAGCAGGGCGGCCAGGGTCGTGGCCCACTGGCGGGCCCGGGCTTCCTCCCCGGGCAACAGCTGGTTGTCGGTGGTGACCAGGAAGCTTTCGGGCGGGGTCAGCATCTGGAACCCGTGGTGTTGAAGGACCTTGGCGATCCTCTGACTCGCCCGCCCGGTGAGCACCGCCGGGGCCTTGACCCGGGTGTCGAAGGCCGCCGCCCGGGCCCCGGTGGAACCCAGCGAGTCCAGCCACTGCCGCACCCCGGGCCCGGTGGCTGCGGGGTCGAGCTCCAGATCGTGGGCGGGAGCATCATGCACAGCCGCCTCGCGGGTGGACGTCCGACTCAGACCGTGCACGTGGGTGGGGGCGCCCACCACGAGAACATCCCCCGGCTCCAGCCCCCGGCCCATCGCCGCCTCGACAGGAACCACGTCCACCGCCATCCCCGCCTCGCCCAGGCCGGCGCCGACGGCCTCAGCGATCAGGTGTGTGTTGCCGTACATCGACTCATAGACCACCACCACGGTCATCACGGTCCTCCTCCGGCTGTGGTCTCAGGATGTTCCTCTCACGCTCATCCACCAAAGCAGGCACGCTTTGTGACTGCCCGCCCGTAGACCGGTGCTGGCACAGGCAGGTGAGCTGCCACAGGGCTCCGGAGGCGGTGATGAACCACACGACACCCAGCATGATCACCGCCGGCGCCCGCAGCGGGGCATCGCGTTGCGGAACTGGGAGCCGGTGGAGATACGAACTGTTGAATCCCTCCGACGCCTGAGGGGCAGTATCCGGGCGACATCGACAGTTACTGGCCTTCCGCCGGCTGGCCGTGCGCTGCGCGCCGTAGTGCTCCCACCATCGCAGCTGTGACCACCGTGGCGATCATCGTCATCTGCGCCCGGCGACTGCTCCGG
>NZ_BAAGPL010000063.1:0-760 GCF_054784195.1 Kocuria himachalensis
TGGTCATGGGGGTGTGGTCCTTGATCGCAGGGAACAGTTCATCCCAGCGTGGGCGGTGTCGGTGACCTGCGGCACTCACCGGTGTGACCGGGTGCTGAACACTCGTCGAAGGACCCGATGCGACCGTTGCTGGTGGGGGGAGGTAGATGGGCCGGGGAAGTGTCCATCGGAGGGGCATCTGCCGGTCACACGGTGCTCACCGTGTGCTGTCAGACTGAGCGCGCCCACACCGGCCAGTGGCAAGGGCAGCCCGGGAGGTTATGTGATGACCGCTCAAACCGTCCTGGCCACCGCGGAGATCAAACTTCTTAAGGCCAAGCGCGCCTACGCCAGGAAGCTGCTCCGGTTCATCGCCGAACACCTGCACCACCACCACCCCGAGGCGGTACGCCTGAGCGTCTACGCCGATCAGCGCACCAGCGAGTACTTCCTCGGCGAACTGCTGGATCCCGACGGCAACGCCATCGACTTCGATCCGGACAGTCTCGTGGTGCCCCACACGGAGACGGACGGCCCCTTCGGAGAACCGATCGCCGTTGGCCCCCACGACGTGGCGGACCTGCTGTGCCGGGCCCTGACCACCTACGAAGGACCGTTGGAGAGGCTTTTGCGCACCGAACGCCACACCGGGGAGCACTACCTGGATCTGCCCCGGGCCCACTGACCCCTAACTCGGCTCACCCGGTGATCAACAGGGCTGGTACGGAAAGGCACCACCACCGTTTTCACCACCACCCCACGGACGCTGTCCCCGACCCCA
>NZ_BAAGPL010000064.1:0-1177 GCF_054784195.1 Kocuria himachalensis
CTCCTCCACCTCCCGGCGGGGAAGGGCGGGGGCGTCGAGGGGCACGGTCTCGGCCTCGGTCCCGGCCGCGGCGCGGGCGGCGGCGAAGTAGCGCACGAGCACCTCGGATCAGCCCCCGATCGCGCTCATCGAGCGCTCCGGCTGGACGTAGTCGGCGGAGTCCAGGCCCGTGTGGTCCATCCCGTGCGCGGCCGGCTTGGCCCACATCGCGGCCCGCCAGCGCTCGGCGAGCTGCCCGTCGGTCGCCCCGGCGCGCAGCATCGGCAGCAGCTCGACCTCCTCGTGGGAGAACAGGCAGGACCGGACCCGGCCCTCGGCGGTGATCCGGGTCCGCTTGCAGTCGGCGCAGAAGGGCTCCGTCACGGAGGCGATCACGCCCACCGTGCCCAGCGGCCGGTCCCCGGCCCCGACGGCCCCGGGGGCACCGGCGGGCGGTCCCGCGCAGGTCGCGTCCGCGGTCGCGGCGGAGGTCGCGTCCGAGGTCGTGGCGGAGTCCACGGGGGTCGTGGCGGGGTCCACGGGGGCACCGGCGGGGGTGGCGGGGTGCACGTCCCACAGCTCGGCCGGGGCGCCGTCGCGGGCGCCGGGGTGCGGGGCCAGCCGGAACCGGGTGGAGAGCCGGTGGCGGATCTCGGCGGCGGTGACCATCTCCGCCCGGGTCCAGCCGTGGTCGGCGTCCAGCGGCATCTGCTCGATGAACCGCAGCGCGAAGCCGCGCGCCAGCGCCCAGGCCAGCAGCTCCGGGGCCTCGTGGTCGTTGACCCCGCGCATCAGCACCGCGTTGATCTTCACCGGGGTCAGCCCGGCGGCGGCGGCGGCCTCGGCCCCGGCCAGCACCTCGGTGAGGCGGTCGCGGCGGGCCAGGGCGCGGTAGGTCGCCGCGTCCAGGGAGTCCAGGGAGATGTTGATCCGGGTCAGCCCGGCGGCGGCAAGGGCCTGGGCGCGGGTGGTGAGGCCGATGCCGTTGGTGGTCAGCGAGACCGGCAGCTGCGGGTGGGCGGTGCGCACCCCGGCGACGATCTCCTCGAGGTCGGCCCGGACCAGGGGCTCCCCGCCGGTCAGGCGCAGCTCGGTGATCCCGAGCTCGGTCACGCCGATGCCCACGAGCCGGACGATCTCGGCGGCGCTCATCAGCTGGCCGGCGGGCAGCCAGGGCAGCCCGGTCGCGGGCATGCAG
>NZ_BAAGPL010000065.1:0-3401 GCF_054784195.1 Kocuria himachalensis
GTCACGCGAGTACCGTGGCCGGCCATCAGGAGCCGGCATGAGAGGGCCGACCATCGAGCTGACCGCCCCGACGCTGCTGCACCGGGCCGCCGAGCACCTCACCGACCGCTGGGCCGGGGTGTTCTTCCCCGAGCTGGTGCACCGTTGCGTGGCTCAGGCCCACGCCGGCCTCGCATCCACCGCCCGGGTCCACAGTCACCTGGGTCCCATCGCCGTCCACGCCGCCGGGAACCGGCTGGCCGTCCTGGCTCGGGCCAAGGGTGCTGCCTCGGCGCCGGTACGCCAGGTGTTGTTCGTCGATGCCGACGACACCGGCCTGGCTGCGATCGCCGCGGGGTTGCTGGCCCACCACGCCGGGACCGCGGTGGTGGCTTGTTCGGCCGGGATCACCCCGGGAACCGCCGTGGATCCCTTCGCGGTGGAGGTGTTGGCCCAGCACGGGACCGAGCCGGCCGGGCTGGCCCCGAAGCCGGTGACCGAGGAGGTGCTGCAAGCCGCCGACTGGGTTATCAGCCTCGGTGTCGGTGAGGCCCTGCGTCTTCCACCGGGCCTCACCGCCCAGGACTGGCCGGTGGAGGTGGCCCTGGATGAGGCCCATGGCTGGGCCTTGGTGGCCGATCTCGACTCCCGTGCCCAGGCCCTGTGGGTGGAGATCACCACCTCCGCGGCTTGGCCCGTCACTTCCGGCCGGGCTCCGGGATCCTGAGATGGCTCCGGCACTGACAACCGGAATCCGCCTGTTCGTCTTCGCCACCCCGGCCGGGGTGGCGGTCCTGGCGGTGGCCACCGACACCGCGGCGGTGATGCTGTTGGTCGCGGTCCCCGGCGCCGTGGTCGGTCATGTGCTGCACCAGGAACGGCGGGAACCCGCTGCGGCCCGCGCCACCGACGGCACGTCCGGGGACCCGTCGGATCCGCCAGACACCCGTCCCATGCTCATTGCTTGCCCGGAGGCACCCACCATGGACGACACCACCCTGGGCCG
Organism: Kocuria himachalensis; assembly: GCF_054784195.1. Lineage (NCBI taxonomy): Bacteria > Bacillati > Actinomycetota > Actinomycetes > Micrococcales > Micrococcaceae > Kocuria > Kocuria himachalensis. The sequence goes on from NZ_BAAGPL010000065.1 coordinate 986, forward strand.
TTCCCAAGCCCGCCTGCTGCACCACGCCCTGGCACGCGCCGGCATCACCGTCCACCGGTTGTGGATCCACTACCTCAGCCTCGGTGGGATCGTCGGGGAAATGGAGCTCGAGGCGTACCTGCATGAGATTTTCCACCTGCCCGCGGTGGAACGCGACCGGTTGATGCACACGGCCAACGCGCTGCTGGATCCCCATTGCGATCCGTTCCTGCCTTGCACCGGCGAGCTGTTGAGGCGTGATCGGGTCCACGATCACCGCGAAGACCATCAGTGCTGAGGAGTGCGCCCGTTCCACCCCCGGTCTCCGAGGGTCGGTGGGCTCAGACCAGTCCTGCGGCCACCAACAGCGCCAGCCCGGCGGCGATCAGCACCGCGGGCCCGGTGAACGGGACGGTCCGGGCCATGACCTGCCCGTCCCGGGCGAAGCGCTGGCGGCGCCGGTGAGTGGTGAACATCGGCCAGGCAACGGCGGCCATCAGCATCAGATTGCTGAGCACGGTCAGCTGCAAGTCGAAAGACACACAGAAGATTCTAGATTCCGCACTCCCGGGCCCGGCACCCGAAAGGACCGATCACTGTCCGGTGGACCGGTGTTCTTACCCACACCGCCCCCCGGGGTGCCGGGGACAGGGCGGTCATGGCCGCCGATGATAGTTCGGGAGAGGGTTGCAGGTGCGGCCGCGAGCATGGCCCCTTCTCGCACGTCAATGTGACACAAGACACTTGGGGTCCATCTGATGGCCACCTCCAGGTCATCAGTCCGCCGCAAACTGTGTCCGTGCCGGCACGGGGCCAGGGCCAGGACGGGGGCCACCAGGCGGACGAGACCTGAGCCCGCCATGGACCTGGTACAGCCGTCCCGGGGAAATCGGATTGCGGCGAATCGCTGCAAGGTGCTGGCACACCACGATCGCGTCGCATCGGCAGATCCACGTTGAGGAGTCGAGGCAGCGGTGGGAGTGAGCAACTGGTGGGCGGCTATTACAGGGGGACGTCATGACGGAGCAGGAAATCGACCTACGGGACCCACGGGTGTTGCACCGGGCGGCGGAACACCTGGTGCAGCGATACGCCGGGGTGTTCTTCCCCGAACTGGTGGAGCGGTGCCTCATCGACTGTTACACCGAGTTGACTCGGCAGGCGAGAGTTCAGTCCTATCTCATGCCGATGGCGTTGCACGATGCCGGCGACCGGTTGACGGCTTTGGCTCGGGACAAGACCAACGGTCCGGGGCGGGGGCGGATGTGCCAGGTGCTGTTCGTGGACGACCACGACACCGGTCCTGCCGCCGTGGCCGCGACTCTGCTCGCCGCCCACGCCGGGGAGGCGGTGGTGACCTGCTCGGCCGGGATCGCCCCGGGGGCGGCCCTGGATCCGTTCGCGGTGCAGGTGCTGGCCCAGCACGGGGTGGATCCGGCCGCGGTGGTCCGGCAGCCGCTCAGCGCCGCGCTGCTGTCCGCCGCCGACTGGGTCATCATCTTGGGCGCCCAGGACGTGGGGCCGGTGGGGGCGGGCACCAGTTATCAGCACTGGCCGGTGGACAGCACTTTGGACCCCGAGAGGAACCCGGGGGCCGTGGCCGAGCTCCAAATCCGTGCGCAGACTCTGTGGCTGGAGATCACCGCCGACACCGCCGTCGGCACTGGGTTCGGCCCCACCCAGGAACAAGCGTGAGCGAGCCCACCGATCCCCCCGCACCCAGTGACCCCACCGGGCCGACGGAGTCGGCACAGCCCCTGGAGGCCCACGTCCTGGCCCGCACCGCCGAGCACCTGAGCGAACGCTACGCCGGGGTGTTCTCCCCCGACCTGGTGGAACGGATGGTCTTGGAGTCCTACACCGCCTTATGGCGCACCGCCCGGGTGCGCACGCACCTGCCCGCCCTGGCCGGGCACTTTGCCGCCGACCGGCTCGCCGCCCTGGCCCACGCCCGGGACGCCACCAGCACGACTCCTCACGAGGGGGCCGTCCCGCAGGTGCTGTTCATCGGGGAGCACGACACCGGCCGGGCTCAGATCGCCGCAGCGCTGCTGGCCCACCAGGCCGGGCAGGCACTCACGGTCCGCTCGGCGGGCCTGCTGCCTGGGGCGGCCCTGGAGCCACTGGTCGTCACCGCACTGGCCGAGCGCGGCATCGGCACCGAGGAGCTCTACCCCAAACCGGTCACCGCCGATGTTCTGTCCGGGGCGGACTGGGTCGTCACCTTCGGCCACCTCAACGGGCTCCCCCTGCCGGCCGGATCCGCCCACCAGAACTGGGACGTCAGCGACGTGCTGGAAGCGGACCAGGAAGCGGTCGGCGCCGTCGTTGAGGAGCTCCAAAGCCGCACCCGTGCCCTGTACGAGCAGATCCGCACCCACTTTCCGGCACACTCCCCGGAGTAGTCCTTGCTCCTACGCCGGAGGCGGTCTTCCCC
>NZ_BAAGPL010000066.1:0-3910 GCF_054784195.1 Kocuria himachalensis
CGATGAAGGTCTACGCCGCCGAGCCGCACGCGTTCACCGACCACGAGGAGCACCTGCTGGGCATGCTCGCGGTCGCGGCCGCCACCCTGCTGGGGGCCGCCCAGGGCACCGGGGCGGCTCAAAGGCTCAGTGCCGAACTGCCAGGTGTGCTGGTGGAGCGGCAACAGGTCCAGGCGGCTGTGGGGATGCTGATGGAACGCCACGACCTCGACGCCAAAGCGGCCCACACCCGGTTGCTGGCCGCCGCCCGCCAGCAACAGGTGCCCGTACTGGATCTCGCCGTGCGTCTGACGCACCGGGCCGATGACCCGCGGCTGTGAACGGGCCCCGCCATGGACGATGAGACCATCGGCGCCGACCAGGCCCGGCGCCTGCGCGCGGGCCTGCAAACTGCGGAACTGAAGCTGGACACGTTGTGGATGCACTACTTCAGCCTCGGCGGCACCGTGGACCAGATGGAGGTCGAGGCCTACCTGCACCACGCCCTGACCCTGCCGGGCCTGCAACGCGACCTGCTCGCCCACGCCCTCGGTGAGCTGACCGACCGGCGTCGGGTCCCGCTCATCCCGTTCACCGCCGACTACTCCACCCCCGACGGCCGCGCCTACGCCACCGAAGACGAGCAGCACCCGCCTGCGGGCCCGCAGCACCGCGGCGAGGAGAAGCCCTGACCGTGGACCGTCCCCCGTCCCCCGTCCCACCAGGCGTGCCGGAGAATCCGGGGCCCTGAAACGACTCCCGGCCGATCACAGCGGCGTAGGCTGAGAACCCAGGGCTGAAGCTGAGGCAGAGAGGCACTCACCGACCGGGCCCCGTGTGCGCCGGAGTGATCTCCGGCCGGATCCCCCAGGTTTGTGAGCACCACCATGACAGCCCAGAGCCCCGTTCTCGAACTCACCGCGGTCTTCGCCCGCATCCAAGGCATGCTGCTGAGCCGGGAAGCCGCCGCCGACGCGGTGCACCAGCTGGCCCAGGTCGCCCGCGACCTCATCACCTCCGCGGCCGGGGCCGGGGTGTCCGTGCTGGACCCGGCCGGCACCCGGATCTCCACCGGAGCCACCGACCGGGTGGTGGAGACCGCCGACGCCGCCCAGTACGAACTCGGGGAAGGCCCGTGCCTGTCCGCCTGGGCCACCACCGCCCCCCAACGCCTCGATGACACTGCCACCGACACCCGGTGGCCCGGGTGGTCGGCGGCCGTCCAACCCCTGGGGGTGCGCTCGGTGCTCAGCGCCCCGATGGTCTTCCGCGGGGAAACGGTGGGGGCGATGAAGGTCTACGCCACCACCGCGGGCGCCTTCACCGACGCCGACGAGACGATGCTGAGCCTGCTGGCCGGGGCCGCGGCGACCCTGATCGGTGCCGGGCAGAGCCCTGAAGCCCCGCACCGGCTCAGCGCGGCCCTGCAGGAGACCCTCACCGACCGGCAGACCATCGACGTGGCCACCGGCATGCTCATGGCACACCGGCACCTGCCTCAGGGTGAGGCCCGCCGCCTGATGCTGGATACCGCCCGCACCGAGAACCGTTCCCTGCTCGAGATCGCCCGCCACCTGCTGGACCGCGCCACCGACCCCGCCCCGTAGCACTCACGGCCCCACCCCGAACATGGGGTCATTCCAGGATCATCACAGCACCGCGGCAGAAGGACGGGCATGGACGACATCGCTGTGGGCCGGGAGCAGGCCCGCGCCCTGGGTGCGGCCTTGCACCGGACCGGGATCAAGGTGCACGAGTTGTGGTTGCAGTCCTTCCGTTTCGGTGGAGAAACCGGCGAAATGGAGATCCAGGCCTACCTCCACCACTGCCTGCGGCTACCGCCCTTCCACCGGGATCTGCTGGCCCACGCCGCCAACACCCTCATCGACCAACTCCCCCCGCCCCGGGCCCCCTATTCCACGGAACTCACCGACCCGGCTCGTCCTGTTTAGTGGCCGGTAACCGGGCCATATGTAAAGCGGCAGAGATCTGACGCGGTATCAAGAATCTTCTGACGGCCCGACAGATTTTCCGCCATGACCCTCACGGCATGGACCTCTACTCGACGCCACTTAGCGCGGCGATCTCTGTGCCCGTAATCGCTACGCCGGCCGCTTCGGCCTGGTCTCAACGACTTCCAAGAGGCGCTGGGCATTGGCTGAGACCAGAGAAATATCTCGGTGGGCCATCGCGCCGGTGAGGGATTCGATGGCCGGAAATAGCTCCTCCCCCAGCCACTTTCGTGCCGGGTCGAACAGGCCATCGTCTACGACCTCCCTGAAGGCCGTGGTGGCGTTGAAAAGAGGGATGGAAATGTGCCGTCCCTCGTGCTGATCCACCCAGGTGCGGTCGATCTTGCGCACCAGGCGACTGGCCTGCAAGGACTTCACGGTGATCTCCGGGATGCTGAGCCCGCCTCCGACGTTCAGCGTCCCCACGAGGTCGCCGAGCTCATCGGCCAAATCCAACCGGCGCTCCACAACCTGACGCTGCTCCTCGGCCTGAGCCTTGGTCCGCTCGTGACGCAGGGTCAAGCGCAGCACGGCCACCGCCGCGAGGCCACCCAGCAGGGCAGCAATGATGTTGCCGACGAACCCGACCCACGTGTTGGCGTTGACCGTCCCGTCCGCCAGCAGAGCGGGCATCAGCCAGTGCCACGACCCCACCAGGCCGACGAAGAAGATCACGGTGCCTGCTATCAGAAGTGCTTGCCGGCGCCAACGGGGAGGCTTGGGGGGAAGTTTGGCCATGCCCTGACCATATGGGTTCCGCTACCTCAAATAGGGCCATGTCTCACCCCTGATGCAACGCCAGCACGTCTGGGGCGCGAGACGGGCGGTGGCGCACAAAAGGGGAAAGCGCACGCGATGACGTGCGTGCGACGATGCCCACACCAGAACGAGACGGGGAGCCCAGGCATGTCACGCAAGACGATACCGCGGTGGATTTATCACGTAGGAGCCGCCGTCTTCCTCATTGCGGGCCTAGTGCAGCTGTTCCAAGGGTTATCGCTCGGGTGGGCTGCCGTCATCGCCGCCGTGCTGACAGGCACGGGTCTCGCTCTGGCGGTGAAGATCCGCTGGGGCTGGTTGGTTGCCACGTGGGGGCTGATGACAGGCATCGTCTGGCTCTTGGCCATGCTGATGGGGCTTCTCGGCCGGGGCTACGACTTTTCTTTTGTCGGCTGGGCCGTCGGCATCGCTATGGCCACATACATCTATTGGCAGGACCGCCAAAAGCACCGGACAGATCAAACCCAGAACGAGTCCACCGGATCGCAGGACAGGCCCTAGAACCGAAGTCTCGAGCGCACGCGCAGGCCCCTCGGTGCAACACTGCAGTCCCCTTCGACAAAGGACAGCCGATGAAGCTCTCTGCGCAAGCCCGGAGATTTCTACGCCTCCCGTTGCTCGTGATCACCCTAAGCGCCGTCATCGGAGCCGGCGCCTGGATCTGGAGCGTCGCCTCGTGTTGCGAAGGCGGGGCCAACATCGGCGCCGGAGCGCTGTTCGCGATCGGGCTTGCCATGTTCGTCGGGGGATTCCTGTGGACGCTTCTCATCGTGCTGGTCGGGCTCCAGCGCAGGCAGTAGCTCCGCCCTGCCTGAACCGAGAACCGCAGCTATCGAGACAGGAACCCTCCCTGCATCAGCCCCCACCGGGTCCGGCGTGGGTTCGTTGCACAGAGACCGGACCATGGGCGAGGAGGTTCAGGCGGTCTCTGCCCCGGCGGGTTCATCCGTAGGGTCCGTTGCCGGGGTGCAGCGAGTATGTGGGGGCAGTGCTGCGCTCAGGTGCGGAGCGATGTGTGCCAACCGGGTGAGATAACCGTGGGCGTCCAGCTCGGCCAACGCGAGGCGAACCCGGGCCTTGGCCGTGCTGGCGCGGGCGGCGAGCTCGGCCAGAGCCAGGGTGTGCTCGGGACGGGTGCG
>NZ_BAAGPL010000067.1:0-4275 GCF_054784195.1 Kocuria himachalensis
TGGACGCTGCCCGGTGGGAGGTGGAGCGCATCGACCGTGCGATGCGCGGAGAAGAGACGCCGCAACCGACTTTGGATCCGGAGTTGGAGGCGTTGAAGAAACGGATGCGCATCAACTTCCCCAATGCTCCCACCGCGGGGCGCCACACTGCCGGGCGTGGTGGAAACGGCTCCGGGCGTCCGCTCGAGGTGGCGCGGCGGCACGACGAGCAACGTCCCCAGCAGGGCGGCTTGGAGCTGTAAATACTCGCTCTGCTTGGTCTGTTCAGATGGACGGTGCCCGCTCCCCATTGGGGGAGCGGGCACCGTCGTTGCGTGGTGACCACCTGCTCGGGAAGCCGTCCACAGCCGGCGGAAGCGGAAGTGCGACGGTCGGACGTGAGGTGACCTGCCGGCTGTGGTCGGGTGGTCGGATGGGGTCCCCGCTGTCCATCATGGGTGCGGGCCGAACCGCGGAGCGATGGAGTTCGGGCCGTGCCCATGTGGGCACGGGGCCAGCGACTCAGCCACGGTGGTCCATCTCGCGTTCCGCTCGACCCTGGCGTGCCTCACGCCAGATCACGAGCAGCGAGGCCACCAGGAGTAGGCCAGTCAGCATTCCGATCTTCGAGCCTTGGGCCACCAGGATGATGGAGAGAATCAGGAGCGCCCCGTAGCTGGCGGTGAGAACCCAACGACTGGGCGTCACTGCTCCGGCTCGGTGTCGCTGCCGTTCTGCGCGGACGAGGCGTGAGTGTCCGGGGAAGTCGATGTGGCCTTTCGCCGGCGCTGTACGCGCTGCACCTTATCGGGTGCCGCCAGTCCGATCTTCTTCAGCTCGTAGGCGGTCCAGCCGCCGTTGTTCACCGCGGCTTGGAACGCCTGGGCGTCGTTCTTCTCGGCCTCCTTGAGTGCTTCGCGGGCCTCGTCGAGGGCGCCGCGGGCGGTGATCGCCCGGCGGATGTAGTCCATCCGGTCGTTGAGCAGCCGCTGGGCGGCTTCCTCTGCCTGCTGGGGGTCAGTGAGCTTAGCCATGCCCCTACCTTAACGGACGCACACCGTGCGTTCCACTGTCCACGGACGCTCCGCCCGCGCTTCGTACCCGTGGTGCCCCAGCGGAGCAAAGCTATCTTTTATGTGCCATAAAAGGGCAGCGCTGCTGGCCTCGCGGCCTTTGCGGTGGCACACTGGTCGTGTGGGGCCCACAAAGTGGGGGCGCTGCGCTGGGCCGGCAAGGAGAGGAGGCGCTGTGGTGGAGCAGGAGAATCCGCGTCGGGTGTGGAAGTCCCGTCGCAAGCGGATCGAGGGCAAGACCCAGTACGTCCGGGTGTCGATGTCCGAGTCGGAGCGTGCTCAGTTGATGATGCTGGAGCAGCAGACCGGGCTCTCGCCCTCGGCGCTGATGGTCGAGGCGGTGTTCGGGTCAGCCGATCCGGTAGCGGTGCAGTTGCGGCGGAATCAGCTGGCCGAGCTGATCCAGATGCGGCACTTAATGGCCACGATCGCCAACAACGTGAACCAGATTGCTCGGCACGCCAACAGCACCGGAGAGGTGCTGCCCGAAACGGTCGAGACCTTGCAGGAAGCTCGCCGCTTTGGAGCGGACGTGCTGGCCAAGATCGAAGAGTTGATCCCGTGATTCCGAACATCACCAAGGGCGACAAGCCGGTCGGGCTGATGAAGTATCTCGTGGGTCCGGGAAGGGCTAACGAGCACACCGACCCGCACCTGATCAACGGCTCCCCGCTCATCATGGCCTGGCACGACGACGTGCAGCTCAACGAGGAAGCCGCGGTGTCCATCGCCCGCGAGATCGACCTGAACCGGCGGTCCTTCGGGGTGGACGCTGACGCCAAGCACATCTGGCACTGCTCGTTGTCGATTCCGTACCAGGACCGGGAGGTCACCGATCCGGAATGGTCGGACATCGCTCAGCGGTTCATGGACGAGATGGACTTCACCGACGCTGGGGCCAAGGCTCCGTGCCAGTGGGTTGCGGTGCACCACGGGCGCTCCACCAAGGGCAACGACCACATCCACATCGTCGCCTCCACCATCCGTGGGGACGGCACCAAGTGGAACTGGGGCAACGACTTCTCCCGGGCGCAGAAGGCTGCGCGTGGGATCGAGAAGGACTTCAATTTCATCCAGCTCGGAAACCACTCCGAACGGTGGTTGCAGCAGGGCGAGGTGCGGCGGGACAGCACCCGGGAGCCGGCCCGATTCGCGTTGGAGCGCACCGTGCGGGCGTGCGCGGTGGCCGCCGAAACCGAGGCCCAGTTCGTGCGGCAGATGCGCCGGGCGAACATGCTCGTGCACCCCCGCTTCGCCGCTGGCACTGATTCGGTGGTGACCGGGTACTCCGTGGCGGAGCGTCCGCCGAAGGGGATGCGGCCGCTGTGGTTCGGTGGTGGCAAGCTCGCCCAGGACCTCACGCTCCCGTCCCTGCGGACCCGTTGGCCGGACACCCCCGAGTCCGCCCAAGAGGCGTCGGAGGAGTGGATGGCTGCCAAGCGGCACCGCCGCATCGTCCACCCCGACGCCCCCGGTGCGGCCCTGGACGAGGTGACCGCTAGGCGGTTGGCGGATGAACTGAAAGAGGTTCGCCGGCGCCTGGTGAAGCTCGCACCGGACGACCATCAGGCGTGGGCTCACGCGGCTCGTGAAGCCTCCGGGGTGTTCGCGGCGTGGTCGCACGCGACCGAGGACGGGCAAGGACCCTTGGGGCGCACCGCCAGGACGCTGGCACGCTCGGCGCACCGGTCGGGGCTGAAGATCACCACCCCGTTGGAAGCTCCACTGCGTACCAGTGGCACCACGGCGTTCCTGCTGGCGGTCACGAAAGCGCCCTCCCCGATGGCCCAGGCATTGATCATGAACCAGATGCTGCGGATGACCCGCGCGTTCCAGGACATGCATCAGGCCAACAAAGAACTGCGCGAGACCCAGTTGATCGTGGACACCTTCCGGCAGCACCTCTCGGTGGTGGCGGAGCCACTACCGGAAGTCGAGCCTTCTTCTCCCAAGCGCAGTGCCTCCCACGCCGGACCCGCCCGTGCCCGTGGTGCGCTGCGCGAGACCCAGGGGCCCACGGTTGAGCACCCTTACGTAGATCACACCCCCCGCACGGACCACGGAATGGAGCTGTAGAGATGAGCACACAACCCGATGGCGTGAACGATTTGATCGGCCGTGACCTCCAGGCAGCGATGGCCGTCGCCGGGCGCTGGGGCGAGATGATGGCCCGTCAGCGCGCCGAGCAAGTGCGTCAACGCCTGATGGAGCAGCAGCAGCGGCGACGGGAGCTGGAAGACCGGTTCGAAGCCGAACGAGCAGTGATGCGCACCGAGCTCGCCCCGGTGGATCAGGACCGTTTCTGGGAGTCCGCCAAGCCGGAAGACATCGCTGCCCACTACGGGCTGGCCCGGCAGTGGGAGCAGCACGACGAGGTCGCCCGCACCGCGCGAGGACGGATCGAGTCGGAGGTAAAGGACCGCTACGGGCTGGCCGTGGAGGACTACCTGGAAGATCGCATCCCGCAGCAACAGCGCACTGAGACAGTCGAGCAGGGGACCGCGGCCCGCGAAGCCGTGGACGCCCAACGTGACCACGCTGAGGCCGCCCTCAACGCCGCAGAGGCCAGCCGGGGGGATCTGCAAAACGACGCCGACACCCGCCACTCGGCTGCCGAAGCCGAGGAACTTTGGGACTCCGGAGACCGGCGGGCGAACCTGGCCAAAAAGCTCATGGCGGCCTTTGGTGGCACCGAGGAGGGCCGCGATGGGGTACGGGCACGTCTGGCCGCCGACCGGGACCAGGGCACGCCTCCCATAGAGGCTGTGCGCTCCACCAAGCGTGGCCCCAAGGCCCGCAAAAACACCGGGCGCCCAGCAGGACGAGAAAGAGGCTTGGAACTCGGCTGATGCCATGAGGGCAACAGCGAGAGGGGCGCAACCCGTGACGGGTTGCGCCCCTCTCGCTGTGAGGTTCAGTCGAACAGGCCCTCTGGAGGTGGCTCCAAAGTCAGTGGAACTCCCTTGGGGCGGTGCTCCCTGGGAGTGCAGCCGTGGAAAGGACCCTTCTCCTCAAAGAGGACCCGCATGGTCGGGTCGGCGTAGTTCTGCCACCACACCGCCAGCCCGGTAGTGGGATCTAGGCGCAGATTTTCCCACGCCCTCCACAGCCCCGTCAGACGGCTCACCGCTTCATCATGCCGCCACCACTGGGCGCACTGTCAACGGCAGGCGAAAGCTGACCCCTTTTCGGCAGCTGAAGGTTGACCCCCTGATCACTCATC
>NZ_BAAGPL010000068.1:0-1511 GCF_054784195.1 Kocuria himachalensis
AATGGGGGACATCGGCTTCGGGAAGCGTCTGCGGGGTCTCCGCATCGATGGAAGGCTCCGCGGGCTGGTGTTCGCTCAGGTCAGCGGTTGGTTCAGTGGCCGCTACCGGGCGTGTCGTCTGTTCAGGCTCCGGTACGAGGTCGTCGACTGTGACAACTCGTGAAGAGCCTCCACGGGAGGGTCGTTTCTTGGCCGAGGCACTGGCATCTGCTGTCACGGATCCGTCTGCGGCGACGATCAGTCGCGTCTCCGGCTCGGTCACCGAGGCCGGGTCGATGGCCGTCAGTTTGACCGGTCGCCCCAGGTCATCGGCGATAGAGACGACGTGGGCGATGGCTGCCGGCATCGAGGCGAACTCGTAGGGGACCCGGTCGATCGTCACCTCCACGCTGTCGTCTGCGGCGATCCTGGCCGTGCAGACCGGCCGCTCCAGTGCCTGAGCCATGCTGTGCTCCCTACTCCTCGTTCGTGTGCGCCCCGTCATTGTCGGTGGAATGGGGGACGTTGTACTGAGAGCGAAGGTGTTCCTTGATGTCGTCACGCAGGATCAGCCAGGTCTTGCCGAGCTTGATCGCCGGCACGATGCCGTCGCGCAACCAGCGGTAGGTGATGGTGCGATCACCGAGTCCGAGCACCTGCGCGAGCTGGTCGACGGTCAGCCGCTCGGGCAGGCCCTCGAAGAGCCGGTCCAGCGCGTCAGACACGACGATCACCTGCGCCCTCATACTGGGCACTGTACACAGTAATACTCGTTTGTTGTCTAGTGTTGTTTAACATTGCTAATCCTCTCTCAGTGTTGTCTAATGCACATAGGGTCCAGTCTATTGGAGGCCCTGCAAGCGAGGAGGTGTGATGGACAACCGTTGGGCTGAGTTGGTATCGCCCTCCACCCAGGAGCAGACCCGCCCGATCTTCGAAGACGTCACCGAGGAGACCGTCACGGTCTTCCGCGGCGCCTCAGGTCCCCAGCGAGGCGTGGCCGGTCTTTCCGAGGACGAGGGGCGACTGGGGCGGTTTTTCACCACCGCCCATGACGTGTTCTGGCTCGGTGTCCACGGTGGGGCCGGGGAGTCCGTGCTGGCTGAGCTGCTCGGCGGGACCGCTTGCCACCACCGGTGGCCCGCCCGCCCAGATGAGGAGACCCAGCACGCCCCCGCGTCGGTCTTCCTCGTGGCCCGGCAGAACAAGCGGGGCCTCGACGCCGCCCGTCTCGCTGCCCGCGACTGGGCGGCCGGTGCCCACCCCGATGTCGATCTCCAAGGCCTGGTCCTGGTGGCTGATGCCCCAGGCCGCCCCCCGAAGTCCCTGGCCGCAGCGACCCGGGTGATCTCCGGCGGTGTCCCCTCCACCTGGGTGGTGCCCTGGATCGAAGAGCTCCGGCTCACCGGGACCGTGGACTGGGAATCCATGGCCCGGGAGCCGAGAAAAGTCCTCACCGCCCTCGGTGAGGCAGCCGATGAAGCAACTTCTGAGAGGACCCCCCAATGATCGACCTCGTACTTGCCACCCAG
>NZ_BAAGPL010000069.1:0-887 GCF_054784195.1 Kocuria himachalensis
CATCTCTTCGGTCAGGGCCGGGGTGTGGGTCATGAGCTGGTCGTAGCCACCGGCCTGGAGGATCAGCACCCAGTAGGCCAGCCACGCCAGCACGGCCACACCGGCGCCGACCAGCAGCAGGCAGGCCTGGACCCGGAGGCCGGCCAGGTCCAGCCGCCCGATCCCCAGCCCGGCCAACAGGTAGGCCAGGTGGGGCAGAGCCGGATACGTGCCGGTCAGCAGCAGCTGGGCGACGCCGGCGGCGGGGTCGGCGGCCAGGTCCGCGAAACCCGGGTTGAGATCGACCGCCACCGGCAGCGTCCCCCGCAGCAGGTGCGTCAGGACCGGACCGGCCACGGCGAAGAACCCGGCCCAGGCGAAGAGGGCCTTGACGGACAGGCCCAGGAACGGGATGACCAGGACGAAGAAGGCCCCGTAGTAGATCAGGATGTTGATCGCCGGGATCTCCTCGGCGGTGGCGCCGGGGATCACAGGGTTGATCGCCAGGCCCAGGGCCGTGATCAGCACGGCCCGGACCAGGATCCCGGCCCGGGTGGCGGTCATCGCCCGGCCGGTGTGGGCGGTACGCCCTCCGGAGGTGAAGGCCAGGCTCACCCCGGCCAGGAACGCGAACAGCGCCGCGGACCGTCCGGCGAAGAGCGTCCACTGGGCGGTGGGGGCGAAGGTCACCGGGTCCCAGGCAGGCAGGATGTGGATGGAGACCATCCCGATCAGGGCCAGACCACGGGCGGCGTCGATGCCGACCAGACGCCGCTTGCTGGGGGCAGTGGTTGCGGCACCCACCTCGTGCGAGGCTCCTGCACGGGTCGGGGCCCACGGGGTGGTTCCCGCAGCTGGTGCCGGGGAAGCGGAAACCGGACTACCGTCGGATTCGGTCATGACAGGCG
>NZ_BAAGPL010000070.1:0-1749 GCF_054784195.1 Kocuria himachalensis
GCTCGGGGACAGCGAAGTCCCTGAGAGCACTGTGACACTGACCTTGGACGCGACGCGTCAGTGGACGATGTAGCCGGGGAACCGTGCTGACCACCGGGAGTCGCCAGCGACTCGAGTGACTTCATAGGAGACAGCGGTCAGGTGTGGGAAGCGCAGTCCGTGGAGTTCTCCGACACGGGCCCCCACTTCAGTGACGTGCAGTTCTCGCCCACCCAGTGCAGCACCGTGGAACGGTCCGTCCTTGACTGTCTCCCAGTAGTCGGAGGCAGTCGTGAAAGACCAGTACCCGGAGCCAATGGGGTGATCCTCCAGGTAGTCCAGGGGAACCCAGAGAGTGAGGCCGCGGTGCCCGGGGAGGAGCCGATCCCGGAAGTCGGGGTCTGGTTCTCCAGGCAGGACGCCTTCGGGCCACTGGTAGGTGGGTTCACTCGTCACAGGGGCATCCTCTTCCTTAGCAAGTCCGGGGGGCACTTCCAGGCTAAGGGAAGGGGTGGGACACACCTTGGGGGAGGAGCCAATACCTGTTGCTTGGAGAATTTCACCCTTCTTGACGGGGCCGCCGGCGGGTGTGGTGGGCTCGTTTTTCAACCAGGCCATCACGGTGCGTGTAGTACGCCCTACGGCCTCGGCGATGGCCCGGTAGGTCGCCCCCGCCGCCCGCAACTGCACCGCTAGAGGCCGCAGTTGCCCCACACGGCGGGTGCGGGCCTGGCGGGCCTGGGCGGCGTTGTCTGCCGCCGCACGCGCCTTGGCCTCGGTCCTGGCCTTCCCGCCGCGGCGGCCCATCCGCGCTAGATACTCGTGTGCAGCATCGGAACCACTGGTGGAGGTGGGGCGTCCCTTGCCAGCGTTGACCTGACGGACGGCCGAGCGCGCTAGACAGGCGACTTCGCTATCGGTCAGAGGGTGGGGCAGCTGGGCGTTGAGCGCCCTGGCGTGGGCGATCGAGGCGGCCTCGCTGGGGGTCTGGTGGCGGGCCTGCCGCTGGTCCCACAGCCACCGTCGGGTGGCGCGGAAGATCGCGGTGTTGCGCCCCACCTCCGTGGCGGTGTCCGAGACAGAGGCTCGCGGGATGCCGGACTGTCCCAGCAGGGGCGTGCCCGGGTCCCAGGCTGGTGTGGCGGGTCCGTCGATGGCCTCGTCGTGGAAGGGGTCGGTGTACTCGACCATGTGCGCCTTGAGATCCCCTAGGGACCATGGGCTGGCTCTGCGGCCCCACCACACGCGCCCGGCCGGGAACTGAGCGGCCGGGTTGCGCACCAGGTACCGGGTGAAGCACGGGTCCCCGTCCACCAGCCGGTCCAGGGCCCGCTGCACCGCCTCCGCGTAGCGGATCGGGCCCGGCCGAGCGCCCTCGCCCCGGTAGACCGGTTCGATCGCCCACCCGGCCTGGGCATGACCAGTCTGGGGGTTCTCGATGATCCAGGTCGGCTCGGGCACGGCCGGGTGCATCAGGTTCAACAACGCGTCCTCGTCATCGACGTCCACGACGAGGAAGTTCAACCAATCGGCCGGGTTGAGCTGGATGAACGCGAAGTCACCCGCAGGCCGCCCACGGTTCGGGAACGCCTGCGACTTGGTCTGACCGCACCGGAAATACTCGATCCGGTGGTGCGCCAGAAACCGGCGGGCCGGGGTCTCGGGGCAAAAAAGGGCAATATCCAGCAAGGCGGGGTCCACTTGCGGACGCGCCTCAGGTACACTAGGGGACACAACAGTCCCCTGGTAATGGGTTCATATGCGGTTCTC